>JADJZB010000002.1:0-323880 GCA_016719485.1 Holophagales bacterium
CGATCGACATGTTGCAGAGGGTCATCCGCTCTTCCATCGACATCGCCTCGACGGCGGAGCCGCCGTACTCGTAGGCGAAGCCGGCGCCGCCGTTCACGCCGAGGCGGCGGATGATCTCGAGGATGACGTCCTTGGCGGTGACGCCAGCGCCGAGGACGCCGTCGACGTCGATCCGCCTCACCTTCAGAGGGTCGAGCGCGAGGCACTGCGAGGCGAGGACGTCCCGCACCTGCGACGTGCCGATGCCGAACGCGATGGCGCCGAAGGCCCCGTGCGTCGACGTGTGGCTGTCGCCGCAGGCGATCGTCAGGCCGGGCTGCGTCAGGCCGAGCTCGGGTCCGATGACGTGGACGATCCCCTGCCGGTCGGAGCCGAGGGCGTGGAACGGAATTCCGAACTCCACGCAGTTCCTCTCCAGCGTGGCGAGCATCTCTTCGGCCATCGGATCGGCGAAGGGGCGCTCCTGCGAGGAGGTCGGAACGATGTGGTCGACGGTCGCGACGGTCCGGTCCGGGAAGGCGACGCGAAGGCCGCGGAGACGAAGCATGTCGAACGCCTGCGGGCTCGTCACCTCGTGGACGAGGTGCAGCCCCACGAAAAGCTGCGTCTGCCCCGTCGGGAGGATCCGTACCGTGTGGGCGTCCCAGACTTTCGAGAAAAGCGTCGCGGCCATGAAGCGGGAAACGGTAGCACCCGCGTCAAGGCGAAACGGTTCGGGCGAGAGTCGCCGCCTTCGCCTTCGGCGGGCCGTGCGCCGGAGGCGGCTTCCCTACGCGGGCTGCCCCCGCTCCACGGCGAGCCGGACGAATCCGGCGACGAGGGCGGCGAGGCGTTCTTCGCCGCGGGCCTTCGCCGCTTCGAGCTTCTCGCCCTCCGTAGGCGACTCGCGGAGCTCGAAGTAGTACTTGATCTTCGGCTCGGTTCCCGAGGGGCGAAGGGTCACGCGCGAGCCGCCTTCCAGAAGGTACGCGACGACGTTGGACTTCGGCAGGCCGGGGACGCCCGCGCGGTAGTCGCGGGTCTCGACGACCGCGAGGCCCCCGATCGAGGCCGGCGGCGCGGCGCGGAAGCCGTCCATGACCGCCGCGATCGTCGCGGCCCCTTCGGCGCCCGGAATCGTCACGCTCTTCTGCGCCGAGAGGAAGAGGCCGTGGGCCCGCTGGATCTCCTCGAGGTAGCCCCACGCCGTCACTCCCCGGGCGCGGCACCAGCCGGCGAGGTCGGCGAAGACGAGCGCCGCCGAGATGCCGTCCTTGTCGCGGACGACGTCGCCGACGGAGTAGCCGAGCGCCTCCTCGTAGCCGAAAACGGTGGTCCGGCCTTCGGTCCGCTCCAGCTCGAGGGCGCGGTTCTCGATCCACTTGAAGCCGGTCAGCGTCTCGGCGTAGGCCGCGCCGAGGTCGCGCGATGGCGCCGGAGCTGGCTGGAGGAGACGATCGTCGTGACGACGAGCGGCCGTTCGGGCCGTGGCGTCCGCCACGTGAGGCAGTAGGCGCCGAGGAGGACGCCGAGCTCGTTGCCCGAGAAGAGGCGCATCCGGCCGTCCCGGTCGCGCGCGCCGGCGGCGAGGCGGTCGGCGTCGGGGTCGTTGGCCAGGAGCAGGTCGGCGTTCGTCTTCTCGCAGAGCGCGAGGGCGAGGTCGAGGGCGCCGGGCTCCTCGGGGTTCGGGAAGCTGACGGTGGGGAAGGCGCCGTCCGGCTCGTTCTGCTCGGGCACCGGATGGACGTTCGAGAAGCCGGCGCGCGCGAGCGCGTCGAGGGTGAAGCGGGCGCCGACGCCGTGCATCGCGGTGTAGACGATGCCGAGGTCGCGTCCCGGACCCGGATGGAGGACGAGGGCCGAGATCGCCTCCTGGTACCGGTTGGCCAGGTCGTCTCCGAGAGGGATAAAGAGCCCGCGCGCCTCGGCGTCGGCCCGGGAGAGGAACGGAATCGCGTTCGCCGGGCCCGACGCCGCGATCTCGGCGGCGATTCCGGCGTCGACGGGCGGGACGATCTGCGCGGCGTTGTCCCAGTAGACCTTGTAGCCGTTGTAGGCGGGCGGGTTGTGGCTCGCCGTGACGACGACCGCGGCGGCCGCGCCGAGCTCTTTTGCGGCGAAGGCGCCGAGCGGCGTCGGGGCGAGGTCGACGAAGTAGTGGACGCGGATGCCGTGCCCCGCGAGGACCCCGGCGGTGTCGAGGGCGAAGGCGTCGCTGCCGCGACGGGCGTCCCGGGCCACGACGACGCCCCGTCGGGCCGCGTCCGGCACCGTCGCGAGGAGGTGCCGGGCGACCCCGGCCGTGGCCCGGCGGACCACGGCCCGGTTCATCCGGTTCGGCCCGGCGCCGAGCAGGCCCCTCAGGCCGGCGGTGCCGAATTCGAGCTCGCCGCGAAAGCGGTCTTCAAGCTCGTCTTCGGCACCGCTCGCCAGGAGGCGGTCCAGCTCGCGGGCGGTAACGGGGTCGGGATCGGAGTCGCGCCAGGCGCGAGCTTCATCGAGAAGGGCAGCGTCCATCCGGGCGATGGTAGGGGGGGGGGGGGGGGGCCGGGGGGGCGGGGGGCCCGGGGGGGGGGGGGCCGCCGGGGGGGGGGGGGGCCGCCGGCGGGGGGGGGGGGGGGGGGCCGGGGCCGGGGGGGGCGGGGGGCCGGGGGGGGGGGGGGGGGGGCGGCCGGGGGCGGGGCGGGGGGCGGGGGCGGGGGCCGGGGGGGGGGGGGGGCGGGGGGGGGGGGGGGCGGGGGGGGCGGGCGGGGGGGGGGGGGGCGGGCGGGGGGGGGGGGGGGGGGGGGGGGGGGGGGCGCGGGGGGGGGGGGGCGGGGCGGGGGGGGCGGGGGGGGCGGGGCGGGGGGGCGGGGGGGGGGGGGGGGCCGCGCGGGGGGGGCGGCGGCCGGGCGGCGCGCGGGGGGGGGGGGCGGCGGGGGGGGGGGGGGGGGCGGGGGCGGCGGGGGCGGGGGGGCCCGGCCGCCGGGGGGGGGGGGGGCGGGGGGGGCGTGGGGGGGGGGGGGGGGGGGGGGGGGCGGGGGGCGGGGGGGGGGGGGGGGGGGGGGGGGGGGGGGGGGGGGGGGGGGGGCGGGCCGGGGCGGGGGGGCGGGGGCGGGGGGGGGCGGGTGGGGGGGGGGGGGCGGGGGGGGGGCGGGGGGGGGGGGGGCGGGGGGGGGGGGGGGGGGGGGGGGGGGGGGGGGGGGGGGGGGGGGGGGGGGGGGGGGGGGGCGGGGGCGGGGGGGGGGGGGGGGGGGGGGGGGGGGGGGGGGGGGGGGGGGGGGGGGGCGGGGGGGCGGGGGGGGGGGGGGGGGGGGGCCGGGGGGGGGGGGGGGCGGGGGGGGGGCTGGGGGGGGGGGGGGGGGGGGGGGGCCGGGGGGGGGGGGGGTCCCGGGGGAGCGGGGGGGCCGGGGGGGGGGGGGGGGGGGTACAGGGGGGGGGGGGGGGGGGGGGGGGGGGGGGGGGGGGGGGGGGGGGGGGGGGGGGGGGGGGGGGGGGGGGGGGGGGGGGGGGGGCGCCGTCCGCGCCTACTGCACCTCGCAGAAGCAGTGGGCGTAGATTCCCTCGGGGTCGTTCCAGACGGAGAGGCGGTCGGCCTCGTTCGCGACGGCCCGAAGGATCGCGGCGCCCGGGCCTGACCGGCTCCGGGGCCGGCGCGAGGACATAGCCAAACGCCGCGGCGACCCGGGTGGCCGGACCGACAGGCCCGCCATCAGCTTCTCCTTGAACGACTGTTCCTTCTCGACGTACGTCACCTGGTACGTCTTGCCGAGCTTCGCCTTCTCTGCCGCGGAGGCAATGGCTTCCTGCAGGCCGCCGAGCTTGTCGACGAGGCCGCGTTCCTTTGCGTCGGCGCCGCTCCAGACCCTGCCGCGCGCGATCTTGTCCACGTCGTCGCGGCTCATCTTGCGGGCCGTGCTCACCCGGGTCAGGAACTCCTCGTAGCCGTGGTTGATCATCGTCTGGATCGTCTCGCCGAGCCTGGGGTTGAGCTCGCGGTCGATCCGCAGAGACCCGGCCCAGGAGGTCGTCCCGACGCCGTCGACGTGCATGCCGAGGTACTTCGCGAGCGGCTTCTCGACGGTGGGGAACATCCCGAAGATGCCGATGGAGCCGGTGATCGTCTCGGGGCTGGCCCAGATCTCGTCGGAGGAGGTCGCGATCCAGTAGCCGCCCGAGGCGGCGACGCTCCCCATCGAGACGACGACGGGCTTCTTCGCTTCCTGGGCGAGCTGGAGCTCGCGGCGGATGACCTCGGAGGCGAAGGCGCTGCCGCCGCCGCTGTCGACGCGGAGGACGATCGCCTTGACCTTCTCGTCCTGCCGGGCCTTCCGGATGAGGGCCGCGGTGGAGTCGCCGCCGATCCGGCCCGGTCCGGCCGACCCGTCGACGATCTCGCCCTTCGCGACGACGACGGCGACCTTGTCGCCCTTCCCGTTCGCTCCGGGCCTGTCGGTGCCGAGCGCCTCGAGGTAGTCGGCCATCGAGACCTGCTTGAACGACTTCGACTTCTCGTCCTCGCCCGCGAGGGCGATCATTCGCTTGCGCACCTCGTCGCGGGCGGCGAGCTTGTCCACCAGCTTCGCTTCGAGGGCGATCTTCGCCGTGTCGCCGCCGGTGGCCTTCAGGAGCTCCGGCATTCCCTCGATGAAGGCGGTCAGCGCTTCCGGCGTCGTCTTGCGCGCCTTGGCGACGCTGGCGAGGTAGGCCCGCCAGATGTCGCCGAGCCACTCGAGGTCGGCTTCCTTCGCCTCGGGAGACATGTCGTTCCTGAGGTAGGGCTCGACGGCCGACTTGTACTCGCCGACGCGGAAGACGTTCCAGGTGATCCCGAGACGGTCGATTCCCTCCCGGTAGTAGGTCCGGTAACGGCCGAAGCCCTCGATGAGGACGATGCCGTCGGGGTTGAGGAGGATCTCGTCGGCCTGCGCGGCGAGGTAGTAGCCGCGCATGTCGAAGCCGTCGCCCGCGGCGATCACCTTCTTGCCCGACTTGCGGAAGTCGCGCAGGGCGGCCGCGGCGTCCTCGAGGACCGTCATTCCGGCCCCGCCCATCTCGTCGAGGTTCAGGTAGACGGAAGAGATCCGCTTGTCGTCCTTGGCGGCGGCGAGGGCGTCGAGGACGTCCTTCAGGAGGGTCTCCCCTGACCGTTGCCGGCGAGGCCGGCGAGGAGGTCCTGCGGCGAGCGGGCCGCGACCTGCTCGACGAGGTTGCCCTTCGGGGCGACGACGAGCGCGGCCCCTTCGGGACCTTCGGGCCCCCGGCGAGAAGGCGGCGGCGAGGAGGCCGACGACGATCACGAGGAAGAGGACGTTGACGAAGACGCGGCGGGACTGGTCGAGGCCGCGGCCCAGGGCCGGAGGACGCGGCGGGGAGGGAGCGGGGGCGGGTGTCGTTCATCGGGCTCATTCCTCTTTCGGAGGACTGTACGGAGGAACGGGCGCCGGGGGTTCGAGAGAGGTCGCAGCGGAGGGCCGGTGTGCGCGAGCCGCTCAGGCCCGCGGAACGAGGTGGATCGACGGCGCCTTGATGACGGCGAAGACTTCGGCGCCATCCTCCAGGGCGAGCTCGGTCCGGGAGGCACGGGTGACGAGGGCCGAGAGGCGGGTGCCCCCGCAGGTGAGGACGATTCTCACGAGCGGTCCCTCGGGGGTGACGGCGATGACGACGCCGGGAAGGTGGTTTCGGGCGCTGCTCCGGGCGCCGCCGCCCCGTTCCAGGACGACGTCCTCGGCGCGGAGGAGGACCCAGACGTCTCCTCCCAGCCCCCGGTCGACGGCAGCGAGGCGCAGGCCGTGCGCTTCCACCGTGACGAGGCCGTCGCCGGCCCCGACGACGCGGCCTGCGAGGACGGTGTCGACGCCGACGCAGCGGGCGACCTCCCGGTCGGCCGGGCGTTCGAAGACGTCCGCCACGCGCTCGTGCTGCCGGATCCGGCCGTCCACCATGACGGCCATCCGGTCGCCGAGGGCGAGCGCCTCGATCCGGTCGTGCGTGACGACGACGGCCGGGACGCCGAGCCGGAGGAGGAGGGCGCGCAGCTCTCCACGGAGCTCTTCGCGGGTCGGTCCGTCGAGCGCCGAGAGGGGTTCGTCGAGGAGGAGGAGGCGGGGAGAGGGGGCGATGGCGCGCGCGAGGGCGACCCGCTGTCGCTGGCCGCCGGAGAGCTCGGACGGGCGGCGCGCGCCGAGGCCTTCGAGCTTCAGGAGGGCGAGCATCTCGGCCGTCCTGCCGGTCCGCTCGGCGGCCCGGATCCCGTGCAGGCCGAACGCGACGTTCTCGTGCGCCGTCAGGTGGGGGAAGAGGGCGTATTCCTGGAAGAGGAGGCCGACCCGGCGCCTGCGGGCCGGGAGGAACAGACCGGCGGGAGGTGTCGAGCCACGTCTCGCCGCAGCAGGCGATCGTCCCCTCGTCGGGGCGGTCGAGCCCGGCGAGGGCGCGCAGGACGGTCGTCTTTCCGGAGCCCGACGGGCCGAAGAGGACCGTCACGGGGCCGTCGCCGCCGGGGAGGACGAGGTCGGCGGAGATCGCCGGCCCTCCCCGGAACCGCCTTACGAAGCGGGCTTCGAGCGGTGCGGCCATGCGGAGACGGTTCGGCGCTGCAGGGCGTAGGTGGCGGCGAGGACGGCGAAGGAGACGGCGAGGAGGACGAGCGAGGTGGCACCGGCCGAGTCGTAGTCGAGGGCCTGGACGTGGTCGTAGATGGCGACCGAGACGGTCCGGGTCTCTCCCGGAATGTTCCCGCCGATCATGAGGACGACCCCGAACTCGCCCAGGGTGTGGGCGAACGAGAGGACGATGCCCGTGACGACCCCGGCGCGGGAGAGGGGAAGGACGACCCGGTGAAAGGTCCTCGAAGCGGGAGGCGCCGAGAGAGGCGGCGGCCTCGAGGAGCGACCGGTCGACCGCCGCGAACGAGGCGGCGAACGGCTGGACCGCGAACGGAAGGCTGTAGAGGACCGAGGCGACGAGAAGCCCCTCGAAGGTGAAGGGGAGCCGCGCGCCGAAGAGGGACTCGACGGCACGCCCGACCGGGCCGTGCGGCCCGAGCAGGAGAAGGACGTAGAAGCCGAGAACGGTCGGGGGGAGGACGATCGGAAGGGCCACGACGGCCTCGACGAGCGGTTTCCAGCGGGCGGTCGAGAAGGCGAGCCAGGCGGCCAGCGGAAGGCCGAGCGCGACGAGCACGGCCGCCGTGGCGGCCGAGAGCTTCAGGCTGAGGAGAAGGGCCGGAACGTCGACGCTCAGCGCGCGCCTCGCGGGCCGGGGCGGAGGAGCACGGGAAGGCGCTGGCGAGGGGCTGGGCGGCACGGGCCGGGATTATCGCGCCCGGCGGGGAGCGGGAGGCCGGCTCCGGGCGGCGGGAAGCCCGGGTGGGAATCCCCGGTGAACCTGATTGACGCCGGTGGCGCGGAGGTACCGTTCCCATGTAAACGATTACATACGCGATGACGCGGCGTCGCCGAACCGCCCCCCGGGACCAGCAACGCCGGACGCAGCGCCGCCGAGGCCGGCCGCCGCCGGGTGTCACGATCCGGGACGTCGCGCAGGCCGCGGGGGTCTCCGTCGCGACGGTCTCCCGCGTCGTCAACGGGACGGCCGTCGTGAAAGACGCGACCCGGCTCCGGGTCGAGGCGGAAGTCACGCGCCTCCGGTATTCGCCGAACGCAGCCGCGCGCAGCCTGATCACGAACAGGACGAGCACGATCGGCGTCGTCCTGCCCGACATCTGGGGCGAGTACTTCTCCGAGGTGATCCACGGGATCGACCTCACGGCGAGGCAGGCCGGGTATCACGTCCTCGTCTCTTCGTCCCACAGCGACGTCGCCGAGACCCGGGACGTCCTGCGGGCGATGCACGGACGGGTCGACGGCGTCATCGTCATGTCGCCGAACGCCTCGCCCCGCGAGCTCGAGGGCTGCCTTCCTCCCTCGCTTCCGGTCGTCTTCCTGAACTCCGCCCCGGGAATCGCTCTTCACGCGTCGCTCCACGTCGACAACCGGGGAGGGGCGCGGGCCATGGTCGCCCACCTCCTCGACCTCGGCCACCGGCGCCTCGCCTTCGTCACGGGCCCGGCGTCGAACTTCGATGCCGCCGAGCGCCGTCGCGGGTGCCGGGACGCCCTCCGCGCGGCGGGCGTGGCGCCGGACGCGGTGACCGAGATCGAGGGGAATTTCGGGGAGGAGTCGGGCCAGTCCGCGGGAGAGTCCCTCGTCCGGCTCTCGCCGCGGCCGACGGCGATCTTCGCGGCGAACGACTCGATGGCGATCGGCGTCCTGTTCGCGCTCCGGCGCGCGGGCGTGCGGGTCCCGGAGGAGATCGCCGTCGCCGGCTTCGACGACATCCCGATCGCCCGCTTCGCGAGCCCTCCGCTCTCGACGGTGCGCCTCGACATCCGAACCCTCGGCGAGCGGGCGCTGGCCCGGCTCCTCGTCGAGCTCTCCGGGGAGGGAGCCTCGCACGCGGCCCGCGAGGTCCTTCCGATCCGCCTCGTCCTCCGGGAATCGACCGGAGGTCGCGGGGCGGACGCCACGACCGGGCCGCCTCGCGTCGCGTCCGCTTCCCATCCCGCATCCAACAGCTCAACCGTTCGAAGGAGGAAGGCATCATGAGACGAAACGCAGGGCTGAAGGCCCTCCTGACCATCCCGGCCGTCGTCCTCGTCGCCGTGACCCTCGTCGCCCTGCCCGCGTTCGGGCAGACGACGACGGGCCAGGTGCGGGGTACGGTCACCGACTCGCAGGGACCGATCCCCGGCGTCACGGTCACGGCCGTGAACACCGCGTCCGGCGCGAAGATCCTCGGCAGCGGTCGCGGTGAACGGCACGTACGTTCTCGTCGTCCCGGCCGGGAGGTACGAGGTCGCCGTCGCCACCGGCGCCCACGAGCCCTGGAAGAAGGCGATTCAGGTCGGCGTCGGCCAGAGCCTGACGCAGGACATCGCGCTGAAGCCCGGCAAGCTCGCCGCGGAGATCTCGGTCGTCGCCACGTCGGCCGAGGCCCAGGTGGAGCGGATCACGTCGGAGATCGGGACGAACGTCGGCACGGACCAGCTCCAGATGCTCCCTCAGTCGTCGCGGAACTTCCTGAACGCCGCCGTCATCGCCCCCGGCGTCCGCATCTCGCGCGACGAGGAGCGTCAGGAGTTCAGCTACGGCGCCCAGCGCTCGATGAACACGAACGTCTTCATCGACGGAACGAGCTACAAGAACGACATCCTCCAGGGGGGGTCGGTCGGGCAGGATTCCAGCAAGGGGAATCCCTTCCCGCAGAACGCCGTCCAGGAGTTCAAGGTCATCACCCAGAACTTCAAGGCGGAGTACCAGAAGGCGTCGAGCGCCGTGATCACCGCCGTGACGAAGTCCGGGGGCAACGATCTCCACGGCGAGGTCTTCGCCTACTACCAGAACAAGAGCCTCGTCGCGATCGACGGCGTCACGCAGCGGAAGGCGGACCAGGGCGGGTATGAAGCCGTCAAGCCCGAATACACCCGCTGGCAGCCAGGGCTGAGCCTGGGCGGCCCCATCGTGAAGGACAAGGTCCACTTCTTCGCCGCCTACGAGGGGAACTCCCAGGACCGCGAGAACGAGGTCCGGCCGGACACGTGGGGGGCCTGGTCCCCGGCCTTCCGGCAGGGCTTCACCCAGTACGAGGGGCTCTACCCGAGCGAGTTCCGGTCGACGCTCCTCTTCGGCAAGCTCTCCGCGACCCTCAACGACAGCTCCAACGTCGACGTCTCCGGGGACTACCGTCACGAGACCGACATCCGCGGCTTCGGCGGTGCGACGAGCTATCAGGCCGCCGAGAACGTCAAGAACGACGTCTGGACGGTCCGCGGCAAGCACACGATCATCCTCGGGAACGTCCTCAACGAGGCCACGGTCAGCTACCAGAACTACAAGTGGAACCCGGTCCCCGAGGACTCGAGCATCTACGGGCAGAACTACGAAGGCCTGATGCGGATCGGGAGCAAGGACTCGCAGCAGAACTTCACGCAGAAGCGCTTTGCCTTCCGCGACGACGCGACCTTGCTGAACCTGCAGTGGGCCGGTGAGCACGTCCTCAAGGCGGGCCTCGCGGTCGACTTCATGGACTACACGGCGATCAAGGAAATCAACGTCAACCCTCTCTACTCCTACCGCGCCGACCTCTACGTCTCCACTCCGGGCGACATGCCGTACCGGGCGAATCTCGGCTTCGGCGACCCGGACCTCTCGGCGTCGAACACGCAGTTCGGCATCTACCTCCAGGACGACTGGCGCTTCAGCTCCCGGGTCACGGCGAACATCGGCCTTCGCTGGGACTACGAAACCAACATGTACAACAACGACTACGTCACGCCGGACGCGATCGTCGCGGGCTACGGGCCGCTCTACCCGGCGAACTACTTCACCGACGGGACGGATCGGCCCGCGTACACCGGGATGATCCAGCCGCGGCTCGGCCTCTCCTGGGACGTCACGGGAGAGGGGAAGACGGTCGTCCACGGCGGTTGGGGCATCTACGCCGACCGGACCCTCTTCAACGACATGCTCGACGAGAAGTACCGCACCCAGTGGAACAGCTCGGAGATCTGGTTCTCCAAGGACGGCAGCCCGCAGGACGGCCGGCCGGCCCTGAAGTGGAACCCGGCCTACTACGACCCGGCCGTCCTCCGGCAGCTCGTCGCTCAGGGAATCGCGGGGCAGCCCGAGGCCTATCTCTTCAACAACGACAACCTCGAGCCGCCCTCGTCGAACCAGTGGAGCATCGGCATCCGGCAGAATTTCGGTCTCTTCAACGCCTCCGCCGCCTATACGGACGTCCACTCGGAGAACCAGCTGACCTGGACCTGCGCCGTCAAGAAGGCGGGCCAGACCGAGTGCGACTGGGGCGCCCGGCAGGTCCCGGGCTTCGCCATCGCGAACCTGTCGAGGACGAAGGAGTCGTGGTTCCAGTCGTTCCAGGCCGTCGTCGAGAAGCCCTACAAGAACGGGTGGAGCGCCTCCCTCTCCTACGTCTACGGCAAGGCCGAGCAGACGGGGAACGACTTCTACAGCGCCAACGCCCTCGACCCGGCCTACGGCTTCAAGCAGCGGAGCAACCTCGCCCAGGACCACCAGATCACGCTGTCGGCCCTGGCCGACCTTCCGTGGGGCTTCCGCCTCTCGACGCTCGTCACGACGGGCTCGGGCTTCCCCTTCGAGGTCACGGACTGCTCGGCCGGCTGGACGACCTGCACGCTGTACGTCGGCGGGGGCGACCCGCCGAAGTGGACGCAGAGCGTGGACTTCCGCCTCGAGAAGCGCTTCGTCCTCGGCGGCCCCTACAGCGTGAACGTCTTCGCCGAGGTCCTCAACATCTCGAACTACACGAACGAGAAGAACTACGAGGGCTTCAAGCCGGCCCTCCCCGACGTGAACGCCAATTTCGGAAAGGCCAACAACGGCTACAACCCGCAGCGGCTCCAGTTCGGCGCCAGCTTCGCTTTCTGAGGAGGCTCGGGTGATTCCGCGGCCCGCGGTCCGAACCGTCGCGACCCTCCTCCTCGCGGCGTTCCTCGCGGGCTGCGGAAGCCCGTCTTCCGCGCGCGCGGGGAGCGTACAGACCGCTCCCGCGCGCGTCGTCCCGGCAGCCGGGGGGGAGCCGATCGCGGCTCCCTCCCGGGTTCTCGACCCGTTCGTCGAGGAGCTCCAGCACAAGACGTTCCGCTGGTTCTGGGACACCGCGAACCCGACGAACGGCCTCGTCCCGGACCGCTGGCCCGCGCCGTCGTTCTCGAGCGTCGCCGCCGTGGGATTCGGCCTCTCGGCCTACGTCGTCGGCGCCGAGCGCGGCTGGGTGACCCGGGAGCAGGCGCGGGATCGCGTTCTGCGGACCCTTCGCTTCCTCTGGAACGCCCCGCAGGGACCGTCCTCGGACGGGATGACCGGCTACAAGGGGTTCTTCTACCACTTCCTCGACATGGAGACGGGCCGCCGCTGGGGCCGGGACGTCGAGCTCTCGTCCATCGACACGACGCTCTGCCTCGCCGGCGCTCTCTCCGCCGGGGTCTATTTCGACCGCGACCATCCCGCCGAGGCCGAGGTGCGAGACCTCGCGACGCGGCTCTACGAGCGGGTCGACTGGCGCTGGATGCAGCCGCGCCCGGCCCGGGTGGCGATGGCGTGGCACCCGGAATCGGGCTTCGGCGTCGCCGACTGGAACGGCTACGACGAGTCGATGATCCTCTACGTCCTCGCGCTCGGCTCCCCGACGCACCCGGCGACGGACGGGGCGTGGGAGGCCTTCTGCTCGACGTACAGGTGGGCGGAGCACGAGGGCCAGACCTACCTCAACTTCGCGCCTCTCTTCGGCCACCAGTTCTCGCACGCCTGGATCGACTTTCGCGGCATCCGCGACGCCTTCATGCGGCAGAAGGGGATCGACTATTTCGAGAACTCCCGCCGCGCGCTCCTCGCCCAGCGGGCCTACGCGATCCGCAACCCAGAGGGCTTCCGGGAGTACTCCGCGGACGTCTGGGGCCTCTCGGCCTGCGACGGGCCGGCCGACGTGACCCGGACCGTGGACGGACGGGAGAGGACGTTCGTTACCTACGGGGCGCGGGGCGTCTCGTCCTTCTGGTCTCATGACGACGGCACGATCACCCCGATGGCGACCGCGGCTTCGCTGCCGTTCGGGGCGGAAATCGTCCTGCCGGCCGTGAAGGAGATGAAGCGGCTCCACGGCGAACACCTCTGGGGCGAGTACGGCTTCTTCGACGCTTTCAACCCGACGTTCCGCCTCACCGACGTCCCGACGCCTCTCGGCAGAGTCGTGCCGGAGGCCGGGTGGTACGCCACCAACTACCTCGGTATCGACCAGGGCCCGATCGTCCTCATGATCGAGAACCAGAGGAGCGGGCTGGTGTGGCGCCTCATGAAGCGGTCGCCGCCGATCCTCGCCGGCCTGCGCCGAGCGGGGTTCTCGGGCGGCTGGCTCGACGCGGTGCCTGTGCCGTGAGAGCCCTGGCCGCGGGCCTCGTCCTGGCCGCGGCGACGGCCTGCTCGCGCGGTGGGGATCGCTCCGACCCCGTGCGGCTCTGGGCCTTCGGCCGCGAAGGGGAGGTCGTTCGCGAGCTCGTTCCCGAGATGGAGCGGCGCCACCCCGGCCTGAAGGTCGAGGTGCAGCAGATTCCCTGGACGGCGGCCCACGAGAAGCTCCTGACCGGCTTCGTCGGCCGGGAGATGCCCGACGTCGCGCAGATGGGGAACACGTGGATTCCCGAGATGGCGGCCCTGGACGCCATCGAGCCGCTCGACGCGCGGGTCGCGGCGAGCACGTCGGTTCGTCCGGACGACTACTACCAGGGGATCTGGGAGACGAACGTCCTCGACGGCGTTCTCTACGGGGTGCCCTGGTACGTCGACACGAGGCTCGTCTTCTACCGGAGCGACCTTCTCGCGGCGGCCGGCGTGCCGGAATTCCCGAAGAGCTGGAGCGGCTGGCGGGCGGCGATGGAGGCGGTGAAGCGATCGGGACGGGTCGGCCGCTACGGTCTCCTCCTCCCGACGAACGAGTGGGCGCAGCCGGTGACCCTCGCCGTCGCCGCCGGCGCCGAGCTGCTGTCGGACGGCGGGCGGCACGGGGCCTTCCGCGCTCCCGAGTTCCGGCGGGCGGCGGAGTTCTTCATCGGCCTCTACCGCGACGGCCTCGCGCCGCCGCTGGCGAACTCGCAGGTCGCGAACCTCTACCAGCAGATGGCCGCCGGCGAGTTCGCGATGTACGTGACAGGGCCGTGGAACCTCGGGGAGTTCCGGCGCCGGCTCCCGGCGAGCCTCCAGGGCTCGTGGGCCACTGCGCCGCTCCCGGCACCCGACGGGATGCCGTGGCCCGGAGTCTCCCTCGCCGGCGGATCGAGCCTCGTCGTCTTCCGCTCCTCGCCGCGGAAGGACGCGGCGTGGAAGGTCGTCGAGTTCCTCTCCGAGCCGGCGACGCAGAAGCGCTTCTGGGCGCTCTGCGGAGACCTGCCGGCCCGGCGCTCGGCGTGGGACGAGCCGGCTCTTGCCGGCGACGCGAGGACCGCCTCGTTCCGCCTCCAGCTCGAGCACGTCCGCGCGACGCCGAAGGTCCCCGAGTGGGAGCAGATCGCGGCGAAGGTGTGGGAGCGGCTCGAGCCGGTGGCCAGGGGGGCGAAAGGGCTGGATGCCTCGCTCGCCTCGCTCGACGCCGACGTCGACGCCATCCTCGAAAAGCGGCGCTGGCTGCTCGACCGCAAGTCCGCGGAGGCGCCGCGGTGAGGGGTCTCTCCACCTGGAGGGCGCGCGAGGCGAAGGCGGGTCTCCTGCTCGTGGCGCCCGGCCTGCTTCTCCTTTCCATCTTCCTCGCGCTTCCGGTCCTCGCTTCGCTCGTCCTGAGCCTGACCGACTTCGACCTCTACGCCGTCGGCGACCCCTCCGCCGCGCGCGTCGTCGGCCTGCGTAACTACGCCCGGCTCCTCCACGACCCGGTCTTCTGGAAGGCGCTCGGGAACACGTTCTTCTTCGTCCTCGTCGGCGGGCCGCTCACCGTCTCCCTCTCCCTGGGCGCCGCGCTCCTCCTGAACCACAAGCTGGTCCGTTTCGCCGGCCTCTTCCGGACGATCTACTTCGCCCCGGTCGTCACGACCCTCGTCGCCGTGGCGGCTGTCTGGAAGTACCTCTACCACCCGCGATTCGGCCTCCTGAACGCCGCGCTCGGCCTCGTCGGCATCCCGGCGGTCGACTGGCTCGGAGACCCGCACTGGGCGATGCCGGCGATCGTCCTGATGGCGGCGTGGAAGAACTTCGGCGCGAACATGATCATCTTCGTCGCGGGGCTGAAGGCCATTCCCGAGAGCCTCCACGAGGCGGCCCGCATCGACGGCGCGGGCGCGGTCCAGCGCTTCCGGCTCATCACGGTGCCGCTCCTGGCGCCGACGTTCCTCTTCGTCGGCCTCACGACGACGATCGGCTACTTCCAGCTGTTCGCCGAGCCCTACGTGATGTCGGGAGGCGACGGCGGCCCGATGAACGCCACGCTGAGCGTGGCGCTCTTCATGTACAAGCAGGGCTTCCGCTGGTGGAGCATCGGGTCGGCGGCCGCGATCGCGTTCGTCCTCTTCGCCGTCATCCTCGGCGCGACGCTCCTGCAGCGCCGCCTGCAGAGGGGGAGCGAGGCGTGAGAAGGAAGACGCTCTCCACGATCGGCGTCCACGCGGCCCTCGTCGCCGGCTCGGTCGTGACGCTCGCCCCGCTCCTCTGGATGGTCTCCGCCTCGTTCATGTCCGCCGGCGAGGCGAACACCTCGCCGCCTCCGCTGGTGCCCGACCGCGCGACGTTCGACCAGTACCGCGAGCTCTTCGTGAGGCTCGACATGGGCCGGAGCTTCCTCAACAGCGCCCTCCTGGCCTCGTGCGCCGCGCTCCTCTCGGTCGTCGTGAACGCGGCGGCGGGCTACGCGTTCGCCAAGCTCCGCTTCCCGGCGCGGGGGCCGCTCTTCGCGGGGCTCCTCGCGGCCATGGTCATCCCCGGGCAGGTCGCGATGCTCCCGGTCTTCCTCCTCCTGCGGTCGATGGGGCTCGTCAACTCGTACGCGGGGGTGATCCTGCCTGGCGTCGCGAGCATCTTCGGCATCTTCCTCGTACGCCAGTTCGCGTCGTCGGTTCCCGACGAGCTCCTCGACGCGGCCCGGATCGACGGGGCGGGGGAGCTGCGGATCTTCTGGTCGATCGTCCTGCCGCTCTGCCGCCCCATCCTCGTCACCCTCGGCGTCCTGACGTTCCTCGGGACGTGGAACGACTTCATGTGGCCCCTGATCGTCCTGACCGACGACACGAAGTGGACGCTCACGGTGGCCCTCGCGAGCCTCTCGGGCGAGCACGTCCAGGACACGGAGCTGATGATGGCCGGCGCGGTGGTCACCGTCCTTCCCGCGCTGCTGCTCTTCCTGGCGCTCCAGCGCTCCTACATCGACGGGATCACCGCCGGGGGGATCAAGGAATGACACGCCTCCGTCCCGTCGCGCTCATGGTGTTGCTCCTGCTGGCTGCCGCGCCGGCTCCGGGTGCGACGCCGATCTCCACCGGAGATCCCCTCGCGTGGAAGGGGGCTCCGGCCCCGGGCGTCCGGCTGGCGGTCTCGCACCCGGCGTCCGCTCCCGGGGGCGCGCTCCGCCTCGATTTCGACTTCAGCGGGAAGGCGGGCTGGGCTGCGGCGACGCGCAAGGTGGACCTCGTCCTGCCCGCGCGGTGGGAGATCCGGCTCCGCCTGCGGGGCGAGGCGCTGCCGAACGACCTCGAGCTCAAGCTCGCGGACCCTTCGGGCGAGAACGTCTGGTGGTTCCGGAAGCGGAACGCGACCTTTCCGCGCGAGCTCGAGCCGCTCCGCGTGAAGCAGCGGCAGGTCGAGTTCGCCTGGGGCCCGTCCGGCGGGGGCGCGCCGTCCCGCGTCGGTTCGATCGAGGTGACGGTGACCGCAGGACGCGGCGGGAAGGGGTGGCTCGAGGTGACGGACCTCGTCCTCGTCGACCTGGGGCCGGAAGCGACGCCGGAACCCGCGTCCGTCTCGGCGTCTTCGGCTGCGAGAGGGCACGACGCCTCGAGGGCGTTCGACGGGGACCCGGTGACGTCCTGGCGTGCTGCATCCGCGGGACCGGCGGAGTGGACGGTAGACCTCGGCTCCCTTCGCGAGATGGGAGGCCTCGTCGTCGACCACGGCGCTTCGTTCGCGAGCGGCTACGCCGTGGACCTCTCGGAGGACGGGGCGACCTGGACGACGGTGCGCCGGGTGTCGGCCGGAAACGGCGGGCGGGATTACCTGTTTCTCCCCGAGGGCGAGGCCAGGAAGGTCCGCCTCCGGCTTCTCGAGGGCACCGGAAAGGAGCCGTTCGAGGTGAGGGATGTGGCCGTGAAGCCGCTCGCGTTCGGCGCGACGCCGAACGCCTTCGTGGCCGAGGTCGCGAAGGACGCGCTGCGCGGCTCCTGGCCGAGGTACCTTGCGAACGAGCAATCGTACTGGGCCGTCGTGGGCGTCGACGGGGACACGGACGAGGGCCTTCTCTCGGAGGACGGGGCGCTCGAGGCGGGCGCGGGGCTCTTCTCCGTGGAGCCGTTCCTCCTCGACGGGCAACGTCTCGTCACCTGGGCGAACGTGACGACGCGTCACGCGCTCGTGGACGGCGATCTGCCGATTCCGTCGGTGACGTGGGAGACGAAGGACGTTTCGCTCGAGACGACGGCGCTCGCCGCCGGCCTCCCCGGCGCGTCGGCGCTCGTGGCCCGGTATCGCCTCACGAACCGGACGAACGCGGCGAGGCGCATTCGTCTCGTCCTGGCCATTCGGCCTCTCCAGGTGAACCCGCCGTGGCAGTTCCTCGGCACGCCGGGGGGCGTCTCCGAGATTCACTCGCTCGCCTTCGCGAACGGCCGGGCCGTCGTGAACGGCACGCGTCTCGTGGTCCCGCTCGTGGCCCCGTCGGCGACAGGAGCAACGACGTTCGACGCCGGTGACGTCTCGGACTTCCTGCGCGCCGGGGCGCTCCCGACCTCCCGCGCGGTGACGGACCCGTCCGGCCTCGCCTCCGGGGCGTTCGCGTTCGAGCTCGACGTGCCGCCCGCCGGCTCCCGCGAGGTCGTGGTCGCGATGCCGTTCGATCCGGCTCACGCCCCTCCGGAGGTCGCCGCGGCGGCCTCGAGCGAGGCCTGGAACGGTCTGGAAGAGCGCGCCGCCTCCGCCCTCTTCGAGACCCTCCTCGCGAAGGAGCGGGACGGTTGGAGGAGCCGCCTCGACCGCGTCGACTTCGACGTCCCACCCGAGGCGGAGCGTTTCGTGAAGGTACTGAGATCCCAGCTCGCCTGGATCCTCGTCAACCGCGATGGACCGGCGATCCAGCCCGGCTCGCGCGCGTACGCCCGGTCCTGGATCCGCGACGGCGCGCTCACGTCGGAGGCCCTCCTGCGCCTCGGGCACTCCGGCGCGGCCCGGTCGTTCCTCCTCTGGTTCGCCGGCTTCCAGGGGGAGGACGGTCGCGTGCCGTGCTGCGTCGACGCACGGGGCGCGGACGGCGTCCCCGAGAACGACAGCCACGGACAGCTCCTCTTCCTGATCGCCGAGACGGTGAGGTACACCGGCGACAGGGGCCTCGCCGGACGGATGTGGCCGCACGTCGTCTCGGCGGTCTCGTACCTCGATCGGCTCCGCGAGAAGCGGCGGACACCCGAGTTCGAGACGCCGGGAAAGCAGGTCTTCTACGGGCTCCTTCCCGAGTCGATCAGCCACGAGGGGTACTCGGCGAAGCCGATGCACTCCTACTGGGACGACTTCTTCGGCCTCCGAGGGCTGAAGGACGCCGTATTCCTCGCGACGTTCCTCGGAAAGACCGCAGAAGCCGCGAGCTTCGCGCGGATCCGCGACGCGTTCGCCGCAGACGTCCACGCCTCGATCCGTCTCGTCATGGAACGCCACGGGATCGACTATCTTCCCGGCTGCGCCGAGCTGGGCGACTTCGACGCGACCTCCACGACGGCCGCGCTCGCACCCGGAGGGGAGCAGGCGCGGCTGCCGCAGGCGGCGCTCGAGCGGACGTTCGCGAAGTACCTGGAGAACGTCGCGAAGCGCGAGGCGGGCGAAGGGGAGATCTACACGCCCTACGAGTGGAGGACCGTCGGGGCGCTCGTTCGCCTCGGCCGTCGGGACGCAGTGCCGCCCCTTCTCGACATGTTCTTCCGGGACCTGCGTCCCGCCGCGTGGAACCAGTGGGGCGAGGTCGTCTGGCGAGACCCGAGGATGCCGAAGTTCGTCGGCGACATCCCGCACACCTGGGTCGGCTCCGACTTCGTCCGCTCCTTCCTCGACCTCTTCGCCTACGAGCGGGAGGAGGACGCGTCGCTCGTCGTGACGGCGGGCGTTCCCCACGCCTGGGTCCGCTCCGCGCGCGGTGTCTCCGTGAAGCGCCTCGGCACGCCCTGGGGCCCTCTCGATCTCGCGCTCTCGGCCGAGGGAAAAGGCGTCCGCGTCCGGCTTTCCGGTCTGAAGTCCCTTCCGCCGGGTGGCCTCGTCGTGCGTCCGCCCATGCCGTCCGGACCGTGGACGGCGACCGTGAACGGGCGACCGGTGCCTCTCTCCTCGTCGGGAGAGGTCGTCGTCCGCTCCCTTCCCGCGGACGTCGTCGTGAAGCCGTGACGACCTCTGCCGCCTTCTTCTGCCTTTCATCCGGAGGATTCGATGAGTGAGGCTCCCTCACGCTCCGTCCAGGCCGCCAACGCCTACGGGCGATTCACCGAGGACGGACGCGAGTACGTCATCACCGACCCGCGGACGCCCAGGCCCTGGGTCAACGTCATCTCCAACGCGCGTGCCGGACTCGTCGTCAGCCAGACGGGCTCCGGCTTCACCTGGGTCGACAACTCCCAGCTCGCCGTGGTGACGCGCTGGGAACAGGACCTGACCCGGGACGCCTCGGGCCGCTTCCTCTACCTGCGCGACGTCGACACGGGCGAGGTCTGGTCGCTTTCGCCCGCGCCGTGCCTCCCTGCCTACGACCGTTTCGAGTGCCGGCACGGGCTCGGCTACACGACGTTCCGCACGGCGCTGCGCGGGGTCGCGGCCGACTGGACGCTCTTCGTCGATCCGGAAGCGACCGCCGAGCTCTGGCGCCTGACGCTGACGAACGAGCTCCTCACGCCGCGGCGGCTCGAGCTCGTCGCTTTCGTCGAGTGGAACTGCGGCGTGACACCGTCGCCGCGGCGGGAGTTCACGAAGCTCTTCCTCGAATGCGAGAGGGACGCCGGCGCGAACGCCGTCTTCGCGCGCTCCCACATGTGGGAAGTCGGCTCCGCGCGCTGGGGCCACTGGAACACCGGCTTCCCGTACGTGAGCGCCCTCGCCTGTACCGAAACCGTCTCGGAGGCCGAGGGGGACAAGGCCGCCTTCCTCGGCCGCCTCGGGAGCTTCGCGGCTCCCGCCGCACTCTCCGGGAACCCGTGGCCCGGCTTCTTCGGACGGCACGGTGACGCGGTCGGAGCGCTGCGGGTCCCGATCGAGCTCCCGGCAGGAAGTGCGTGCGAGCTCGGGTTCGTCCTCGCGACGGCGGAGACCGACGAGAAGACGCGGGGGCTCCTGAAGCGCTTCGGAAACGTGGAAGCTCTCGACGCCTCGCTCGCCGCCGCGAAGGCCCGCTGGACGCATCTCCTGGCCGCGCACCGTCTGGAAACGCCCGACGCGACGTTCGACGCCTTCCTGAACGACTGGGTCCGGTACCAGGCGATCTCGGCGCGCATCCAGGGGCGCTGCGGCTACTACCAGCAGAGCGGCGCCTACGGCTTCCGCGACCAGCTGCAGGACTCGCAGGTCTGGCTGACGATCGACCCGGCGCTCTGCCGCGAGCAGATCGCCCTCCACGCGGCGCACCAGTTCGCCGACGGCTCCGTCTACCACTGGTGGCACCCCCTTTCGGAGACGGGGCACGTCACGAAGATGACCGACGACCTCCTCTGGCTCGCCTTCGTGACGGCGGCCTACGTTCGCGAGACCGGGGACCTCTCGATCCTGGCCGACAGGACGCCCTTTCTCGACGACCCGCAGCCGGCGCCGCTCGTCGAGCACGTCCTGCGCGCCTTCGAGCGCGTCTTCCGCCGGACGAGCCCGCGCGGCCTCCCGTACATCGGGGCGGGCGACTGGAACGACGGGCTCTCGGCCGTCGGCCTCGAGGAGAGAGGGGAGTCGGTCTGGCTCGCCCACTTCCTGGCGGGGCTTCTGGGTGAGTGGGCCGAGCTCTTCACGCGGACCGGCGAGCCGGCGCGCGCCGCCGATTTCGCGCGGCGCCGCGAGGCGCTCGTCGCCGCCATCAACGAGCACTGCTGGGACGGCGAGTGGTACTGGCGCGCGACGCTCGATTCGGGCGGCAAGATAGGGAGCCGCGAGAACGAGCGGGGGAAGATCTACCTCAACGCGCAGACCTGGGCCGTCCTGAACGACGTCGCCCCGCCCGGCCGCGCCGCGGCCGCGATGTCCGCAGTGAAGGAGCACCTCGTCAGCTCCGCCGGGGCGCTCCTGCTCGGACCGGCCTACGACCGACCGGTCCGCGAGATCGGCTACATCACCCGATACGCGGCCGGGATGCGCGAGAACGGCGGTGTCTACACGCACGCGGCGACGTGGGCGATCTCGGCGGCAGGAAAGTCGAAGGACGCCGGGCTCGTCGAGACGCTCCTCGCCGCCATCGACCCGACGCGCAAGGACCCCGAAGCCTACCGGGCCGAGCCGTACGTCCTCCCCGGGAACGTCGACGGCCCGGACTCGCCTCTCCACGGCCGCGCCGGCTGGACCTGGTACACGGGCTCGGCGCAGTGGCTCCACCGCGTCGTCTGCGAGTGGGTGGTCGGCGTGCGGCCCGAGCTGGACGGCATGCGCTTCGACCCGTGCCTCCCGCCGTCGTGGGACGGGGTGCGGATGACCCGCCCGTGGCGCGGCGCGATGCTCGACGTGACCGTCGTCCGCGACGGGACGCTCGCCGCGGGCACCGTCCGCGTCGAGATGGACGGACGCGCGCTCTACGGGACGCTCCTGCCGCCGCTCCCGGCGGGCGCGAGGGCGAAGGTGAAAGTCAGCTACCGCCCGGCCTGAGACACGCTCCGTTCGTCCGGATGACCTCGGCGTAGAAGCGGGCGCTCGCCTTGGGCGTCCGCTTCTGCGTGGCGAAGTCGACGTGGACGATGCCGAATCGCTTGCGGAAGCCGTGGGCCCACTCGAGGTTGTCGAGGAGGGACCAGGCGAAGTAGCCCCGCACGTCGACGCCGTCGGCGATCGCCCGGCGGACGGCGCCGAGGTGCGCGTCGAGGTAGGCGACGCGGAGGGGGTCGTGGAGAAGCGGCTCGGGGGCGACGGGCGGGTCGTAGAACGCGGCGCCGTTCTCGGTGACGTAGAGCGGGATGCTCCCGTACCGCCGGCGCACCCAGGTCAGGACGTCGTAGAGCCCGTCGGGGTAGACCTCCCAGCCGGTCTCGGTGTGCGTGGCGTTGCGCTGGAGGGCGCGCCCTTCCATGACGGGGAAGCTCCGGGGGTCGTCGTGGACGACGGCGCGGGTGTAGTAATTGATGCCGAGATAGTCGATCGGCGCCTTCATCGCGGCGAGCTCGGCGTCGGTGGGGCCGTCCCAGGCCTCGCCGAAGATCTCGGCGAGGCCCTCGGGGACCTTTCCGAGGAGCGCGGGATCGAGGTACTGGCGGTTCATGTAGGCGTCGGCGCGGGCGACGGCGGAGAGGTCCTCCGGGCGATCGGAGGCCGGGTACTTCGGCTCGAGGTTGACGACGAGGCCGATCTGGCCCTTCCCTTCGGTGCGGTAGGCCGCGACGGCGCCGGCGTGGGCGAGGAGGAGGTTCTTCGATGCCCGTGGCGCCTCCCAGGGGCTCGCGTGGCCCGGTGCGAGGACGCCGTGGAGGTACCCGCCGTCGGCGATGACCCAGGGCTCGTTGAGGGTCGTCCAGAGGTCGATGGCGCCGTCGAGGGATCGGAAGCAGGCGCGGGCGTAGTCGGCGAACCAGCCGGCGACGTCGGGGTTCGTCCAGCCTCCCCGGTCGTCGAGCGCGGCGGGAAGGTCCCAGTGGTAGAGGGTCGCCATCGGGCGGATCCCCGCCTCGCGGAGCGCGTCGGCGAGGCGGCGGTAGAAGTCGAGACCCTTCTGGTTCACCGTGCCGCGGCCTTCGGGCATCACCCGGCCCCATGAGATCGAGAAGCGATAGGCGCCGAGCCCGAGCGACTTCATGAGCGCGACGTCCTCGGCCCAGCGGCGGTAGTGGTCGCACGCGACGTCGCCCGTGTCGCCGTCCCTCACCTTGCCGGGAATCCGCGTGAAGCGGTGCCAGTTGCTCGGCCCGGCACCGTCGGCCAGGGGCGAGCCTTCGATCTGGTAGGCCGAGGTGGCGGCTCCCCAGAGGAAG
The DNA here is from genome assembly GCA_016719485.1 of Holophagales bacterium. Lineage (NCBI taxonomy): Bacteria > Pseudomonadati > Acidobacteriota > Holophagae > Holophagales > Holophagales bacterium. Next base: position 22,871 of record JADJZB010000002.1, read on the forward strand.
CCATCGGGAAAGGCGGCGGTCTCGGGCATCTGGGCTCCTCGCTTGGCGGGTCGTGCGCATCCGGCGGCGGGTTCCCGATTATCCGCGCGGGACGCAGAATCCGGGGATGAGCGACGTCTCCCTCCTCGGCACCGGCCTCCTCGGCACTCCCATCGCCCTCCGCCTCGCGTCGACAGGCCTCGAGGTGACGGTCTGGAACCGGACGGTGTCGAAGGCGGAGCCGCTCAGAGAGGCGGGCCTGGCGGTGGCCCGGACGGCGGCCGGCGCGCTCCTGGCTTCGCCCGTCGCGATCCTGATGCTCGCGGACGCACCGGCGATCCGCGAGGTGCTCTTCGCCGCAGATGCCCTGGCCGCCCTCGCCGGCCGCACCGTCGTCCAGATGGGGACGATCGGCCCGGACGAGAGCCGCGCCTTCGCCGCGGAGGTGGCCGCCGCGGGGGGCGAGTGGGTCGAGGCGCCCGTCCTCGGGAGCATCCCCCAGGCGGATTCCGGGACGCTCCAGGTGATGGTGGGCGGGGCGGCGGTCCAGCTGGAGCGGCTCGGACCGCTCCTGGCGCGCCTCGGCACCGACGTGCGGCACGTGGGGGCCGTGGGGAGCGCGGCGGCGCTGAAGCTCGCGCTGAACCAGCTCATCGGTTCTCTGACGGCCGCGTTCGCCTCCAGCCTCGCGTACGTCCGTGCGGAGGGGCTCGACACGGAGACCTTCATGGAGGTCCTACGGCCGAGCGCTCTCTACGCGCCGACCTTCGACAAGAAGCTCGGGCGAATGCTCGACGCCGAGTACGCGAATCCGACGTTTCCGCTCCGGCTCCTCAGAAAGGACATCGAGCTCTTCATCCGCGGCGCACGGTCGGCGGGCGTGACGCCGCGGGTCGCCGAGGCCGTTCTCGCCGTCGCGGACACGGCGCTCGCGAAGGGGCTCGCGGACGGTGATTACGCGGCCCTGGCCGAAGGGCTCGTCACGGCGCTTCCAGCGCGGGCCCCGCGCCTGTAACCTCGTCGCGTCGTGAGCGCCGCCGCAACGGAAGGGCCTGTCGCCGAGGTGCCGCTCGTCGTCGACCTCGACGGGACCCTCGTCCTCACCGATCTGCTGCACGAATCGGCCGTCCTGGCCGCCGTCCGGTCGCCTGCCGCCGCGCTGCGAGCCGTTCCGGCGCTGCTGCGGGGGGACCGTGCCGCCCTGAAGCGGCGGCTGGCCGAGGCCGGTCCTGTAGACGCCGGCTCCCTTCCGCTCAGGGAGGAGCTCGTCGCTCTGCTGGCCGTGGAGAAGGCCAAGGGGAGACGGCTCGTCCTGGCGACGGCGGCCGACGAAATCCTCGCCCGTCCGGTCGCCGCGCGGGTCGGTCTCTTCGACGAGGTCCTCGCGAGCGACGGAGCACGGAACCTGAAGGGGGAGGTGAAGCGGCTCGATCTCGTCGCCCGCTACGGCGAAAAGGGCTTCGACTACGCCGCAGACGACAGGGCCGACCTGCCGGTTTTCCGAAGCGCCCGCAAGGCGATCCTCGTCGGCCCGGGAGTTCACCTTCGGGCCGAGGTGGAACGCGCTGGCACCCCCGTGTCCGCCGTGCTGCCCGGCCGTTCCGCCGTCCTGCGGACGCTCCTCTCGGCGATGCGCGTCCGCCAGTGGGTGAAAAACGCTCTCGTGTTCGTCCCGCTCGTCACGGGGCACGTCTTCGAGGCCCCGGCCCTGGGGGCGGCCGTCTTCGCGTTCTTCGCGCTCAGTCTCCTCGCCTCGGCCGTCTACCTCCTGAACGACCTCGGAGACCTGGCGGCAGACCGGCAGCACCACGCCAAGAGGAAGCGACCTCTCGCGAGCGGGGACCTCTCCATCCGCACGGCGCTCGGTCTCGTCCCGCTCCTCCTGGCGGGCTCGCTCGCCTTCGCGCTGGCCCTCCCTGCCGGCGCGCGCGTGCTGCTCGCCGTATACCTCGCGACGACGACGTTCTACACCCTGTCCCTGAAACGCAAGGTCCTCGTCGACGTCTTCACCCTGGCTTTCCTCTACACGCTCAGGGTCCTGCTCGGAGGGGCGGCGACCGCGGTCCCCGTGTCGCCGTGGCTCCTCGCGTTCTCGGTCTTCCTGTTCCTCTCCCTCGCCTTCGCCAAGCGCGCTTCCGAGCTGCTCGCGATGAAGGAACGGGGGCACGACGCCGCGGCGGGCCGGGACTGGTTCGTCTGGGACTCTCTCGTCGTGCACGTCCTCGGCGTCGCGAGCGCGTACCTCTCGAGCCTCGTCCTCGCCATCTACATCCACAGCGACGTGACGAAGAGGCTGTACGCCCATCCGGGCTGGCTCTGGCTTCTCGTGCCGACGCTTCTCTACTGGACAAGCCGGGTCTGGGTTCTCGTCGGACGGGGGGAGATGGACGAAGACCCGATCGTCTTCGCCGCCCGCGACCGGGTGACGTGGGCGCTCGCCGTGGCGTCTGGCGCCGTCCTGCTCATGGCGGCGCGCGGACGGTTCGGCATCCCGGGCCTGATGGAGTGAGGCGGGCGCGCGGGCGCACCGTCTCGCGACGCCCCATCGGCACTCCAGCAGTCCGGCCTCCGGACCGACGCCGTTGACGCCTCGAGCCGCCGGCAATAGAGTCCCGCGAAACAATCAGCTGGTCCCGAGCGCCACGGCGTGGCGCCGAAAGGAGACGGTGAATGATGCGACTCCGTTCCATCTTTACCCTGTCGCTCTGCCTTGGCCTCGTCCTCTTCGCCCTGCCAGCGGGTGCACAGTCCGCGGCGACGACGGGCGCAATCGAGGGTACCGTCACGGACGATTCCGGAGGAGTCCTTCCCGGAGTCTCCGTGGCCCTCCGGAACACGGCGACGAACTACGAGACGACAGTGACGACGGGTCCGAACGGACGGTTCCGCGGGCTCCTCCTGCCGCTCGGCCCCTACCGGATCTCGGCGAGCCTGTCGGGATTCGCCAAGGTGGTTCGCGAGGGGATCAACGTCTCCGTGGGTCAGTCGGTCAACGTCGCGATCACGATGAGCCTCGCCGCCAAGGTGGAGGAGATCCTCGTCACGGCCGAGAACCCGGTCGTCGAGACGACGCGGCCGGAAGGGTCGACCCGGATCGACGCCCTGGCGCTCAAGGAGATCCCGAACAACGGACGGAACTTCCTCGAGTTCACGAAGCTGACCCCGGGGGTCTCGATCGTCCAGGGGCCCGACGGGGACGAGCTGACCGTCAACGGCCAGAAGGGGATCCAGAACAACGTCTCCGTCGACGGGGCGGACTTCAACAACCCGTTCTTCGGCGAGCAGCGGGGCGGCCAGCGCCCGGCCTTCACGTTCAACCTCGACGCGGTCCAGGAGGTCGTCGTCGTGGCCGACGGCGCGAACGCCGAGTACGGGCGCTCCTCATCGGGCTTCGTGAACGTCGTCACGAAGTCGGGGACGAACGCGTTCGCCGGCACGGTGAACCTCTTCTACAAGGACGACGCGCTCGCGTCGGCCGCCAAGAACCCCGACGGGACCTCGTCCGAGAAGTTCGACTCGAGCCAGGTGCAGGGCGGCTTCACCCTCGGCGGCCCGGTCGTGAAGGACAAGGTGTTCTTCTTCGTGGCGGTCGATGCCCAGGGCGGCGATTCCACGAAGCAGACCGACCCGAACCGGATCGAGCAGAGAGTCGTCGACTACTTCGCGAGCGTCGGGAGCCCCGACGAGAACGGGGCGATCGACCGGTCGAACGACGCGTTCGTCGCGCTCGGAAAGGTGGACTGGTTCGTCTCCCCGCAGCACGTGGCGACCCTGCGCGGGACGTACACGAACTCGACGCAGGAGAACGGGACCTTCGACGTCGACTCCTGGGGCCGGAGCGCGAACGCGATCGAGGACAACTGGTCGAAGTCGCTGACCGGCACCCTGATCTCGAACTTCACGACCGTCATGAACGAGTTCCGGTTCCAGCTGGCCCGGGAGGACCGGCCGAGGCCGTACAACGGGCCGAACATCGACGGCCAGGACCGCCCGCTCCCGGACACGGCGTTCGACTTCGGAAAGAGCTACCGGTTCGGGATGCCGTTCTTCATCCCGGTCGACTACTACGACACGCGCCTCCAGCTCAACGACAACGTGACGCTCCTGAAGGGGACACACGAGATCAAGGCGGGCGTCGAGTACAACCGGGTCAACGCGACGCAGGTCTTCCGCGGCTTCGCAAACGGCCGGTTCATCTTCAGCTCGACGGACGGCTTCCTGAACTACGCGAGGAACCGGAGCTACGTCGAGTGCTCCGACGGCTCCACGAACGCGAACGGGATCTGCCCCCCCGGGACGACGGTCACCGGGCCGGTCCTCCTCTTCCTCCAGCAGGCGGGCGTCGGCGGCCTCACCGCGGAGGAGGCGGGGACGCAGTCGATCGTCCAGGACGAGCCCGCGGTCTTCATCCAGGACAAGTGGCAGCCGCTCCCGAACCTCACGATCCAGGCCGGGCTCCGTTGGGAAGCCCAGATCCAGCCCGACCCGATCACACCCGCGGACGAGGTGTTCTACGCCGGGTTCATCGGCGAGTCGTCACAGGGGCAGGAGTTCCCGTCGGACGGGACCATGCCCTCCGACAAGAGCATGTGGCAGCCCCGGCTCGGCATCACGTGGGACCCGACGAAGGACGGAAAGACCGTCGTCCGGGCGAACGCGGGGATCTACAACGCCCGCGTCCCGGGGCTCTCGTTCGCGTCGACCCGCTCGACGAACGGCAGCCGCGGGCAGAGCATCTACCGCGACAGCTCCCTCACGGGGATCCTCGGCGCGGTGCCGGCCTACCCGAACCTGGTCCCGACGTCGGCGGTCGGCACGCCCTTCCGGCCGGACATCTACGTCACGGCGAAGGACTTCCAGAACCCGAGGACGTTCGCCACGAGCATCGGGGTGGAGCGGGAGTTCCTCAAGGACTACGGGTTCCTCCTGAAGTACAACTACGCGAAGACGACGCACCTGACACGGTTCATCAACCGGAACGACGCGCTCCTCGGCTCTCCCTGGACGTCGGGGCTGAACGGCGGGCCGAACGGGGTCAGCACGCTGACGACGGTCGAGTCGTCGGCGAAGAGCGAGTACAACGGCATCACGTTCGGGATCAACAAGCGCTGGTCGCACAACTACCAGTTCCAGATCAACTACACGCTCTCCTGGGACAGGTCGGACGACGACAACGAGCGTGACCCGTTCACGTTCCGCTACGCGAAGGTGACCGACCTCGGCGCCGAGTGGGGCTACTCCGACCGCGACCAGCGGCACCGGCTGAACTCCCTCTTCGTCTGGAAGGGGCCGGGAGACGTCAACTTCAACTTCCGGTACGCGTACCGGTCGGCGCAGCCGAAATCGATCACCGCGACCGGCGCCGACGCGAACACCCCGCAGGACCGGATCAATGCGGACGGCTCGGTCACGCAGCGAAACCTGGGGCGGAAGGACAACGAGTTCTCGTCCCTCGACATCCGGCTCTCCCGCCCGTTCGACCTCGGCGGATTCCAGATCGAGCCGATCGTCGAGTGCTTCAACGTCTTCAACTCGAAGAACCTGAAGAAGCCCGAGGTGACGAGCCTGATCTTCAACTTCGACGGGACGGTGCAGAGCGGGCTCGGCGACGCCCGCCAGGTGCAGCTCGGCCTCCGCGTCATCTTCTGAGCCGGCGGGGTATCGGCGCCCCGCGTGCTAGATTCCATCTCAGGGCGCCCGGCGGGAGCGCCGGGCGCCCTTGCCCCTTCCGGGGCCGGAGTCGATCCCGTGACAGAGAACGACGTGGCGCGTCCGCTCACCCGCATCACCACCAGCGCGACCTTCAGCTCGGCGCACCGGCTCCACAACCCCTCGCGCGACGAGGAGTGGAACCGGGCCGTCTTCGGGAAGTGCAACAACCCCCACGGGCACGGGCACACGTACGGCCTCGAGGTCACCGTCGAGGGGCCGATCGACCCGGAGAAGGGGTGGGTCCTCGACTTCTCCGAGCTCAAGAAGATCGTCAGCGAGCGGATCGTGAAGAAGTGCGACTGCCGGAACCTGAATACCGACGTCGACTTCCTCGAGGGAGCGATCCCGACGGCGGAGATCCTCGCGATCCGCTTCTGGGACGAGCTCGCCCCACGGGTCGCGCCCGGGCGTCTCGTGGAGCTCGTTCTCCACGAGACGGAGCGCAACAAGGTCGTCTACCGGGGCGGGGCGTGATGCGCGCGCTCGTCTCGAACGACGACGGGATCCACAGCCCGGGAATCGAGGCGCTGGAACGGGCCGCGAAGGCCGCGGGCTTCGAGACGTACGTCGTCGCTCCCGACCGCGAGCAGAGCGCCACGTCCCACGCGCTGACGCTCCACCGGCCGCTCCGGGTCGTGAAGACGGCGGAGCGTTCGTGGGTCGTCGACGGGACTCCGACCGACTGCGTGAACCTCGGCATCTGCAGCATCCTGCGCGAGGTGCGTCCCGATTTCCTCTTCTCGGGCATCAACCAGGGGCCGAACCTCGGGGACGACGTGACCTACTCCGGCACGGTCGCGGCCGCCTTCGAGGGGACGCTCCAGGGAGTTCCGTCCATCGCTTTCTCCCTCGACTACCGCCGGGACCAGGCCGACACCCCGCCCGATTTCACGCACGCCGAGTCGATCGCGGAAGAGGTCATCCGCCTCGCGCTCTCGCGCCCGATGAGCCCGGAGATCCTCTGGAACGTGAACATACCGGCCGGCAGGCCCGCCGGAATCCGCGCGACGCGGATGGGGCGCCGCCGCTACGGCGAGAGCGTCGTGGAGAAGATCGACCCGCGCGGCCGTCCCTACTTCTGGATCGGCGGTGCGCACATCGACACGCACGAGGACGGGAGCGACCTGACGACCGTCGCGGGCGGCTTCGTCTCCGTCACGCCGCTCCACCTCGACCTGACGGCGTACAAGGCGCTCGAGGACCTGGCCGACCGCCTGAGCGGGAGCCGCGCCAACGGCGCGAACGGACGCTAAGATCCCGGCGTGAGGCCGGAGGACCCCGAAGTCGCGCGTGCCGCGAGGGCGGGCGCGGAGGCGCGGCGCGAGATGGTCGCCCGGATCGTCGCGGCGGGCCTCGTCTCCGACCCCCGGGTCATCGAAGCGCTCGGCGTCGTTCCCCGGCACCTGTTCGTCCCGAAATCGCTCGCGGCGGAGGCCTACGGCGACCACGCCCTGCCGATCGGCGCCGGGCAGACCATCACCCAGGCGGCCAACGTCGGACGGGCGGCCGAGCTCGCCGCGATCCGGCCGGGAGCGCGCGTCCTCGAGGTGGGGACCGGGTCGGGGTACCAGGCAGCCGTGCTGGCGCGTCTCGCAGGGCAGGTCTTTTCCCTGGAACGGATCCCGGAGCTGGCCGCCGAAGCCCGGCGGGTCCTGGCGTCGCTCGGAGTGCGGAACGTCTCGGTCAAGGTGTTCGACGGAACCTACGGCTGGCGGGAGCACGCTCCTTACGACGCCATCGTCGTCGCCGCCGCCGCACCGGAAGTCCCGGCTCCCCTCGTCTCGCAGCTCTCGGCGACGGGCCGTCTCGTCGTGCCGGTCGGCGCTGCGAGCCGCCAGCGCCTTCTCGTCGTGAAGAAGCTCCCGAGCGGCCGGACCCGAACGGAGGACGCCGGAGACGTCGCCTACGTTCCCCTCGTCGGGAAGTTCGGTTGGGCCAGGCCCCCGGCCGAGGAGCGGAGGTGACCGGTGGTTTCGAGGCCGAGGCGCGGCGCTGGCTCGTCTCGGGAAGGGTGCAGGGCGTGGGCTACCGCGCCTTCGCGGCGCGGACGGCGAGAGGGCTGGGCCTGACCGGGGGGACGTCGAACCTTCCCGACGGCCGGGTTCTCGTCGTGGCCGAGGGACCGGCGCACGCGCTCGACCGGCTCGAGGCGGCGCTCTGGGAAGGGCCGCGCTTCGCCCGGGTCCAGCGCGTCGACGGGTCGGTCGCCACGTCGGCCGACGCACTCGGGTCTTTCGACGCCGAGTTCCGCCGCGAGCGCTAGAATCGGCCACTCCTGATGTCGAGAAAAAGGATACTGGTCGTGGACGACGACGCCGACGTGCGCTCCGTCGTCGAAGCCACCCTGTCTGCCGCCGGTTTCGAGCCGACCGGAGCGGCGGACGGGAGCGAGGGAATCGAGCGGGCGGTCCTCGAGCGGCCGGATCTCGTCCTGCTCGACGTCGTGATGCCCCATCTCTCCGGGTGGGAGGTCTGCGCGACGCTCCGGAGCCTGCCGGAGACCTCCTCGATCCCGGTCGTCCTGCTGACGGGAAAGTCGGAGATCCGGGATTTCGTGGTGGGCCGCCAGGCCGGCGCCGTCGACTTCGTCACGAAGCCCTTCACGCGGGCGCGTCTCGTGGAAGCCGTCGAGGCCGCACTCGCGGGGCGCGACGACGCGCGACCCGAGCCTCTCGGCCGCGAGGTGCCGGAGCGCCGGACCCGTGGCCTGCTCCTGGACGCCCTGACGGGGCTCCCGACCGTTCCCCTCGTCGTCGACGCCCTGAGGGAGAAGCTCCTCGTGGACCAGGACCTCGGGGTCTTCCTGATCGACGTCGACGCCGTGGCGTCCCTGGAGGACCACTATGGCTGGGAGGTCCTCGACGAGGTCGTGCGGGAGGCCGCGACGGGGCTGCGGCGGCTCGTCGGGACGCTCTTTTCGACGGGCGACCTCCTGGCGGTCTCGCGGCCGGGCTCGTCGGCGCTCGTCGCGTTCGTCGCCCTGCCCTTCGGCCTCGGCGAGGAGGAGGCTGCCGCCCGGCTCGGGAGGAAGGCCCGGCAGGTCGAGGAATCCCTGGGGGCGCTCCTCGGAGAGAGCCTTCTCGGCCGCGTTCACCGGCGGCTCGAGGTGACCGTCGCGGCTTCGCGCCTGCGGTACAACCCGCAGGTCCGCGTGGAGCGGCTCGTGGAACGCGCTCTGGCGGAGGCGGCGGCCGCCGCCTCGACGAGAGAAGGTGAGAGGGTCGTCTCGCAGCGCGAGGAGTTCGCCGCGATCCTGAGACGCCGCGCCATCGAGACGGTCTACCAACCGATCCGCGACCTGGCGACAGGACGCACCGTGGCCTGGGAAGCGCTCTCGCGCGGACCCGCGGGCTCTGGCTTCGAGAGCCCGGAAGTCCTCTTCGACTACGCCGCGCGGCATGGCCGGGTCCTCCCGCTCGAGGAGATCTGCGTCCGATATTCCGCGTCCCGGTTCGGGGCGAGTGAGGCGGGCCTCCTCTTCGTGAACGTGGAGACGAACGTCGTGAACGAGCTCGCCCGGGGAGGGCTCGAAGTTCTCGGCCCGCTCGTCGCGCTCGGCCCGTCCGTCGTCCTCGAGATCACCGAGCGGGGCGCAATTCCAGATTTCGACGCGTTCCGGGAGGGGATCTCCGCCCTCCGGCGGGCAGGTTTCCGGATCGCCCTCGACGACGCCGGCTCTGGCCACGCCTCCCTCCACGCACTGGCTGAGCTGAGGCCCGACTACCTCAAGATCACCCAGTCCCTCGTGACGGGGCCCCACCGGGACGGCATCAAGAGCGAGATCGTCGAGATGCTCGTGCGGCTGGGGGGGCGGATCGGCGCGGTGACGGTGGCCGAGGGGATCGAGACGGAGGCAGACCTGGCGGGCGTCCGGCAGCTCGGCGTCGCTCTCGGGCAGGGATTCCTTCTCGGCCGGCCGGCGCCGGTTCCCGAACCCTGACGGGATCTCCCGTTCCAGACGGTATTCGCGTCGCGGGGCCGAATCGGAGCGATCATGGGGCGAGGAGAGCCTCATGAACGAGCACGAGGACGACGGCCCCCAGCTTCCCGAGGGTTTCGAGGAAGTGGAAGCGACCGTCTGCCGGCGGGGAGAGGAGCTGATCGTCTTCGGCACCCTCGAGGAGGGCCCGTTCGTCTTCCACCTCAAGCTGGCCCGGAAGGAGGAGGATCCCGGACCGCCGCCGCCGGGTTTCGGGTGGACCGGCGAAGAGCGCCCCCCGAAGAAGGGGGAGTGGTTCTGGTCGGAGCTGAGAGGTCGCGCCATCCAGGCCGTCAAGGACGAGACGGGCGTGAACCAGTTCGGGGAGCCGACCGGTGGCCGGAGGATCCTGAAGCCGCTCGGTACGTCGGGCCGGGCCGTTGCACCTCCCAGGACGGGCCTCCGCCTCGTGAAGAACGAAGATCCGGCGGAGTGATCAGGCGGAGGCGGCCGGAGGAGTCCCTGCGGGCGGATCGCCCTCGTCCTCGGCGTGGCGGGTGACCGCGAGGTAGACCCTCAGGTCGTCGAGAACCGCCTCCAGGGCAGCCTCCTTCGAGGAGGCGAAGAACGGCTCTTCGGTGACGAAGCCTCCGGGGACGGACCACGGTACGAGAATCGTCTCCCAGGACGTGGCAAGGCCGTCGTCCTCGTCCCGGATGCCTGGGGGATGGATTCCGTACTCGAGGAGTCTCCAGGTCCGGCAGCGGTACTGACCCGGGTGCGCGGCATCCTCGAAGACCTCGATCCGGATGTCGGCAGGGTCGCCGTCGAGCAGCGTTTCCACCTCGGCCACCTCGACGAGGCGAAAGACGGCGAGGGTGGGGCGCTGCGACGGCATGACGTGATCTCGACTCTGATCGGGCCGGCCGGGGAGGCCGCGGTTGGCAGGGGCCTGGCCGAAACGGAATAAGTGGTGGGCCCGGCGCGACTCGAACGCGCGACCTGCGGTTTAGGAAACCGACGCTCTATCCACCTGAGCTACGGGCCCGTTCCTGGGGAGCCGCACGGAGGCGGCGGGAGCGGGAGTGTACCGGAGTCAGAACATGAGGAGGAATCGAGCGGACGTCCTTGCGCGGTTCGGGGGGTCCGGGGGGTGGCGAGGTGCACCCCCCGGGAAGGGTCACTCCTCGAACGGCACGACGCGAAGGTGCCTCACGAGGAGGACCTTGTTCGACCTCACGGCCTCGGCCTCTCCGAGAGGAAGGAAGTTGTCCTCCTGGCGGGCGATGTACCGCGAGCAGGCGTCGATGGCCTGGATGACGTCGTCGGTCTCGAAGGGCATCAGGAACTCCCTCGGCTCGGCGAGCCCTTCGACGACCAGCTGGAACGTGTGAAGGTGCTTTCTGTCCATGCGCTCCTCGGGGCGGCAGGATGTCGCCCGTGGGGCGGCCGCTCCCGGCATCGTATCCTCCAGCGCGTGGCGCGTCCCCTTCCTCGCCTGGAAACCACGGCCCGGCTCGAGGTGATTCCCGGCGCGGCGGGGTATCCGGCCCGGCACGACGTCCGCGACGCCCTGCTCGTCCGCGGAGACGAGCGGATTCCGGTCGTCGTCAAGAGGATCCGCCGCGACTTCCGCCAGCCCGAGGGGAACACGAGAGCCGAACGGGCCGTCCGGATCGCGCGGCACCTCCTCGCTCACGGTCTCGACACCCCCGAGCCGCTCGGGCTCGAGGTGACGGCCCAGGAGAGCGTCCTCGTCGTGCGGAAGCTGGAGAGGGCTGTCCAGATCAGGTCCTTCTTCCTGCGGCGCGACGAGCCCGGCCGGGAAGCCCCGGCCGTCAGGGCGACGTTCGAGGAGGTCGTGACGGCCCTCGGGCGATTCGCGAGGCGCCTCCACGACGCAGGAGTCTTCTTTCGCGATTTCACCGACGGCAACATCCTCGTGACGGAGGGAGAGACGGGACCTCGTCTCTGGCTCGTCGACCTCGACCGGGCGCGGATCCGAAAGGGCCCTCTGATGACCCTCAACCGGCTGCGGGACCTGGCCCGGCCCGGCCTGAGACGGCCGGAGGACCGACGCCTCCTCCTGGAGGCCTACTACGCTCCGGGCCCGGTCCCCCCGGCAGTACCGCTGGTGCACGCGGCGCTCAAGCGCCGGATCGTCCTCTGGGACGGCCTGAAGAGGGTCCTGAGGCCCTGGAGGCGCTGAAGGGCTATCCTCGGGTCGGGTAAACCACTGACCCGCCCTGTGCGTCCATGACGTCATGTCGATGGCCGTGACTGCCCGGGTCCTGGGTTTCGAGGCAGCCCCTCGAGGGAGGAGCACGAACGTGGCGAATGACCTCCCGGGCGAAAGCTCCCGAGCCGCGGACCCGGGGCGCAGGGAACGAGAAAGCGAAATCCTCGGACGGGTCCGGGCGGGAGACCCCGAGGCTTTCGAGTACTTCGTGAAGACCTACCAGCGGAAGGTCTTCCGGCTCGTCTACACCCTGGTTCGGAATGCTGCCGAAGCCGACGGCCTGACCCAGGACGTCTTCGTGAAGGCGTGGCGTGCGGTCCCCGACTTCAAGGGGGAAGCCGCCTTCGAGACCTGGCTCAACCGGATCGCCGTCAACGCCGTCCGCGACTCGGTACGGCGCCGCAAACCGGTCGTCTCGTTCTCCGACCTCGTCGCGGCGGAGGAGGTCGACGGTGCGGATCTCCCGCGGGCAGCCGAACCGACGGATGGTACGTCTCCCGAGAGGGACGCCTTGTCGCGGCAGATCCGGAGGAGGATCGGCGAGGCGCTCGAGGCGCTCTCCCCGCGGCAGCGGGCGGTGTTCGTCATGAAGCACTACGAGGAGCGGTCGATCGCCGAGATCGGGGCCGCGACCGGGCTGGACGACGGGACGGTCAAGTCGCACCTGTTCCGGGCGGCGCGCAAGCTGCGCCAGAAGCTGGAGGACCTGCGATGAGCGGCCGGCATTTGACGGAAGACGAGGTCGTGGGACGAGTATTCCCGGTCGAGGAAGGACCGGCGCCCATTCCCATCCACCAGGCGGTCTGCCCCGAGTGCCAGCAGCGGGTGGCGAAGCTGCGCGAGGCCTTCCTTCTCGACCGAGGGGCCGTGACGGGCGTCGTCGAGTCCCTGCCGGGCGATTTCTGGAACGCCCAGCGAAAGGCCATTCTGGGGCGCATCTCCGAGCTGGCCGCCGTCGAGGCGGAACAGAGGGCGACGCCGTTCCCCGCCCGCTTCACGCGGTCGGTCCTCCACCGCCCGGCGCTCGCGTTCGGGAGCCTGGCCGCCGCGCTCGCGCTCGTGGCCGGTCTCACCGTCCTCAGGGGCGGAACGGAGGCTGGCCCTTCGACCGCCGTCGCGACCGTGGCGGCCGCTCCAGCGGCCGGTCCGGCCGAGCTTTCCGCGGCGGACCGCGAGGACGACGATCTTCTCCGCGCGGTCGACAGCGTTCTTTCCACCGAGGCGGCGCACGAGGCGCTTCTCCCGGAGGCGATGAGATGAAGAGGATCGTGATCCACGCCGCCCTCCTGGCGGCATTCCTGGCGACGATCCCGGCCGCTGCCCAGATGCTCGAGATGCCGGGCGGGAAGTGGTGGAAGCGGCCCGCCGTCGTCGACACGCTGAAGCTCTCGCCCGAGCAGCAGCAGCGCCTGGACGAGGTCTTCCAGAAGAACCGGCGGGCGTTCGTCGACCTGAAGGCCGACGTCGACCGGCGGACGATCGACCTGGAAGACCTCCTGGAGGCGCACGACGTCGACCCCCGAAAGGTCGGTGCCGCCTCGGAGGCCCTGGAGCAGGCCCGGGGGAGGCTCGGAAAAGCCCGGACGATGATGGTCGTCGAGATGAGAGGGATCCTGACCGAGGCGCAGTGGCGGCAGATTACCGACCGTCGCGACCAGTGGCGCGCGGAGCGGGAAGGGGAGATGCGGAAGCGTTTCAACAAGCAGCGCGGCAACGCTCGCCCCGGCGGGGCACGCCCAGGGCAGTCGCCGATGCCGGAGGCGGCTCCGGACCTTCCGGAAGAGCCCTAGCGGAACGCCCGGGTGGGACGCTCGCTCCTGCGGGCGAGGACCAGCCAGCGGGTCCCCTCCGGCTGGAACGACAGCCAGCCGGAAGCGTCGGCGAAGAGCCGGGCCGTCAGGCCTGCCTGTCGGAGCGCCCGCTCCACGGCCCGCTTCGGCCACGCGATCTCCCGGTAGAGCTCGCGGGTCCGCCGGAAGCGGGTCGGGTCGCCCTTCTCCGGGAGGAACCAGTCACGCGTGACGGTCCCTTCGCCGGTTACCGGGTCGAAAGAGCCCCTCTCGGCGGAGAGCCCGCCGCCTGCGAGCGACGTGACCCTGTGGTGGTCGGGGAAGGCTTCGATCGTCTCCGGCGTGTTGAGGTCGAAGAGGAAGTGGCCGCCCGGCCGGAGCGCCTTCGCGACCCCTGCGAACGCCGGCGCGAGGTCTTCGTGGCTCCCGAGGTGGTTCAGGACGTCGAACGTCGCGAGGGCGAGGTCGAACGCTTCGCCGGTTCGGAGGGGGAGCGAGAGCGCCGCACCCCGCCGAACCTCGATCGGCAGGCGCCCGGTCCGGGCCGCCTGGCGGAGAGGGCGAAGGAACGCCGCGACCGGGTCGACGGCGACCACCCGGCAGCCTCTCCGGGCCAGCTCGAGGCTCTGCCATCCGCTTCCGCAACCGACGTCCAGGACGCTCTCGAACCGGACTCCGTGAGCCCGCAGGATCTCGTCGCGGGCCGGGGACAGCAGCTCGCGCCAGAGACCGTAGACCTCGTCGTAGTAGCCGGCGAGAACGGCGTAGGGGGGCCGCTTCCTGGCCGTCACGGCGCGGCGCTCCCGAGCGCTTTCGGAGCGCCGCCTCGCGTGGACGCGAGGGCGAGCGCCACCAGCGCCACGAGGCCGGGAAGGGCGATGAAAAAGGCGTAGGGGAGCCCGAAGCCGCCGGCCTGGAGCTGGTACTGGAGCGCCGTCACCCCACCGAGAAGGAGCGCGGCCGGCAGCAGGGCGAGGGGCTTCCAGCGCGCGAAGACGACGAGCGCGAGTGCCAGGAAGCCACGCCCGGCGGTGACCCCTTCGACGAACGTCGGTGAGACCGTGAGGATGAGCATCGCCCCTCCGAGTGCGCCGAGGACGCCGGACGCGGCGGCGGCACCGCTTCGGACGGCGACCACGGACAGGCCGAGCGAGCGCAGCGCCTCCGGATTCTCTCCTGCCGCTGCGAGCCTCAACCCGGCGCGCGTTCGCGCGAGCCAGAAGTGGAGGACGACCGGGGCGAGGAAGCTCGCCGCAACCACGTCGGGAACTCCGAAGAGGCCCCGCGGCAGGGTCCGCACCTCGAGAACCGCCCCCGTATCGCCGGCAGCGAGCCTGTAGGCAAACGCGGTGGCGCCGAGCGCGAGGAGATTCCAGACGGTGCCTACGAGAATCGGATCGGCCCGGCGGGCGACGGCGAACAGGGCGAAGAGGAGGCCCGCGAGGAATCCTGCGAGAGCGGCCGCCGCGAGGCTGGACGCAGGTGGGAGGCCGCCGCGTCCCGCCGCGAACGCAATGTAGGCCCCGACGAGCATCGTCCCCTCGAGACCGATCTGGATCGACCCGGCCCGCTCGAGCAGGAGCTCTCCGGTCGCTGCGAGAAGGAGCGGCGCCGCGAGGAGCAGGGCGATCTCGACGAAACCGGTCATCGGGAGCCCTCCGCCGATCGTCCGCCCCGGGCCAGGAGGAGGCCCAGCACCGCGAGGGCCGGAACGATGGACGCGAGGGCCGACGGAACGCCGGCGTCGCGCTGCAGCGCGCTCGAGCCCGTGCCGAGCGCGGCGAAGAGGACGCCCGAGGCGGCGCCTCCGAGAGGCGTCATGCCGCCCAGGAGCGCCGCCGCGATTCCGGAGTAGCCGACGCCCGCGGTGAACGGGTCGTAGAGCCGCCCCGTGAGCGCGAGGACCTCCAGGCCTCCACCGAGGCCGGCGAGCGCTCCCGACACGAGGAAGGCGCCGGAGCGGAGGCGGACGTCCGGGAGCCCGGCGGCGCGGGCGGCGCGCGGCGCCTCGCCCACCGCACGAAGCGCGAGCCCCAGAGGCGTGCGCGAGAGGAGAAACGCCGCCAGGGCGGCGAGGCCGAGGGCGGCGAGGACGGCGGCCGTAGCGCGGGAGCCGGGGACGAGAGGCGAGAGGAGAACGGCGTCCGAGAGGGCGCGGCTCTGGGGGTAGTCGCCCGCCGGATCGCGCAGCGGACCCCGGACGAGCCACGTCACGCCCGCCGCCGCGACGAGGTTGAGGAGGATCGTCGAGAGCACCGGGGGGACCTTTCGCACCTCGGCGAGCCACACCGCCGGAGCGGCCTGGAGCGCCCCGGCCAGCGGTGCGGCGAGGATGACGGCCGCGCGCGCCGCGAAGGAGAGGTCGGGGACGAGCGGCCCGACGGCCGCCGCCGCGGCGGCTCCGGCCAGGAATTGCCCTTCGAGCCCGACGTTCAGGACACCGGCCCGGAAGGCGACGACGGCGGCCACCGCCGTCAGGACGAGGCCGGTCGATCGCGCGGCCGTCTCGCCGGCAGCGGCTTTCGAACCGAAGGCGCCGCGGAGGAGGGCCGCGAAAGCGTCGGCCGGCGAAGCCCCGGCCAGGAGAACGAGCAGGGCCGCGGCCGCGAGTGTTCCGAGCGCGACCGCGAGAACCGTACGCGTCTTCACGCCGCGAGCCCTGCCATGAAGCGCCCCAGCTGGGCGAGGCTCGTCGACGCGGGAAGGTGCGGAGAGAGCGCTCCGCGGTAGACGACGCGAACGGGGGCGCCGAGCTCCTGCGCCTCCTCCGGATCGGCCGTCACGACCAGGACCCCCGCGCCGGAGCGGGCGGCGTCGAGGAGGCGCGCCCTGACGTCTTCCGACGACGCGATGTCGAGGCCGCGTGTCGGGTGAATGGCGACGAGGAGCCTGGGGAGCGGCTCCAGCTCGCGGGCCAGGAGGAGCTTCTGCTGGTTCCCGCCGGAGAGATCGCTCGCACGGGCGCCGGGCCCCGAGGCGCGGACGCCGAAACGGCGGAGCCGGTCCGTGGCGGCGGCGGCCAGTGCGGCGCGATCGATGGTGAAACGGCCGGGAGGGCGCCTCAGGAAGAGGTTCTCGGCGAGTGAGAGGCCGGCGACGAGCCCCTCGGCGCGCCGGTCGGCAGGAATGAACGCCCCTCCCGCGGCGCGAAACGCGAGGGAGCTGCCCGGGGTGACGGACCGGCCGGCGACCCGAAGGAAACCGTCCGCGGGCCGTGCGCCCGCGACGGCCGCTCCGAGCAGGTCGGCGCCGTTTCCGTCTATGGCCAGGAGCGTGAGCGCCTCGCCCGCCGCGATCGTGAGCGACACGGGAGGCGCGCCCGAGCCCGACGGAGTGAAGGCCTCCAGGGCGAGAGCCGGGAGATCGCCTTCGTTGCGAATCCGCGGGGCGAGAGCCAGGGGCCGGGACGTCGCCTCCGCGCCTCCGAGGAGGAGCGCGGCGACCTCGCCCGTCGTCGTCGCGGCAACGGGTGTCTCGAGCAGCGTGCGGCCTCGCGACAGGAGCGTCAGGCGGTCGGCGCCCTCGAAGACCTCGGCGAGGCGGTGCGTTATGAGGACGACGCAGCGTCCCGAGTCCGCTCGTTGCCTCAGGGCCCTGAAGAGAACGACGGTCTCGTCGGGGGAGAGGACCGCCGTCGGCTCGTCGAGCATGAGGACCTCCGGATCGGTCTGGAGCGCTCCCGCAATGCCGATCCGCTGCCGGGTGCCGACCGCGAGCTCTGCGACGAGCGCCTCAGGACTCCCGAGGTCGAGGCTGGAGGCGCGCGCGAGGCGGACCACCCGTTCCCGCCGTGCGCGACGGGACTCGATCGCCGGCGCAAACGGGTCGAGGAGGGCGAGGTTGTCGGCGACGCTCGCGGCCTCGACGAGGAGGTCGTGCTGTGGAACGAGCGCAATTCCGGCCCGCCGGGCCGCGCGCGGGTCGGCGTACGACACCCGTGCTCCGTTGCGGCGGATCTCGCCGGCGTCCGGGCGGAGGACCCCCGCGGCGATCGCGACGAGCGTCGACTTCCCCGCGCCGTTCTCGCCGAGCAGGGCGTGGATCTCGCCCGGACGAACGACGAGCCGTGCGCCGTCGAGGGCGCGAACGGCTCCGAACGACTTCGCGATGCCCGCGAGCTCGAGCGCGAACGGGGGCGTGGTCACCTCGGGGCCGCGGAGAAGGCCGGCGCCGGCATCAGAAGTTGCCCCTCGGGACGACGAGCTCGCCCGAGATGATCCGCTCCCTCGTCCGTTCCACCTCGTCCACGACCGGGGCCGGAACACGCCCGAGGACGGCGGGGCTCCAGACGAACGAGATCACGCCGCTCTTCAGGCCGTATCGCATCGGCAGGCCTTCGAAGCGCCCGTCCTTCACGGTTCGGGCCGCCTCGACGAAGGCGCGGGGCAGGTCGATGACTGCCGAGGCGAGGACGCTCGGCGCCAGGGAGTTCTGGTCCCTGTTCGAGCCGAAGGCCCAGACCCCGCGCTCCGTGGCCGCGTTGAAGACGCCGAGGGCCGCCGCGTTGGCGTTGTGGAAGAGGAAGTCGTTCCCCTGGTCGACGAGGGCGAGCGCAGCGGCTTTCGCGCCGGCCACGTCCTCGAAGGAACCCGTGAAAACGGTCGTCGCCTTGGCCCCGGGGTTTCCGGCTTTCAGCCCGGCCTCGAACGCGAGGAACGTGGAACGGATCGACGGCAGCTCGACACCGCCCACCATCCCCGCCTTCGCCGTCTTCGACATCCGCCCGGCCACGAGGCCGCAGAGGTACGTCGCCTGCTCCAGCTCGAAGACGAGCGGCGCCTGGTTCGCCGCCACGCGCGAGCCCGAGGTCGTCACGAAGACCGTGCCCGGAAACTCCTTCGCCACGCGAGCCGCCGCGTCCTGGAACTCGAAGCCGTGGCCGAAACAGAGGGAGTAGCCGTCCGCGGCGTAGGCCCGGAACTGCTCCTCGAACTCCGACGGCGTCTTCACCTGGACGTGCGAGACCTTCGCATCCAGCTCCTTCTCGATCGCTTTCAGCCCTTCGTACGCCCCGGCGTTCCATCCCGCGTCGGATACGGGACCGGGCGTCAGCAGCGCCACCCTGAACCCGGCCGGCGCCTTCGGCGTCTCCTCCTTCCGGCAGGCAGGGAGCGTCGCGAGGAGAGGGACGGCGAGGAGGGCGATGAAGAAGCGGCGCCGGCTCGTCATGTCGTTCGAGTTTAGTCCGGTCAGACGACGGACCGGCCGGCGTCCACGGCGAGGACCTGGCCCGTGATCGAGCGGTTCGTGGCGAGAAGGAGCGCCGCCGAGACGAGGTCTTCGACCGCAACGAGGCGCTCCAGCGGCGTCTTCGCCACGAGCCTTCCGATCGTGTCCGCGGGGAGGTCATCGGGCGGCAGGACGATCCCGGGAGCGATCCCGTTCACGCGCACGGAAGGAGCCAGGGCCACGGCCAGGTTCCGGACGAGGGCGTCGACCGCCGCCTTGGCGGACGCGTGGGGAACGTGGTGCGGCCAGGCCTTCGTGGCGGCCACGTCGGAGACGAGGAGAATCGACCCGGCGCTCCCGGCGAGAGCCGGGGCCGCAGCCTGCGCGAGAAAGAAGGCGGCGCGCGGTCCGACGGAGTAGACGGCGTCCCAGTCGTCCCCGGAAACTGCTGCGACCGTTTTCTCGAGCCACGGGGACGCGGAGTGGACGAGGAGGTCGAGCCGGCCGAAGTGGTCGAGGACCGCCTCCACGAGCCTTCGCGGTGCGCCTTCCACCCGAAGATCGGCCGCGAAGGTCCCGGCGACGGCGCCGAGGGCGCCGACCGCCGCCACCGTCTCCGCCGCGGCAGCCGGGTCGCTCCGGAAGTGGACGGCGACGTCGTATCCCGCGCCGGCCAGTCCCTCGGCGAAGGCTCGCCCCAGGCGGCGGGAAGCCCCGGTCACGAGCGCGACGGGTCTCACGGGAGAAGTGTCTCACCGTCGGGCGGCACGCGGGGCTGCACCTATAATGCTGCGTTGCTTCCAAAGGCCGGGAAGGGGTGGACGATGACGACACCGCGCACTCTCGTCGACGTATTCCGCAACCTCGAGACGCTGGGCAAGCCCGATCTCCTCCTGTACAAGAAGGACGGGCGATGGCGGCCGGTTTCCTCCTCCGCTTTTGCGGACGACGTGAAGGCCGTGGCGGGCGCGCTCGGGACCCTGGGCATCCCGGACGGAGGCGCCGTCATCATTCTCTCGGAGAACCGTCCCGAGTGGCCGACCATCGACTTCGCCAGCCAGTGCTACGGGGGCGTCCTCGTCCCGGTCTTTCCGACCATGGTCACCGACCAGGTCGAGTACATCGTCCGCGACTGCGGCGCCACCGTCGCCTTCGCCTCGACCCCCGACCAGGCTGCCAAGCTCGTGGCGGCCCAGCCGAAGTGTCCGAAGCTGAAGCACGTCTTCGTCTTCGACCACGCGGGCGGCGGAGGGAAGCCCTTCGCGAAGCTGCTCGAGGAGGGACGAAGGGCGCACCTGGCGGCTCCGGCGGTCTTCGACGAGCGGGCGAACGCGCGCAAGCCCGGGGACCTCGCCACGTTCATCTACACCTCGGGAACGACGGGCGAACCGAAGGGGGCGATGCTCCTCCAGAGCAACTTCGTCTCCAACGTCCTCGCCGGCTGCACGATTCTCCCGTTCGACTCCTCGGCCGTCGCTCTCTCGTTCCTTCCCCTCGCGCACGTCTTCGAACGCCTCCTCGAGTACTGCTACTACCACCGGGGCGCCACCGTCGCGTTCGCCGGAGTCGATCGACAAGCTGCGCGACAACCTCGGGGAGGTGAATCCCCACATGTTCGGCGCCGTCCCGCGCGTCTACGAGAAGGTCTACGCGCGCGTCCTGGACAAGGTCGACGCGGGCTCCCCGGCCAAGAAGAAGCTCTTCGAGGCCGCCATCGCGGTCGGGAAGGAGGTCCTGAACCTCCGCGCCGAGAAGAAGACGCCGGGTGGGGCCCTCGCGCTCCAGCACTTCCTCTACGAGAGGCTCGTCTACCGAAAGATCCGCGAAGCGCTCGGCTCGCGTTTCCGATTCGCCGTCTCGGGCGGTGCGCCCCTTTCGAAGGACCTCGCCGAGTTCTTCTGGGCCATCGGGGTCGAGATCTACGAGGGGTACGGCCTGACGGAGACGAGCCCGGTCATCACCGTGAACGGGCCCGCCGCCTGGAGGCTCGGAACCGTCGGCCGGATCCTGCCGGGGGTCGAGTGCCGCATCGCCCCCGACGGCGAGATCCTCACCCGCGGCCCGCACGTCATGAAGGGCTACTACGGCAAGCCCGAGGCGACGGCCGAGGCGATCGACGCGGACGGCTGGTTCCACACGGGCGACATCGGCGTCTTCGACGGCGACGGGTTCCTCAAGATCACCGACCGCAAGAAGGAGATCATCGTCAACTCGAACGGGAAGAACATCGCCCCGGCGCCCATCGAGAGCGCCCTGAAGGGCGACGCGTTCGTGTCGCAGCCGGTCGTCATCGGCGACCGCCGCAAGTTCCTCTCCTGCCTCATCGTCCCGAATTTCGAGAAGCTGAAGGACTGGGCTGGCAAGAACGGACTCTCCGGCCTCCCGGAGGACGAGCTCCTGAAGGACCCGCGCGTCCTCCAGATCTACCAGGGGATCATCGATCGCTGGAACCTCGACAAGCCGCACGAGCAGGTCATCAACGCCTTCAAGCTGCTTCCGCACGAGCTGACGATCGAGGGGGGCGAGCTGACCCCGACCCTCAAGGTCAAGCGCCGCATCGTCGACCAGAAGTACAAGGCGGTCATCGACGGGCTGTACAAGGGAGACTGACCAGGGACGGGAGCAGCGGCAGCGGGCCGCCGCTCCCTCCCGTACCACCGGACATGCGGGGCCGACTCCCTTCCGAAGATCAGAGGAAGAAGAGGCCGGGGAACCGGGGAACCGAGGGAGCACCAACTTCACCGTCACGTCGCTTCGGCAGGGGGCCGCGTGCGGGGCGGTACGTCTCACGGCCGCCGCTGCGCGCGCCCGACCCGCTTCCGAGCTCAACGCGGCCGGGCGGGGGGCCCGTGCGAACTCCTACCTTCGGTCGTCAAACAGCGCGCGGGCCTGATCCCCGCCCGCTCCTCGCGAACTCGAGCGGGTCCCCGGGCGTGCTCGAGGTCGGCTCGCGAGACGCACCGCCCCTCCCGCGGCCGGCGAGCTTCAGAGATCGAATGGGAGCCGCCGTGGTTAACGGCCGTATGGCAGAAGACCGAGACCTGGCTGATCCTCCTCGAGCCCGTCCCTGCTTATCTTGCCCTTGCCGGGGGTCTGAGCGGGTGGGAGGGGTGTCCCGCGAGCGACGTGTGAGCACGGGCGGGGACCCGCCCGGCTCCGCGAGCAGGCCGCCGGATCAGGCGAGCGCACGTGTCCGACGAGCGGTGCGAGGAGTTTGCGCTCGCCCCGGCGGCCCGCGGAGCGGGGTCGATGCGGGTCGCCCGCGCGGAGCAGTCGCCGTGGGACACCCCTCCCACCCGCGACTCGTGCGGCACGGTGCGATGGATGGGCGGCGCACTCGGTCGGTCCGGTCTCCTCGACTCCTCCCGGCGCGGAGCCGGCCCCACCTCAGCCCGGATCGGTTACCGCAGCCTCAGCCGGCGACGTGCCTCTCCCAGAGATCGATGCCGGCGGGGGAGAGGCGGACAGTTCCTTCGACCGGCTCTACGACGCCCTGCGCCGACAGGTAGGCGAGCTCGGCTTTCAGGCGCGGCTCGCCGAGGGCGGCGAGGCGGGCGAGGAGATCGGCCTGGGAGAGCGGCGATCCCGCGTCGCGCCACTGCCCGTAGAGCGTGGCGACGAGGGCGGTCCGGACGGAAAGATCGACCGGCGGCCTGGCTGCGCTCTTGAAGAGCGGCATGCCGAGCGTGAATACCCGTCGTCCCGTGACCGGGTTCAGGAGGAGCGCGAAGGCGATCCAGAGCGAAATGACCGCGAGTCCCACAGTCAGGAGGGCGATCGGGATCGCGAACGCCCTCGTGTCGAGGAGATGTCCGGCGACCTTGAGTACGTAGAGGAGATCGATGTCGAGGAGGAAGACGAAGAGAAGACTCGAGAAGTGGCCGAAGCCCCAGCTGATGAGAACGAAGATGACGAGGAAGGCGGCCTCGGTGGCGAAGATCACCGTCGGGTCGGGGACGAAGCCCTTGGCGAGCGAGTGGAGCGCCCAGGCGTTGACGACCCAGTTGAAGGCGAACGTGAGGAAGAGGGTCCCGCCGTAGAGGTTCTTGTTCACGAGGTTCAGGAGCCCTGCGAAGAGCTGGCAGCCGGCGCCGAAGAGGAGGCAGAAGACCGCGGCCGTCTCGAGCCCGGCGGGCGTGAGGCTCTTCCCGAAGGCGATCGGCGTCAGGGCGGCGCAGCCGATGGCGAGACCGAGGAGGCCCATCGGGGTCGGGTCGGCCACGACTTCCTTGCCGTGGAGCGAGACGGGAGCGAGCTGGACCATTCGTACCTCCGGCCGGCGATGGTCGCGTGCGGGGGTTGGTTGGTCAAGCGAAGGCGCTCGAGCGTGGACGCGGGAGTAGCCGGACATCGTAAATGGGACCGCCCCGGTCCTCGGCGGGGCGACGCGATCCGCTCTTTTGATTGACTCCCGCCGCAGTGCAACATAGTCTATGAGTGATGGCTCATTCAGCCGTGCTCGCCGGGGCGGAGTCCAGAACCCGCAAGCTCCCCGTCCAGGGCCGACGGGCCCTTCCTGCCGCCGACCCAGAGAAGAGAAAGCGGCTCCTCCACGCGGCCGTCCAGACCTTCGGCCGCCGCGGGTTCCACGAGGCGAAGATCGCCGAGATCGCCGCTGAGGCAGGAGTCGCCGAGGGGACGGTCTACCTCTACTTCCGGAGCAAGGAAGATCTCCTCGGCTGCGTCTTCGACGAGACGATGGACGGCGTCCTCTCCCAGGCCCGGGCAATTCGGGGGGCCGAAGGGCCGGCCGGAGAGAAGCTGAAGCAGCTCGTCGGTCTCCACCTCTCGTTCCTCGCCCGCGACCGGGACCTCGCGTCGGTCTTCCAGATCGAGCTGCGCCGCAGCGCCCGCCTCGTCGAGCGCTTCTCGCGTACCAAGCTCTCCGAGTACTTCCGTCTCCTCGACGGCGTACTCAGGGAAGGGATCGCCTCCGAAGAGCTGAGAAAAGACCTCGACCCGCGCCTGGCGGTCCGAATCCTCTTCGGTGCGGCCGACGAGATCCTCTCCGAGTGGCTCCTCTCGGGGGAGTCGAAGCCTGCGGCCGACGCGGAGAAGCTCGTGGGGACTCTCCTGCGCGGTTTCCTCGCCTGCGAGAACGAACCAGAACAACGGCGGGCTCCCCGCCGCAGGAGGACGACGAGTTGACGCGAGCCGCCTACATCCTCAACGGAGCCCGTACCCCGTTCGCGAAGATCGGGACCGATCTGAAGGCCGTTTCCGCCACCGACCTGGGGCGCGCCGCCGCCGTCGAGGCGATGGCCCGCGCGCGCGTCGAGCCGGGCGAGATCGACCAGGCCATCTTCGGCAACATCGCGACGCCGCCCGACGCCGCGAACATCGGCCGGGTCATCGCGCTCCGCGCCGGCATCCCGAAGGAGCGGCCGGCCCACTCCGTCGCGCGCAACTGCGCCTCGGGAATCGAGTCGATCGTCCAGGCGGCGCGCCTCATCCAGACGGGAGAGGCCGACGTCGTCCTGGCCGGGGGCGTCGAGAACATGACGCTCATTCCCTTCATCTACCGGGAGCGGGCGAAGGCCGCCCTGGCGGAGATCGGGATGGCGCGAACGACGGGAGCGCGCCTCGCCGCCTTCAGGAAGATGCCGTGGGGCGAGCTCCTCAATCCCGTCATCGGCCTGAAGTTGGGCCTCACCGACCCGGTCTGCGGCCTGAACATGGGGGAGACCGCCGAGCTCCTCGCCAAGGAAGGCGGGATCACGCGCGAGATGCAGGACGCCTTCGCGCTCCGCTCCCACCAGCGGGCGCACGCGGCCCGGGAGAGGCTCGCCGAGGAGATCGTCGCCGTTCCTCTCCCGCCCGCGTTCGACAAGGTCGCGACGATCGACAACGGAGTGCGCGAGGGACAGACGATGGAGGCGCTGGCGAAGCTGAAGCCATTCTTCGACCGCGTCTACGGCTCCGTCACGGCGGGTAACTCGTCGCAGATCACCGACGGCGGGGCCGCGGTCGTCGTCGCTTCGGAGGAGTTCGTCGCGAAGCGGAAGCTCCCGGTCCTGGGACGTATCGCGGGCTGGGGCTTCGCAGGCCTCGAGCCCGAACGAATGGGCCTCGGCCCGTCGCGTTCGACGCCCGTCGCCCTGAAGCACGCGGGGGTGCCGTTCGGCAAGATCGGCCTCCTGGAGCTGAACGAGGCGTTCGCGGCGCAGGTCCTCGCGAACCTGCAGGCCTGGGAGAAGGACCCCGCCCTCGGTGCGGTCGACCCGGAGATCCTGAACGTGAACGGCGGGGCGATCGCGCTCGGCCACCCGGTCGGGGCCTCGGCGACGCGCCTCGTCCTGACCCTTCTCATGGAGATGCGGCGACGGAAGGTCTCGCACGGCGTCGCGACGCTCTGCATCGGTGGAGGCCAGGGAGCCTCGATCGTCCTCGAGGGGGCAGCGTGATGAGCGCGACCACCGGGAACGCGTTCCGTCTCGCCGTCGAGCCCGACGGTCTCGCCATCCTCACCTTCGACCTTCAGGGCGAACGGGCGAACAAGTACTCCACGCCGGTCATGGCCGAGCTGGAGGCCGTCCTCGACGGCCTTTCGAAGAGAAGCGACCTCAAGGCGCTCCTCCTCGTCTCGGGCAAGCCCGACATCTTCATCGCCGGGGCCGACGTGAACGAGATCGCGAAGGCCTCGGACCCGGCGGCCATCGCGAACGGTGTCCGCAGGGGCCAGGAGATCTTCGGCAAGCTCGCGAACCTCCCGTTCCCGACGGTGGCGGCGATCGAGGGGGCGTGCGTCGGCGGCGGCTGCGAGACGATCCTCGCGATGGACTGGCGCCTCGCCTCCGACTCGAAGAAGACCCAGATCGGCCTCCCCGAGATCAAGCTCGGGATCCTGCCCGCGTGGGGCGGGACGACGCGCCTGCCGAGGGTCGTCGGCCTCACGGGCGCGCTCGACGTCATCCTCGCGGGCAAGGTCATCGACTCGAAGCGGGCGCAACGGATGGGACTGATCGACCAGCTCGTCCCCGCCCCGATTCTCCTCGACGCGGCGAAGAAGTTCGCGCGTGGCAAGTTCGGGACGACGAAGCGGTCGAACGCCGCTCCCGACGGCGGGCCGCTCCGGGTCGCCCCCGCAAGGGCGATGGACAAGCTCCTGGAAGGGATCGGTCGGTCGGTCGTCTTCAGCAAGGCCCGCGCGTCGGTGATGAAGGAGACGCACGGCAACTACCCGGCTCCTCTCGAGGCGCTCGCCGCGGTGGAGAAGGGCTTCGGCCGTCCGCTCGCGGAGGCGCTGAAGCTGGAGGTCGACGCGGTCTCCCGCCTCGTCGGCACGCCGGCGATGAAGAGCCTCGTGAACCTCTTCTTCCGGATGGAGGAGGTCAAGAAGGAGACCGGCGTGGCGGCGGGCGTCGCCGCGCTCCCGGTGAAGCGGATCGGGGTCCTCGGAGCGGGAGCGATGGGGGGCGGCATCGCCCAGCTCGCCGCCGACAAGGGGTGGCCCGTCCGGATGAAGGACATCCGTCACGAGGCGCTCGCCGCGGGCTACGCACAGGCCGCGAAGATCTGGCAGGACAAGGTGAAGAAGCGCCGGATGACCCGCACCGAGTTCGCGGGGAAGATGTCGCTCCTGTCCGGCGGCCTGGCGTGGGACGGTTTCGACGGCTGCGACGTGACGATCGAGGCGGTTCTCGAGAAGCTCGCGGTGAAGCAGGCGGTCCTGAAGGAGTGGGAGGCCGTCGCACGGCCCGACGCGATCTTCGCGTCGAACACGTCCACCCTCCCGATCACCGAGATCGCGAAGGCAGCCTCCCGCCCCGAGCGCGTCGTCGGCATGCACTTCTTCAACCCGGTCCACAAGATGCCGCTCGTCGAGGTGATCTTCGGCGAGAAGACGGCGCCCGAGGTGACGGCGACGATCTTCGACCTGGCGAAGAAGATGGGGAAGACGCCGGTCGTCGTGAAGGACGCGCCGGGCTTCCTCGTCAACCGGATCCTCGCGCCCTACCTCGGCGAAGGGGTGCGGCTGCTCCTGGAAGGTGTCCCGATGGAGGCGATCGACAAGGGGATGCGGAAGTTCGGAATGCCGGTCGGGCCGATCGAGCTCCTCGACGACGTCGGGATCGACGTCGCGGCGAAGGGGGCCGAGACGCTTTCGGCTGCCTGGCCCGAGCGGATGCCGATCGATCCGGCGTTCGGGAAGCTCGTCACGTCGGGCCGTCTCGGGCGGAAGACGAAGAAGGGCTTCTACCGGTACGAGGGGGACAAGCGCGTCGGGCCGGACCTGCAATCCTACGCCGACCTCGGCGTCGTCTCGCCCGGCTCCGCGTCGATCTCGCCGGAGGCGCTCGAGGCGCGATTGATCTACCCGATGGTCAACGAGGCGGCGTACTGTCTCGCCGAGGGAATCGTGACGGGTCCCGACAAGCTCGACCTCGCGATGATCTTCGGAATCGGCTTTCCGCCGTTCCGGGGCGGTCTCTGCGCCCACGCCGACGCCCGCGGAGCTTCCGCCGTCGCCGACGCCCTCTCCAGGCTCGCCTCGGAGAAGGGTCCCCGCTTCACCCCCGCCCCGCTCCTCGCCGACATGGCGAAGCAGGGGAAATCGTTCTTCGGGAAGGAGTAGCCATGTCGACCGTCAAGACCGAGAAGACCGTGAAGACCGTGAAGACCGACACCGAGACCCCGTCGTTCCTGAAGGCGCTCTACCAGGGGCGCTTCGACGAGTCGCTCGTCTTCCCCTTTCCGGAGATTCCGGAGGACACGAAGGAGCTCGTCACGGCGTTCGCCGACGCCTACCGCGACTTCGACGCCCAGTTCATCAACTCCGAGAAGATCGACGCCGACCACTTCTTCCCGCGGGACGTGGTCAAGGGGCTCGGCGACCTCGGGGCGATGGGGATGTCGATTCCCGAGGAGTACGGCGGGAGCGGCTTCAGCGCGACCGCGTACTGCAAGATGATGGAGGTCATCGGGCCGCTCGACGCCTCGGCGGCCATCGTGGTCGGGGCGCACCAGTCGATCGGCATCAAGCCGCTCCTCCTCTTCGGGTCCGAGGAGCAGAAGAAGAAGTGGCTTCCCGATCTCGCAGCCGGGAAGATGGTCGGCGCCTTCTGCCTGACGGAGCCGGAAGCGGGCTCCGACGCCGCCTCGCTCAAGACGACCGCCGTCTACGACTCCGCGACCGACGAGTACGTCCTCACCGGGACGAAGCAGTGGATCAGCAACGGCGGTTTCGCGAGGTTCTTCACGATCTTCGCGCGCATCCCCGAGGCCGGCGTCGAGGCCGGGTCGCACAAGGAGATCGCCTGCTTCGCCGTCATCGCCAGCGAGGACGGGACGCTCCCCGGCTTCTCGCGCGGGGTCGAGGAGAAGAAGCTCGGCCTCTGCGCGTCGTCGACGTGCCAGATCATCCTCGACGGCTGCCGCGTCCCGGCGTTCAACATCATCGGCGGCAAGGGGAACGGCTTCCGCGTCGCGGTCGAGACGCTCAACACCGGGCGGACCTCGCTCGGCGCCGGCTCGGTCGGCGGCTGCAAGCAGATGATCAAGCTCGCGGTGGAGCACGCGACGCAACGCAAGCAGTTCAAGACGCGGATCGCCGACTTCGAGATGATCCGGGAAAAGATCGCCGAGATGACGGCGCACACCTACGTCCTCGAGTCGATGGTCTACATGACGGCCGGGCTCGTCGACAAGAAGGTCGACTACTCGCTCGAGGGCGCCTGCTGCAAGGTCTGGGGAACCGAGCTCCTCTGGAAGACGATCAACGAGGCGCTTCAGATCTCGGGCGGCAACGGTTTCATGAACGAATACCCGTACGGCCGAGGACTGCGCGACAGCCGCATCAACATGATCTTCGAGGGGACGAACGAGATCCTCCGCCTCTTCATCGCCCTGACGGGGATGAAGGAGGCGGGCGACGTCCTGAAGGACGTGCAGCACGCGCTCCACAAGCCGATCGCGGAGTACGGCGTCCTCGTCGGGCACGCGCAGAAGTGGATGCGCGGAACGGTGACGCACTACAAGCTCGAGAAGGTCCATCCGTCGCTCGCCCCCGAGGCGGACCAGGCGGCGAAGTACGCGGCGGTCCTGCGCAATGCCTGCGAGACGATGGTCTACAGGAACAAGAAGAACGTCGTGAACCGGCAGTACCTCCTCCACCGGATCGCCGACGTCGTCATGGATCTCTTCGCGCAGATCGCCACGCTCTCGCGCGTGACGGCGGCCATCGAGAAGAAGGGCGAGGAGAAGGCGAAGCCGGAGATCGAGATCGCCCGCTGGTTCGCCTTCCAGGCCCGGCACCGGATGGTGGCGAACCTCAAGGCGCTCGACCGGCACAAGGACGCCGAGGCGACCGCGATCAGCGACGCGGCGTACGAGGCGGGTGGCTACCCCTTCGACCTCTGGGGCTGGTGAGTCGCGGGCGGGGAGCCGGAGAGGTCCGGCTCCCCGCCGTCGTTCCACCGCCCTCGTCCCCATTTTCACGATCCCCGTGCCGACGCCGTTCCCGGTCGGGCCGATCAACGTTCATCTGATCGCCCGGGAGCCGGTCACGCTCGTCGACACCGGTCCGCTGACCGGGGACGCGTGGGAGGCGCTGCGGCACGGTCTCGCCCGGCACGGGTTCCGGGTGGAGGACGTGGAGCGGGTCCTTCTGACGCACGGGCACCAGGATCACTTCGGTCTCGCGGCCCGGATCGAGCGGGCCGGGAGGGCTCAGCTGCTGGGGGGGCGACTGGATCGAGGGCACTTTCGCGGCGTGCGGAACGGACGGCTCCTCCTGGAGGCCCTGACGAGGGCCGGGTTCGGAGGCGTGGCGCGGTTCACGATGGTCGCGATGACCGCCGCGGTGGACCGGTTCGCGGAACCGCTCTCGTCCTGGGACGAGCTCGCGGGCGGCGAGGTTCTGCCGGGCGACGGCTACTCCGTGGCCGTCCGATCCGTTCCGGGGCACACGCCCGGAAGCCTCACTTTCGAGGTGCCCGAGGCGGGGGTCCTCTTCACAGGAGACACCGTCCTGCGCGACATCACGCCGAACGCCATCGTCGACGAGGATCCCGAGAGGCCTGGCGAGGCGTTCCGGAGCGTCAGCCGCTACTTCGAGTCATTGGACGGGATCGAGGCCGGGGAAGCTCAGCTGCTGACGGGGCACGGTCGGAGCATTCCCGACTTCGGGGCGCACCGGGCGAAGCTCGAGGGCAAGTACGCCTTCCGGACCGCGCAGATCGAGCGGGCGCTGGCGGGGAGGCCGAAGTCCGTCTCCGAGCTCTGCGAGCGCATCTTCCCGACCGTTCGGCCGATGGACCTCTACCTCGCCTATTCCGAGGTCCTCGGATTCCTCATGTACCTGGAGGACCTGGGCCGCGTGCAGCGACTTCCCGGTCGCGTCCGTGAGCACTGGGCCGCATCGCCGCACCGAAAAGTGCGCGCCTGACGACGGTCCCCCTGCCTGGGGTCTGGTCTACGCTCTACACTCTGCGCGCGCGCAGAGTGTAGAGCGTAGACCAGACCCCCTTCCCCGAGCTATCTCAGCGGGACGGCGGGCCAGCCGGCGGCGAGCGCCTTGTGGACGAAGGCGATTGCACGGGAGACGGCGTCGGGGAGGGTCTCGCCGCGGGCGAGCCAGGCGGTGACGGCCGCCGAGAGGAGGCCTCCGGCGCCGCAGGCGAGGGGAGTGTCGGCCCGGGGGCTCTCGAAGCGGTGCCACGTGCGGCCGTCGAGGAGCCCGTCGATGACGGTCGCGCCCTCCGCGCATCCTCCCGTGACCAGGACGGCGGAGGGGCCGAGGGCCTGGATCCGCCGTGCCGCGACTTTCGCGTCGGCCTCGCTCCGAATCGCGAAACCGGCGAGGGCGGAAGCCTCGAGGAGGTTCAGGGTGACGAGGGCGGCGGCCGGGAGGAGGTCGCGAACGACGGCGTCCACGACCGTCGACCGAAGGTGACGAACCCCCGAACGGGGGACGAAGCCGGGGTCGACGACGACCGGGACGGAGCCGGGGGCCAGAGCCCTGGCGACTGCTCTGACCGCAGGAACGGTCGTCAGGAGGCCCACCTTGACGGAAGACGGCGGGCGGGTCGAAAAGGCGGCCTCGAGCGAGGCTCGCAGCATGGTCATGGGGGCGTCGTGCAAGGAGCCCGGCTGCCGGATGCCATGGGAGGTCAGCGCCGTGACGACGCCGGATCCGAGTACGCCGAGGGCGTCGAAGGCGAGGAGGTCCGTCGCCAGCAGGCCCCCGCCCGGGTCGGCGGCCGAGATCGCGAGAGCGGACGGAACGGACATCGGTGTGAGTTTAGACGCCCCTCCTGCTATTCTCGACGCCCGGGAGGACGTCAGAAAGTGGCTGAAGAAATGCACGCCTCGACCCCGCTCGTGGCCGGCGCGACGGCCCCGTCATTCACTCTTCCCGGACGCTCCGGGAACACGGTCTCCCTGGCGGATTTCGCCGGGAAGGGCCACGTTCTCGTCTATTTCTACCCGAAGGACGACACCCCGGGCTGTACGAAGGAAGCGTGCAGCCTGCGCGACGGCTTCGGTGGCCTTCGCGAGGCGGGCGTCACCGTGCTCGGCATCTCGCCGGACGACGCCGATTCCCACAACGCGTTCGCGGGCAAGTACTCGCTGCCGTTCGAGCTCCTCACGGATGCCGACCACGCGGTCCACGAAGCCTACGGTGTGTGGGGAAGAACCGCGTGGGGCGTCGGAACGATCCGCAAGTCCTTCCTCGTCGGCCCGGACGGCAACCTCGTCCACGTCTTCGAGAAGGTCGACGTCGAGCACCACGCCGACGAGGTGCTCGCCGCCCTGAAGCCCGCTCCGGGGGCAGAGGCGAAGGCCGCCGTCGGGGCAGCAGTGGAGGCGGCGGGTGCCGCCGTCACCACGGCCGTCAGGGAAGCGAAGAAGGCCGTAACGGGTGCGATGAAGTCTCCCGAGGTGAAGGAAGCCGTCGCCGCGGCGAAACAGGCCGTCGAAGACGTGAGGCAACAGCCCGCCGTGAAGAAGGCGGTCGCCGGCGCCCGGAAGGCCGTGGCCGACGCGAAGCAGGCCGTGTCGGACGTTCAGAAGAAGCCGGCCGTGAAGAGGGCCGTGGCGAAGGCGAAGAAGGCCGTGGCGGACGCGAAGAAGCGGCCCGCGGTGAAGAAGGCGGTCGCGTCCGTGAAAAGGGCCGTCGCGAGCGCGAAGACCGCCGCTGCGAAGAAGCCGAAGGGTGCCTTCGCGAAGCTCGTGGCCCTCGTGACGCCGAAGAAGGCTGCACCGAAGAGGAAAGCGACTCCCGCCCGGGCGAAGAAGGCCGCACCCGCCAGGGCGAAGACGTCCGCCCCGAAGAAGGCCGCTCCGAAGAAGGCGAGCCCGGCGAAGGCGAAGAAGGTCGTCCTCAGGAAGGCGGTCGTCAAGAAGTCGGCGCCGAAGCCGAAAGCCGCACCGAAGAAGCCCGCCGCGAAGAAGGCGGTCTCACGCAAGGCCGCGCCGAAGAAACCGGTGCGGAAGAAGGCCGCGCGCCGCTGAATGGAGAAGGCCCCCGCGGAAGGATTCCGGGTGACCGATCGGGCCCTGGCGGCAATACGCGCCGCCGGGCTCGATCCCGCCGGAACGTTCCTCGTCGTCCAGCACGTCCTCGGTTGCGGAGGGTCGGGTTACCGGATCCTGTTCCGTGAAACCCCTCTCGACGCAGGTGCGCTGGTCGACGGCCCCGAGGGCCTCCGGATCTCGCTCTGTCCCTACTCTCACCGCCGCCTCGAAGGGGCGGCTCTCGACTACGACCTCGAAAAGGAGACCGAGGGCTTCTGGCTCGACCATCCGGACGCGGCGTTCGCCGCGTTCTGCTGAGACGGCCAGGCCCCGACCGCGACATGTCCAAGGACAAGATTTCCCGGAAAGACCTGAAAGAAAACGAGCTCGAGCACGCCCTCGTCGGGGCGCGAGACTACGTCGTCAGCCACGAGGCGACGGCGAAGAAGTGGACGATCCTCGGCGTCGTTGCCGTCGTCCTCGTCGGCTTCGTCTGGGGCGGCCTCGCACTGCGCGGCCGGCGGCTCGACACGCGCCTCTCGGCGGCGCTTTCCGTCTTCGACGCCCCGCTCGTCGCCGACGGCGCGGGGGTCGCCCCGGGTGTGACCGCCTACAAGGACGCCGGCCAGAGGCTCGAGGCGGCGAAGATGCAGCTGCGCGAGCTGGCCGCCGACGCGCCCGGCTCGAAGCCCGGGCAGGTGGCCCGGACGATGCTGCTCGCTCTCGAAGGAGGGCCGACTCCCCCCGCCAAGCTCCTCGACGGAGCGCGCGACCTCGCGAAGCGGCAGCCCGGCTCGATCGCCTCGGGCGTGGCGGCTCTCGCCTACCTCGAGGCCGAGGCGGCCGCCGGGCGCGTCAAGGAGGCGATCACCTCGGCGAAGGGCTACCTCGACGCGGCGAAGCCGCCCCTTCCGAAGGACGTCATCCTCTTCACGCTCGCCCGCCTCTACGAGAAGGACGGCCAGCTGGCGGACGCGAAATCGAGCTACCAGCGCATCGTCTCCGACTTCCCCGACTCGCCGATGAGATTCGAGGCGCAGCAGAAGGCCCAGGGGCTCTGAGGCGTCTCGAGTGAGACCGCGGGCCCTCGTCGTCGTTCTCGACGGCGTCGGTGTAGGTGCGCTTCCCGATGCCGCCTCCTACGGCGACGCCGGCGCGAACACGCTCCGGAACGTCCTCGACGCCGCCCGTCCGAGCCTGCCGAACCTCTCGGGGCTCGGCCTGTTGCACACGCTGTACGACGCAGGGCCTCGCGACCTTCCGGCGCCTTGCGGCGCGTACGGCCGTCTCTCGCCGGTCTCGCCGGGGAAGGACACGACGTCCGGACACTGGGAGCTGATGGGGCTGTCCGTCGTCGAGCCGTTCCCGGCGTTTCCCGACGGTGTCCCGCCCGAGGTCCTCGCCGCGTTCGAGAGCGCCATCGGCCGCGAATCGCTCGGGAACAGGGCCCGATCCGGAACGATCCTGCTCGACGAGCTCGGCGCCGAGCACGTGAGGACGGGAAGGCCCATCGTCTACACCTCGTCCGATTCCGTCTTCCAGATCTCGGCGCACGAGGAGATCGTCCCGGTGGAGACGCTCTACGCATGGTGCGAGGCGGCCCGGACCGTTCTCGACGGGCCCAGCCGCGTAGGCCGGGTCATCGCGCGGCCCTTCGTCGGCGTGCCGGGGAGTTTTCGCCGGACGGGCCGTCGCCGCGATTTCGCGGTTCCGCCACCGGGCGAGACGCTGCTCGACCGCCTGCAGGTCGCCGGAAAGCGGGTCCTGGCGATCGGAAAGGTGTCGGAGGTCTTCGCGGGCCGGGGCGTGACGGAGTCGATTCCGACGGACTCGAACCGCGACGGTGTGGAAGCGGCCCTCGAGGCACTGCGCGACGACGGGGGCGATTTCGTCTTCCTGAACCTGCGGGACTTCGACACGCGGTACGGGCACCGCAACGACCCGAAGGGGTTCGCGCGCGCGCTGGAGGAGCTGGACGGGCTCGTCCCGGGCCTTCTCGGGGCGCTCGGGAGAGACGATCTCCTCCTGCTCGCCGCGGAGCACGGGTGCGACCCGACGGACGTGTCGACCGAGCACACGCGCGAGTACGCGCCGCTCGTGGCGGTGGGCGCCGGCGTCCCGCCGGGAACCGACCTCGGGACGCGCGAGACCCTCGCGGACGTCTCCGCGACGGTCGCCGGCCACCTCGGGGTCGCCCCGCTGGCGGGCCGGGACTTCCTGGCCGCCTCGCGGAACTGATCGGACGCGGGCGGAAAGGTCCTTCTCGGGTATCCTTCCCGGATCGCTTTGCACCGACTCCTCCAGGCGCTCGCCGTCGTCTTCGCTCCCCGGGATCGGGCCGGGGCCGCGGAGCCCGTCCGGTGACCTCCCGGCGAGCGCGGATGCGGGGAGCGATGCCGCACCAAATCTGACCGCGTCTTCAGGAGGACTTCTTGGACCGTTTCACCGGTTTCATCGGGCTCGCCGTCATCCTCCTCGCCTGCTTCGCGCTCTCCCACGACCGAAAGCGCATCCGCTGGGCGACCATCGCCTGGGGGGTCGTCCTCCAGTTCGCCCTCGGGTGGCTCGTCATCTCCTGGAAGACCGGGGCCAGCGCCCTGAAGTCGTTCTCGGAGGGGATCACCGGGGCGATCGCCTACTCCGACAAGGGGGCCGACTTCGTCTTCGGCTGGCTCTCGAACCCCGCCGTCGGCGGGCAGATCTTCAAAGCGACCGGCGTCGACTACTCACCTTTCATTTTCGCGTTCAAGGTGATGCCGATCGTCATCTTCATCGCGTCGTTCTTCACGATCCTCTACTACCTCGGGGTCATGCAGAAGGTCGTCCAGGTCTTCGCGGTCGTCATGACGAAGCTGCTCAAGATCTCCGGCGCCGAGTCCCTCGCCGTCTCGGCGAACATCTTCATCGGGCAGACGGAGGCGCCGATCATCGTCGCGCCGTACATCCCGAAGATGACGAACTCCGAGCTGCTGACGATGATGACGGGCGGCATGGCCCACATCTCGGGAGCGGTTCTCCTCGCCTACGCGGCAATGGGGGTCCCTGCGGAGTACCTCATCACGGCGTCGGTCATGGCCGCCCCGGCGACGATCGTCATCGCCAAGCTCCTCCGCCCGGAGGTCGAAGTGCCGGCCACGGCGGGCGCCGTCACGGTGAAGATCGAGCACGAGCACGCGAACGTCATCGAGGCGGCCTCCTCCGGCGCGTCTCAGGGCGTCTCACTCGCCATCAACATCGCCGGGATGCTGATCGCCTTCATCGCCCTCGTCTCGCTCTTCAACGGCCTCCTCGCGTGGGTCGGCACCTTCATCGGGTTCCCGGCCGCCGGCCCCGGCGTCGACCCGGCGACGAACCTCTCCCTGCAGTGGCTCTTCTCGAAGCTCCTCTGGCCCCTGGCATGGGTGATGGGAGTGCCTTCGGTCGACTGCTCGAAGGTCGCCCGCCTCATCGGCTTCAAGACCGTCCTCAACGAGTTCGTCGCGTACGCCGAGATGACGAAGATCCCGATGTCCGAGTGGACGGAGAAGGGCCGGCTCATCGCCTCGTTCGCCCTCTGCGGCTTCGCGAACTTCTCCTCGATCGGCATCCAGATCGGGGGCATAGGCGGTCTCGCCCCGTCGCGAAAGAGCGACATCGCGCGGCTCGGGCTCTGGGCCCTCCTCGCCGGCTCCCTCGCGACGTTCATGAGCGCCACGATCGCCGGCATCCTTCTCGGCTGAACGTAAGGAGACAGAGATGGACGCTCGCTTCGCCGAGACCGTCGAGTTCCTCCGGGCGCGGATCGCCGTGCCGCCCGTCGTCGGCGTCATCCTCGGCTCCGGGCTCGGCGACTTCGCCGCGGCCGTCGAGGACCGCCTCGAGATTCCCTACGCGCAGATCCCCGGGTTCCCGGCTTCCGCCGTCGTCGGCCACGCCGGGACCCTCGTCGCCGGAACGCTCGAAGGCGTCCCTATCGTCGTCCTCTCGGGCCGCATTCACTTCTACGAGGGGCACCCGATGTCGTCCGTCGTCACGCCGGCGCGCGTCCTCGGCCTCCTCGGCTGCCGCGACGTCGTCGTGACGAACGCGGCGGGCGGCATCGACAGGTCGTTCTCGGCCGGCGACCTGATGCTCATCTCCGACCACATCAACCTCTTCGGGACGAACCCGCTCATCGGGCCGAACGACGAGACGTTCGGCGCCCGTTTCCCCGACATGTCCGACGCCTACCGCTCCGACCTCCGCACGCTGGCGAAGGCCGTGGCCCGGCGGGTCAAGGTGCCGCTGAGGGAAGGGGTCTACGTCGGTGTCACCGGGCCGTCGTACGAGACGCCGGCCGAGATCCGGGCCTTCCGCGCCCTCGGGGCGCACGCGGTGGGGATGTCGACCGTTCCGGAGGTGATCGCGCTCAGCCACATGGGCGTCGGCGTCGTCGGGGTTTCCTGCATCACGAACATGGCCGCGGGAGTGCTGAAGCAGCCTCTGCGCCACGACGAGGTCCTCGAGACGACCCGGCGCGTGAAGGACCGGTTCGTGAGGCTCCTGACCGCCCTCGTGGCCGCGATGGGCGAAGGGCGCTCTCCCGACCGGCTCGTCGTCGTCCCGTCGCGAAAGTCCTCGGCGGGCGCCGCCAGAGCGAAGGCGGGAGCGAAGCCGAAGCCGGGATCGAAGGCGAAGGCCCGGCCGAAAGCGGCTGCCCTGCGCCCGGCGCCGGCCAGGGCCTCGGTACGCAGGAAGAGGTGACGCCGTGGCCGCGAAGATCCTGACCACCGAGGAGCGCGACGCTCTCGTCGCCGCTGCGACTGCGGCGCGCGAGAAGGCCGCAGCCCCCTACTCTCACTTTCACGTCGGCGCGGCGCTCCTCGCCGAGGACGGAAGGGTCTTCCAGGGCTGCAACGTCGAGTCGGCCAGCTACGGTCTGACGATCTGCGCCGAGCGGACCGCGGTCTTCAAGGCGATCTCCGAGGGGGTCCGGGGCTTCCGGGCGGTGGCCGTCGTCACCGGCGCCGACGCGCCGACGTCCCCCTGCGGCGCCTGCCGCCAGGTCCTCTGGGACCAGTGTCGCGACATCGCCGTCGTCATGGCCACGATGGGAGGAGCCCTCGAGGAGACGACGCTCGCGACTCTCCTGCCGCGGGCGTTCGAGCTCTGAGCGGTCGCGCGATGAGAACGGCCGCCCCCCTCCTCGCCCTCCTTCTCGCCCTCCCGGCCGCCGGAGCGTCGGCGGCGGCGAAACCGGCGAGGAAGGCCTCCTGCGACCTCGTCGTCGTGGCAGGCTCCGCGCTCCCGATGGATGCCGCGTTCACCGTGCGCGGCGCGACGGCCGTGGCGGTGCGCGGGGGCGAGATCCTCGCCGTGGGCGACCCGGCCGCGATCGACGCCGCGTACGCGCCGAAGCAGCGGATCGTCCGGAATGGGGGCGTTCTCCTTCCGGGATTCGTGAACACCCACACCCACGCTGCCATGAACCTCCTGCGCGGCATCTCGAACGACCAGCCCCTCATGGAGTGGCTGACGAAGTTCATCTTCCCGGCGGAGGCGAAGAACGTGTCGCCCGCGTTCGTGAGGGCCGGGACCGATCTCGCCTGCCTCGAGATGATCCGGGGCGGGACGACGACGTTCGCCGACATGTACTACTACGAGTCGGACGTGGCCGCTTCGGTCGACAAGGCCGGCCTGCGGGCCGTCCTCGGCGAGACGTGGATCGACTTCCCGGTCCCCGGCCACGCGAACCTCGAGGAGACGAAGGCGGTCACGCGCGCCTTTCTCGAGAGGTGGAAGGGGCACCCGCGCGTCACGGCGGCCATCGCCCCGCACGCTCCCTACACGTGCAGCCGGGAGACGCTCCAGGCGGCCCGGGCGCTGGCCGACGAGTACGGCGCGCCCCTCCTGACGCACGTCTCCGAGACGCAGGACGAGCAGAAGCAGATCCTCGAGAAGTACGGCAAGAGCCCGACCGCCTGGCTCGACGAGGTCGGGTTCCTCGGGCCGCGCCTGTCGGTGGCCCACGGCGTCTGGCTTTCGCCGGAGGACCTGAAGGTCCTCGCCGAGCGGAAGGTCAGCCTCTCTCACAACCCGGAGTCGAACATGAAGCTCGGCTCGGGCATCGCTCCGGTCGCCGCCGCCCGGAAGGCGGGCGTCGTCGTCGGCCTCGGGACGGACGGGTCCGCCGGCTCGAACAACGACCTCGACATGCTCGACGCCATGGACTTCGCCGGGAAGCTCGCGAAGGTGGCGGCCCTCGACCCGACGCCGCTCGCGGCGCCCGAGCTCCTCCGGATGGCGACGATCGACGGCGCGAAGGCCCTCGGCCTCGACCGCCTCGTCGGCTCGCTCGAGCCGGGCAAGAGAGCCGACCTGATCGTCGTCGATCTCGAGAACTCCCACAGCCAGCCCGTTTTCGACCTGCCCTCCACCGTCGTCTACGCCTCGAGGGCGGGCGACGTCTCGCTCACCGTCGTCGACGGGAAGATCCTCTGGGACGGCAGGCGCGTCCGGTCGCTCGACGAGGCGAAGGTCCTCGTCGCGGCGAAGGAGTGGCGTGGGAAGGTCCTGAAGTCGCTCGAAGAGAGCAGAGAGAAGAAATGAGCCTCATCGTAAGAACGATCGTCAAGAAGCGCGACGGCGGCGAGCTGTCGGAAGGGGAGATCCAGGACTTCGTCACCGGCGTGACCGACCGGACCGTCACCGACGAGCAGGCGGCGGCGCTCCTGATGGCGATCTGCTGCCGCGGCATGTCGATCGCCGAGACGGCGGCCCTGACGTTCGCCATGATGAACTCGGGTGAGACCTGGGACCTGAACCCCCACGGGTTCGTCGCCGACAAGCACTCGACCGGAGGCGTGGGCGATAAGTCGACCCTCGTCCTGGCCCCGCTGCTCGCCGCCTGCGGTGTGAAGACCGGGATGATGTCGGGGCGCGGCCTCGGGCACACGGGCGGCACGCTCGACAAGCTCGAGGCGATCCCCGGATTCGTCACGGGCCAGTCGCGCGAGGCGTTCGACCGGCTCCTCGAGACGGTCGGCTGCGCGCTCATCGCCGCGACCGACACCGTCGCCCCCGCCGACCGCCGCCTCTACGCGCTCCGCGACGTCACGGGGACGGTCGAGTCGATTCCCCTCATCACCGCGTCGATCCTCTCGAAGAAGCTCGCGACGGGCGCCCACGCCGTCGTCTTCGACGTGAAGACCGGCAACGGTGCCTTCATGCAGAAGCCGGAGGACGCCCACACCCTCGGGCGCGCCCTCGTCGACACGACCCGGGCAACCGGGCGCAAGGCGAGCGGGTACGTCACCGCGATGGACCGGCCCGTCGGCGTCGCGGTCGGGAACGCGAACGAGGTCGAGGAGTCGATCCGGCTCCTGCGTGGCGACGGCCCGGCGGACCTGCGGGAGAACGTTCTCCTTCTCGGCGCCGACCTTCTCGTCGCAGCGGGGATCACGGAGTCGGCCAAGGACGCACGGAAGAGGCTGAACGCGGCCCTGCAGGACGGCACGGCGCTGGACACGTTCGCCCGCGTGATCGCCGCACAGGGTGGCAACCCGGCGGTCTGCGACGACCTCTCGCTCCTTCCGCGGGCCGTCGCCAGGCACGACGTCAAGGCGGGTGCTGCAGGAACGATCCGGAGCGTCGCCACGCGCGAGCTGGGGCTCCTCTCCATCGAGATCGGCTGCGGACGGGCGCGCAAGGACGACGTCGTCGATCCGGCTTCGGGCTACCGAATCCTGCGAAAGACGGGAGACGTCGTGTCCGCGGGAGAGCCGCTCCTCGTGGTCGAGCTCGGCCCGGGGACTTCGCTCCGGGACGGATATCTCGACCGCGTCGCGGCCTGTTTCGAGATCGGCTCGGCCGAAGGCGCCACGCCGCCGCTCCCGTTCGTCGTCGAGAAGCTGTAGGAACGTTCTCGCGGGCCGCCGGCCGTTCGGCCGGCGGCCTTGCCGGGCTCAGCTGGGGGAGGTCCCCCGCGACGGCCCGGAAGGGCCGTGGCCGGTCCGGATCTGGACCTCGTCGATGCTCCCGAGGCGTGCCTCGCAGAAGTGCTTCAGGATGGTCAGGACGTTCGGCTGGCGCTCCGTGATCGCGTCGAGCGAGGCTCGGTCGAGGGCGAGGAGCTCGCACGACGTGGCCGCGGTGATCGTCGCGCTGCGCGGCTTGCCGGTGAGGATCGAGACCTCGCCGAAGAAGGCGCCCTCGTACATTTCGCGGACCTTGTGGTAGTGGCCGTCGGGGTCCTTCACGAAGGCCTTGACCGTTCCGGTCGTCAGGACGAAGAGGCTGTCCCCGGGAGCGCCTTCGGCGACGATGACGTCACCCGATTCGTAGGTCAGGAGCTCGAGCCCCTTGATGACCTCCACGAGCTCCTCGCCCGAGAAGTCGCTGAAGAGCGGGCTCGCGACCATCCCCTGCGCCGCTTCCTCGCCGATGGGGTGCAGGCTTCGCGGGGCCGTTTCGGAAACGGTTTCCGGAGGCGCATCCTCCTCGTCGGCGCCGAAATCGACGACGAACCGGGACGTGCCGGAATCGCGGAAAGTGCCGGACGGCGGGGGAACGGGAGCGGGTGCCGGAGCAGAGTCGGGCGTCGGAGCGGTCTCGAGCTCGACCCGGCGGCGCATCGCGCCGGCGCGGAGATTCTGCCTCAGGGACGACTCGGCGTCCTTCACCATGACGAGGGATGCGAGCTTCTCCTCCACCTTCGTGAGCGACGGATCGAGCCGCTGGACCTTCTTCAGGACCGCGATCGCCTTGCCGACGAACCCCGAGGTGGCGTACTCGTCGGCGAGCTTCCAGAGGAGCTCGACGGCTTCGTAGAGCTTGCCGTCGAGAGCCAGGACGTCGGCAAGCTGCTGCCTCACGGAAGCGTTGGACGGGTCCTTTGCGAGCTGGCCGCGGAGGACCTTCGAGGCGCGGGAGTAGTTTCTCTTCGAGATGAGCTCGGCGACGTCGTCGCCGCCCGAAAGCCACGAGAAGGCCATGCAGATGTGCTCCCTGCCGACGGTAGGGCAGGGCCCCGACGGTGTCAAGAAAGAGGGGGCTACACTACGGTCGTTCGCCCGACGGGGCGGCCCGCTGAGATACCGATGCCGAAGATCCTGGTCGTGGACGACGACGAGATGAACCGCGACATGCTCTCCCGCCGGCTCCTCCGGAAGGGGTACGAGGTCGTCCTCGCCGTGAATGGCGCCGAGGCGATCGAGAAGACCCTCGCCGATCGCCCCGAGCTGATCCTGATGGACCTGTCGATGCCGGTGCTCGACGGCTACGAAGCCACGCGCCGGCTCAAGGCGGAAGGCAGGACGGCGAGCATCCCGATCATCGGTCTTTCGGCGCACGCGATGGTGGGCGACCGGGAGAAAGCCCTCGCAGCCGGTTGCGACGACTACGACACGAAGCCCGTCGAGCTGCCGCGCCTCCTGGGAAAGGTGGACGCGTTCCTGGCACCGGGGTGACGCTCCCCCGTCGCCGCCCGGGGCGCGCCGTTTCTCCCGACGAGCGCCGAGGAGGTCCGGGCGGCCGGCTGGGACGACGTGGACGTCGTCTTCGTGACGGGCGATGCCTACGTCGACCACCCGAGCTTCGCGATGGCCGTTCTCGGCCGCGTCCTCGAATCCCGCGGCTTCCGTGTCGCGATCCTCGCGCAGCCCGACTGGCGCTCGGCCGACGCCTGGCGCGCGCTCGGCCGTCCCCGTCTCTTCTACGCCGTCTCGGCCGGCAACATGGACTCGATGATCAACCACTACACGGCGAGCCGGAAGCGGCGCAACGACGACGCGTATTCGCCGGGCGGGAGGATCGGCCTTCGCCCCGACCGGCCGACGCCCGTCTACGCCCAGCGCTGCCGCGAGGCTTTTCCCGGCGTGCCCGTGGTGATCGGCGGCATCGAGGCGTCGCTGCGCCGGATCGCGCACTTCGACTACTGGTCCGAGACGGTCCGTCCGTCGATGCTCGTCTCGTCGAAGGCCGACCTCCTCGCGTTCGGCAAGGGCGAGGAGACGATCGTCGCCGTCGCCGAGCGGCTGCGCGCCGGGGAGGGCATCCGCGACCTGCGCGGCCTGCGCGGCGTCGCGTACCTGCTGGGTATGAAGGAGGAGCTCCCCGCGGCGCCGGCGTCCTCGCCCTGGCAGACGCTCGAGCTCCCGAGCTTCGACGAGGTCGCCGCCGACAAGCTCGCGTTCGCGAAGATGACGCGCAGCTTCCACCAGGAGACGAACCCCTTCAACGCGCGCCGCCTCGTCCAGGCGCAGGGCGACCGCAGGGTCGTCATCAACCCTCCGTGCCTGCCGCTCGACGAGGCGCGTATGGACGCGATCTACGACCTGCCGTACGCGCGCCGCCCGCACCCCCGCTACGACGAGCCGATCCCGGCGTTCGAGATGATCCGCGACTCGATCGAGATCATGCGCGGCTGTTTCGGGGGGTGCACGTTCTGCAGCATCACGATGCACGAGGGGCGCGTCATCCAGAGCCGCAGCAAGAGGTCGATCCTGGCCGAGGTCGAAACCGTCGCGAGCGCCCCCGACTTCAAGGGGACGATCAGCGACCTCGGCGGCCCGACGGCCAACATGTACAAGATGCGCTGCACCCGCCCGGAGGTCGAGGCGGTGTGCCGACGGCTCTCGTGCATCCACCCGAAGATCTGCTTCCTGCTCGGCACCGACCACGGTCCGACGATCGACCTGATGCGCGCCGCTCGTGCCGTCGAAGGCGTGAAGAGGGTCAACATCGCGAGCGGCATCCGGATGGACCTCGCGAACCTCGACGACCGGTACGTCGAGGAGCTGGCCACCCATCACGTCGGCGGGCATCTCAAGGTCGCGCCGGAGCACCGGAGCGATGCGGTCCTCGACCTGATGAAGAAACCGTCGTCCGCGTCGTTCGAGACGTTCGCGGGGAAGTTCGAGCGCGCGAGCGCGAAGGCCGGCAAGGAGCAGTACCTCGTTCCCTACTTCATCGCGAGCCACCCCGGCTCGGGCGTCGTCGAGATGATCGACCTCGCCCTCTTCCTGAAGGCGCACGGATACAAGCCTCGGCAGGTGCAGGACTTCATTCCCGCGCCGATGGACATCGCGACCTGCATGTACTGGACGGGTCTCGACCCGCAGACGCTGGAGCCGGTGAACACCGTCACGAGGCTGAACGACCGAAAGGTCCAGCGGGCACTGATGCAGTTCTGGAGGCCCGAGAACTGGTTCGCCGTCCACAAGGCGCTGACGGAGGCCGGGCGGAGCGACCTCATCGGCGGCGGCCCCCAGTGCCTCATTCCGCAGAACCCGCCCCGGGAGGCGCTGGAGGCGCGGCGCCGGGAAGCCCGCGAGAGCACCTACGTCCACGCGGAGGACGCGGGGGCTTCGGGGTCGGTGGCGCCGGGGAACGGGGCGTCCGAAGGACCGGCCGCCGCCGCGAAACCGCGGGGTGGCACGGGGTACCGGCCAGGACGGGCCGGACACAGGCGGCGAGGCCCGGGCTGAGCCGCCGGGCCTGGGCCCGGCCGCCGAAGGAGCGTCAGCGGCTCCCGGCCAGGACCGTTTCCAGGAAGGAGCGGATCTCCGGGGGAAGGGACGTGAACCTCAGCCCGAAGCCCTTCGTGGTGACTTTCGGAGTCGACACCTTGCCGTAGACCTCCCCGGCGATCGTGCTGCCGTCCCGGGCGACGAACCGAAGGCGCAGGTTGCGGAAGGCCTCCGGGCGTTCGCGAGCCTCGATCTCGGCCTCCTTCATCGAAAGCCGCACGAGGAGCCCCTCCGACTCGGGCCCGTCCACGCGCTGGCCGGAAATCGTCGCGAACCGGACCGGTAGCGGCCCGCGCAGCGCGACGAGCGCCTCTTCGCGCATGGGGAGGGACAGGTTGAAATCACCCCCGACCCCCCGGACGTCCCAGGCAGAGACCGGCTTCTCGAACCCCTTCATCTGGACGACGACCTCGGCTCCGACGGTGAGGTCCGCGCCGCCTTCGCGGCGGGTACGGTCGCTGACGAGGATCTGCCCGCCGACAGTGTAGGACTCGATCCGCGCCGTGAGGTTCACCGGGCTCCCGACGACCCCGTACTTGGCTCTCTTGTCGGAGCCGATGTTACCGACGACGACCTCGCCCGTGTGGAGGGCTATCCCCATCTCGACGACGGGGAGCCCTTCCCGCCGGTTGAACTCGTTCACGCGCTCCATCGCACGCTGCATCTCGACGGCGCAGGCGATGGCGCGAAGGGTGTCGTCCTCGCGCTGAACCGGAGCGCCGAAGATGGCGAGGATGGCGTCGCCGATGAACTCGTCGATCGTCCCCTGGAACGACAGCAGGACGTCGACCATCGTCCCGAGGTAGTTGTTGAGGAGGCGGACGACGCGGTCGGGGGGAATCCGGTCGGCGAGCTGCGTGAAGCCCCTCAGGTCGGACATGAGGAGTGTGACCTTGCGCGTCTCGCCCCCGAGCTTGAGCCCCTCCGGCGTCTGGAGGAGGCTCTCGACGACCTCGTTCGAGAGGTAGCGGCCGAAGGTCTCGAAGATGAACCGGTTCCTGACCTCCAGGTCTCTCGCGAGGGTGCTG
The DNA here is from genome assembly GCA_016719485.1 of Holophagales bacterium. NCBI lineage: Bacteria > Pseudomonadati > Acidobacteriota > Holophagae > Holophagales > Holophagales bacterium. The sequence continues at coordinate 67,651 of JADJZB010000002.1, forward strand.
ATCCTCGCCTTGGCGCGCGAGAGCGTGAGCTGGGTCGCGACCCGGGCGAGGACGACGGGGAAGTCGAGCGGCTTCGTGACGTAGTCGTTGGCGCCGAGGCGAAGGGCCGTCACGACGTCGTTCGAGTCGTCCCGCGCGGTGGCCATGATGACGGGGAGGTCGGCGGCGGCGTGCCGTGGCCGGAGGTCGCGCAGGACGTCCAGCCCGCTCATCCCGGGCATGACGACGTCGAGGAGGACGAGGTCGAACGGGATCTCCTCGAGGAGGCGAAGGGCCTCGGGTCCGCTCTCGGCGACGGCGATCGTGAATCCGTGGCTCCTGAGACGGCGCGAGAGCATGTCGCGGTTCTCGGCGTTGTCGTCGACGACGAGCAGGTGCGCGGGCTCGACGAGCTCCGCCGGCGCGATGTCGTAGTCGGCGCGCCGGATCGGGCCCGTTCGCTCCTGGGCGTTCTCGTCGGGAATCGTGGTCCGCGCAGCCTGCGGCGCTCGCGGCGCCGATGCGGTCCCGGACGGACCGGGTTCCGGCCCCGTCTCCACTCTCCCGACCACCGCTCCTCCCGAAACCTCCGGCGGAAGATCGCCGGGCTCCGGGAGGAGCCTGTCGGGAAGCCCGTCGACCATCCCGAGCAGTCGGCGCGCCGCCGCCTGGATCTTCCCGAGGTCCTCGGCCCAGCCGGTCTGGCCGGAGGCGATGGCGTCCTCCTCCAGCATCTCGGCGTAGCCGAGGATCTGGTGGATCGGCGTCCTCATGTCGTGCCGGAGCCCCGAGAGGACGTCGCCGGGAACGAGTCGGTTGCCCGCGCCCAGGTTCGTCGGCGGGTCCGGGGCCGCAAACGCCTTTTCCAGCAGGCTCTCGTCGCTCATCGTGCCCAGTGTATCGCCCGTACCCGACCCGGCAGCGGGGCGATATACTGCCGCGCCAGGGACTCATGGGGGCAACAGAGGCGTGAACGAGCTTTACCGGGAGCTCCTGCCGCTCGGACGGGAAGGGGTCGTTCCAGCCGGCGAGGAGCTCTGGCAGGAGGGCGCCAAGGGCGATACGGTCGTCCTCCTCGTGGAGGGGACGTTCGAGATTCTCCAGTCGTCTCCTTCGGGAGAGCCGGTCGTTCTCCGGGTCGCGAGAGCGGGTGACGTTCTCGGCGAGATGGCCTGCCTCGACGGCGGCGCCCGGTCGGCGGGCCTGCGCGCGGCCACCGACTGCCGGATCCGGACGATCGGCGCCACCGAGTTCCGGGACTTCATCCGTCTGCGGCCGCATCTCCTCGAGGAGCTCTTCCGGATCGAATCCCAGAGGATACGAAGCCTCTCGCGCATGGTGTCGCAGAGCCAGCACCGCGCCATCACCGACCGGCTCACGTCCCTCTACAACTACGGCTTCTTCATCGAACGGCTCGATCTCGAGCTCGAGCGCGCCGTCCAGATGAAGGACGCGGTGAGCATCGTCCTCTTCGACATCGACCACTTCAAGGCCTACAACGACACCCACGGCCACCCCGCCGGGAACGTCGTCCTCGTCCAGGTTTCCGACCTCCTGCGGCGGACTGCCCGGCGTGGCGACATCGTGGCCCGCTTCGGCGGCGAGGAGTTCGTGATGCTCCTCTACGGGGCGTCGCGCAAGGAGGGCCAGCAGGTGGCCGAGGCGGCCCGTGCCCGCGTGGAGTCGACGGATTTCGCGGGGGGCAGAACGCAGCCGCTCGGGCGCGTCACGATCAGCGGCGGCGTGGCCTGTTTCCCCGGGGACGCACGGGGGGCCACCGACCTCCTGAAGGCAGCCGACGTGAGGCTCTACAAGGCGAAGGCCGAGGGACGAAACCGCGTCGACGCCGGAGGCACCGGGGAGTAGGCGATCCGGCCCGGGGGACGCTGAAGGGTATTCTCCGCGCGTGCTTTATCGGCTCGAGCGCGTCCACAAGGCCTTTGGCGCCCGGACCGTCTTCACGGGTGCGACGTGGCAGCACGACCCGGGACGGGTCGTCGGCCTGGTCGGCCGGAACGGGGCGGGGAAGTCGACTCTCCTCGGGATCGTCCAGGGGCTCGTGGAGCCCGACGCGGGGCGCGTCCTCCTGGCGGGCGGAACGACCTTCGCGTCGCTCGAGCAGGCCGTCGAGCCGGAGGGCGACGAGCCCCTTCGCGATTTCGTCGCCCGGGCGCAGGAAGGGCTCCGTGGCCTCGAGGTGCAGATGCGCCGCCTCGAGGAAGCCATCGCCGCCGCGTCCTCGTCGGCGCACGCGGGGTCGGTCGAGTCGCTCCTGGCCGAACACGACGCCGCACGCGAGCGTTTCGAGCGCAACGGGGGCTACGAGGCCGACGCGCGGGTCGAGCGTGTCCTCCTGGGCGTCGGCCTCCCCTGCGAGACGTGGGGCCGCCCCGTCGGCGAGCTCTCGGGGGGACAGAAGCACCGCGCGCAGATCGCCCGGCTCCTCCTCGGCGACGCGTCGGTCCTCCTGCTCGACGAGCCGACGAACCACCTCGACGTGGCGGGCCTGGAGTTCCTCGAGACGTGGCTCGTGGAGAGGAAGAACGCCGGCGCTCAGGCGGCGCTCGTCGTCTCGCACGACCGGCAGTTCCTGAACGCGGTCGCAGACCGGATCGTGGAGGTCGCGCACGGGCTGCTCGAGGACTACCCGGGCGACTACGACGCTTACCGGCGGCTCAAGGCCGAGCGGGACAGGCTGCGGGCGAAGGCAGCCGAGGAGCAGAAGAAACTCGTCGAGCGGACCGAGGACTTCATCCGGAGGAACATCGCGGGGCAGAAGACGAGGCAGGCCCAGGCCCGCCGGAAGATGCTGGCGAAGCTGGAGCGCGTGGAGGCACCGCGGGAGGACGCCAACGAGGTGGTTTTCCGTTTCGAGGAGGCGCGGGCCTCGGGCGACCGCGTCCTCGAGCTGAGGGGTCTCGTTCCCGGTTACGCCGAGACGGGCCCGCTCCTGTCGCCGGTCTCCTTCCTCCTCCGGCGCGGCGAGCGTGTCGCTCTCTGGGGGCCGAACGGCTGCGGGAAGACGACGCTCCTGAAGACGATCGCCCGCCTCCTCGCGCCGCTCGGCGGGAGCGCCGTTCCCGGAACGGGGGTCCTCGTCGGCTACTACGACCAGGAGATGCGCGACCTCCCGTCTTCCTGGACGGTCCTCGACGTCGTCCGCGATCTCGACCCGTCTCTCCTCGACGGCGAAGCGCGCGACTTCCTCGCCCTCTTCGATTTCCGCGGGGACGAGGTGGAGCAGCGAGTCGGTACGCTCTCGGGCGGCGAGAAGGGGCGTCTTTCCCTCGCCCGGATCGTCTTCGGAGGCGCGAATCTCCTCCTGCTCGACGAGCCGACGAACCACCTCGATCTCGATTCGCGCGAGCGGCTCGAGGAGGCGCTCCTGGAGTTCGAGGGGACCATCGTCTTCGTGTCGCACGACCGCTGGTTCGTCGACCGGATCGCGACGCACGTCCTCGAGATCCGGGGGCGCGAAGCGTCGCTCTGGCCCGGGGGTTTCACCGAACTCTCGCGCCGCCGGGCCGCGGAGAAGGGCGCGGTGACGGACTCGTCGCCGACGACCCCGGCCGATCCGGAACCGAGAGCCGCCCGGCGGCCGGACCGGCAGGCGGACCGGCAGCGCACGAAGGCCCGCCGCGAGGTGGAGTCCCTCGAGGCCGAGGTCTTCCGCCTCGAGGAGCGGATCCGCGAGATCGACGCTGCGCTCGCCGAGCCCGCCGCGTGGAAGGACGGACCGCGCACCCGTCAGCTGACCCTCTCGCGCGACGAGGCGAGGAGAGCCCTCGACGAGCGCTACGCCTCCTGGGAGGCGGCCGTGAGAAAGCTCGAGCAGGAGGTCCCCGCATGACCCGGAACGCCTCGATCCTCGCGGTCGGCAGCGAGCTCCTCGGGACGACGCGACTCGACACGAACTCGCTCTTCCTGACGGGGGAGCTGGAGGCGATCGGCTTCCGGGTCGTGCGGAAGGCGTGCGTGGTCGACGGCTGGGACGAGCTCCTCGCCGAGCTCTCCTTCGCGCTCTCCCGCGCGCCGCTCCTCTGCGTCACCGGCGGGCTCGGACCGACGGAGGACGACCGGACGAAGGAAGCCGTGGCGGTCCTCCTCGGACGCAGGCTCGTCCGCGACGGCGAGATCCTGGAACGGCTCAGGGAGCGCTTCCGCAAGCGCGGACGCGAGATGCCCGAGGTGAACGCGAAGCAGGCCGACGTCGTCGAGGGGGCCGTCGTCCTTCCGAATCGGCGGGGAACGGCGCCCGGCTACCTGATCGAAACGGACGGAAAGACGATCGTCCTCCTCCCGGGCGTGCCGTGGGAGATGAAGGCCCTCTTCGCCGAGTCCGTCGTCCCGCACTTGATGGGGCGAGAGACGCCGGCCGGAGTCCACCGACGCGTCCTGAAGGTCGTCGGGCTGGGCGAGAGCGCCGTCGAGGAGCTCGTCCGCCCGGTCTACGAGGCGCACCGGGATCACGAGGTCACGATCCTGGCGTCGGCGCCGGGCGAGGTCCAGCTCCACTTCGCCGCGCGCGGGACGCTCGCACAGGCGCGGAAGGAGCTCGACGTCCTGGAGTCCGACTTCCGGTCGGCGGTCGGTCCAGCCCTCTTCGGACGTGACGACGAGACGCTCGAAGGGGTCGTCGGTGCGCTCCTTCGGGACGCCGGCCTGACGCTCGCGGTCGCGGAGTCGTGCACCGGGGGCATGGTCGCCTCGCGCCTCACCGATGTCGCCGGATCGTCCGCGTACTTCGTCGGGGGAGCCGTCACGTACGCGAACGAGGCGAAGACCGGGATCCTCGGCGTTTCCCCCGCGACGCTCGAGTCTCGCGGCGCGGTCTCGGAGGAGGTCGCGCTGGAAATGGCGGCCGGGGTCCGGAGCCGCCTGGGGGCTGCCGTCGGCCTCGGGGTCACCGGGATCGCGGGGCCAGGCGGCGGGACTCCGGACAAACCGGTCGGCACCGTCCACCTCGCGCTCGAGGCCGCGGACGGGACGCGGCGGCACGAGCGGCTCGTCCTGCCGGGGGACCGCAGTATGGTGCGCCGATGGACGACGTCGGCCGCGCTGGCGATGATCCGCGGCTGGCTCGTCGAAAGGGGAGGGGTGGAGTGAAGAAGATCGCGATCGTAGGGACCGGGGCCTGGGGCACGGCCCTGGCGCTGCACGGGGCGAGATCGGGGCTGGCGGTCAGCCTCCTCGGGTACCGGGCCGATATCGTCGAGGAGATCGCGCGGTCTCGCGCCCACCCCGCGCTCCCGGGCGCCGAGCCGCTTCCGTCACTCGTCGAGCCGACGATGAGCCCCGAGGAGGCGCTGGACGGTGCAGAGGCGGTCCTCTGGTCGGTTTCGGTCCAGTGGACCGCGAGCGAGCTGACGCGCCTCCAGCGATTCCTCCGGGGGGGAACCCCCGTCGTCTCCACCGCCAAGGGTATCGAGATCGGGACCCACCGCCGGACGACCCAGATGATGCGGGACATTCTCGGGCCGGACGTACCGGTCGCGGTCCTTTCGGGGCCGACCTTCGCAGTCGAGGTCGCCCGGGGGCTCCCCGCGGCGGCGGTCGTCGCCTGTGCGGACGCCGACATGGCCGCCCGGATCCAGAAGGGTCTCGCCTCGCCGACGTTTCGTCTCTACCGTTCGACGGACGTCGTCGGAATCGAGATCTCGGGCGCCACGAAGAACGTCGTGGCGATCGCCGCCGGCATCGTGGACGGCCTGAAGCTCGGCCAGAACACCCGTGCCGCCCTGCTCACGAGAGCCCTCGCGGAGATCCGCCGGCTCGGGACGCGCCTCGGGGGCCTTCCGGAGACGTTCTCGGGGCTGGCGGGGGTCGGAGACCTCATCCTGACGGCCACCGGCGACCTCTCGCGGAACCGGCGGGTCGGTCTCGCGCTCGCCTCGGGCAGGAGCGTCGAGGACGCGCTCTCGTCGCTCGGAGGCGAGGTCGCGGAGGGCGTCTCGACGGCCGGCGCGATCGTCGAGCTCGCGCGGAGCGTCGAGGTGGAGATGCCGATCTCCGAGACGGTCGCGGCGATCCTCTCCGGGGCGTTCGCGCCGCGGGAGGCCGTGTCGCGGCTGATGACCCGTTCCCTCAAAGAGGAGGGAAGCTGAGCGGCCCCGCGGCCCCTGAGGCGGTGCGCGACGACGCAAACCCGGAGGACGATCGTCTCCCGCTCTTCGTCGTCGAGGACCCCCGGGTGCGCTACGCGCGGGTCGAGCGGCCGGGCGACGAGCCGCCGGCAGTGAGGAGCCTTCTCGACGTCGCCGTGCTCGACATGCACCACGGCTTTGCGAACCTGGGGCACGCCTCCGTCGTCGACAGGCTGATGCGGATCGGCCAGGAGGAGCGGCGGCGCCTCGGGGCCGGTGCGCCGGGCGTCCGGGTCGTCTCCTACGACGTGAGGCTCGGGGGCGCCGTCCCGACCTCGGCGTCGCGCTTCGCCCTCGTGGTCGGCACCGGGGGCCCGGGAGCGCTCGACCCGCGCGAGAACGACGGCGTCTCGCCGTATGCGCAGGGGATTCTCGAGGATCCTTCGTGGGAGGCTCCGCTCTGGCGCTTCTTCGACGCCGTGCGAGGAAACCCCTCTACAGCGCTCCTCGGCATCTGCCACACGTTCGGCCTCCTGGCGCGCTGGGCCGGGTTCGGCGAGGCCGCCCCGCGCTCTGCCCGGAAGGGCAAGAGCGCGGGAGTCGTGACGAATCTCCTGACGGACGAGGCGCGGCGCCACGCATGGTTCAAGGGGCTCTACCACGCGAGCGCGGGCGGACGGATCCAGGTCCTCGACAGCCGGCTCTTCGACATCCTCCCGACGGGAAAGACCGGCATCGAGGTCCTCGCGCACGAGGCGAGCCCCGAGGGCGAACGCGGAGAGGCGATCACGATGGCCGAGGTGGAGCGCTTCGCCGACGGGCGTCCCCGGATCTGGGCCGTGAACCACCACCCGGAGATCGGCGACGCCGGTGAGCAGAGGGCCCGGCTCCTCCGGATCGCCGCCTCGCGCCAGCTGAGCGAGTCCTGGCTCGGAGAGCGGATTCAGGCGCTCGAGGCGTGGAACGCATCCGAGGCCGCCGAGCGGCGGCTGCAGATCACCACGTCGTACACGTTCGAGGAGCCCGTCAGGGCGATCCTTTCGCGGGGCCTCGTCGCCCGGCGCGATGCCGGGCCAGCCTGAGGGCCGGCGTCAGAGCGTTCCGTGGAGGTCGCAGTGATCCCCGTGAAGATGGTGGAGAGCCCCGTCGACGAGGTAATCGACGTGATCGCCGTGCGGGACGGCGGGGTGTCCGCAGCCGGCATGGTGTTTCGCCGCGCACTCGACGGGCGCGCAGGCTGCGGGCCGTCCCCGGTCCACCTCGAGGACGTGCTCCGCGACGCCCGGATCGGCGGGGGAGTGGAGATGCCCGTCGTGGAGATAATCGGCGTGATCGCCATGACGAACGGCCCGATGACCGCAGCCCGGCCCGTGCACATGGGGGTGATCGTCCCGGTGCTCCACGGCGTGTCGTCCTCCTCCGCCCGGAGCATCGTCCGTACCGACGCCCGTGGTCAAGCCGGGGTGGGGCCGTCGTGACGCTTCGGCTGCCGGGCGGCGCAGCCGCTTCGATTCTCCTTCTGGCCGCGCTCTCGGGCTGCGGGGCTCGGGACGGGTCGATCGCGGACGGGCGACCCGTGGCCGTCGCGACGATCGCGCCTCTGGCGGACATGGTGCGAAGCGTCGCCGGCGCCGACTGGACGGTGCGTACCGTCATCCCGCCCGGGACCTCTCCCCATGTCTTCGAGCCGGAGCCGTCCGACCTGAGGAAGCTCGCCGGTGCGAAGTTCGTGGTCGTCGCGGGAGCGGGCTACGACGACTGGATGCGCAGAGTCCTCGCGGCCTGCGCCTCGGACGCGCGCGTGCACGACGCGGCCGCCTCTCTCGGCATCGGTCCGGACGCCCACGATCGGCACGACCGCGGCGAGGCGGTGCCACACGAGGGCGACGATCACGGTCCTGAGGCCGGCCACGCCGGGGAGGCGAGCGCCGGTGAGGAAGGACACGAAGGCCACGCGCACGGCGTCCTCGGAGAGGACCCCCACTGGTGGCTCTCGCCGGTCCTCGCGGCCAGGAGCCTCGGGCCGATCGCAGAGGCGCTCGCCGCCGTCGACCCGATTCACGCCGACGACTACCGGCGTCGCGCCCGGGAAACGGCCACCGCGTACCTCGACCTCGACCGGGAGCTGGCCGCGGCCCTCGCGCCGCTCGAAGGAAAGAGGTTCGTCTCGGCCCACCGGGCCTGGGTCTACTTCGCCGACCGGTACGGCCTCGTCGAGGCCGCCTCCATCGAGCCGGTTCCGGGCCGCGAACCCTCTCCGCGGGAGCTGAAGGCCCTCGTCGAGGAAGGGCGCCGGGGAGGCCTCGGGCGACTGTTCACCGAGCCGCAGTTTCCCCCGGCCGCGGCGCGGGTCGTCGCGCGGGAGGCGCGCCTGGCCCTGACGCTCGTCGACCCGATCGGCGGCGTTCCGGGGCGGGAGACGTATCCTGCGCTGATGCGTTTCAACGCCGCCGCGTTCCGTCGCGGCCTTCTCGAGACGCCCGGAGGGAGCGAGTGAGCGTGGCCGTCCGATTCGAGGACGTCACGGTCTCGTTCAACGGGCGGACGGCGGTCTCCTCGGCCTCGTTCACGATCCCGGCAGGGAAGCGGACCGCGATGGTCGGACCGAACGGAGGCGGAAAGACGACGCTCGCGCGGGTTCTCCTGGGTCTGCTGACGCCCGAGCGCGGGCGCGTCACGTTTCTCGACGACGCGGGCCGCGAGCTGCCCCGTCCGCGCATCGGATACCTGCCGCAGCGTTCCACGCTCTCGCCGCAGGCTCCCGTGACGGGCCTCGATCTCGTCGGTCTCGCCCTCGCGCCGGGCCCCGGCTTCGGAATGTCGCGGGCCGTCGAGGCCCAGGCGCGGCGCGCCCTTTCGCGCGCGGGCCTCGCCGAGGAGCTCGCGACCCGTCCCGTCGGCCGTCTCTCGGGCGGGCAGCGTCAGAGGGTCCTCCTGGCCCGCGCCATCGCGGGAACCCCCGCGCTCCTCCTCCTCGACGAGCCCGACACCGCCCTCGACGCCGAGGGAATGAAGACGCTTCGGCGTCTCGCGGCGGAAGAGGTGGCCGCGGGCAGGACGATCGTCTACGTCACCCACGACAGCGACGCCATGGGAGGCGCCGACGCCGTCTTCCGGATCGACGGCCGCGTCGTCGAGGAGACCCGGTCGTGATCGAGTTCTTCGCGTTCCCGTTCTTCCAGCGGGCCCTCGCCGCCGGATTCATCGTGGCCGTGGTCTGCGGGGCGCTCTCGTTCTTCGTCGTGCTCCGTCGCCTCGCGTTCGTCGGCTCGGGAGTTTCCCACGGCGCGTTCGGCGGCGTGGCCCTCGCGGCGCTCGTGGGGGCGCCGCCGGGCCTCGGGGCGCTCGTCGCCGCGCTCGCGGTGGCGCTCGCGACGGCGAAAGCCTCGGACGACGGGGAGCTGACCGAGGACACGGCCGTCGGCGTCTTCACGGTGGCGGCGATGGCGATCGGCGTCGTGGCGATCAGCTTCCTCGAGACGAACGTCGACCTTTTCGGCCTGATGTTCGGGAACATCCTGACCGTCGACCCGAAGGACCTCGTGGCGCTCGGCGCCGCCTCTCTCCTCGTCCTCGCGCTCCTGACGCTCTACTTCCGGCCGCTCCTCCTCGCCTCGATCGACGAGGACGGCGCCTTCGCCGCCGGCGTGAACGTCACACGGATGCGGCTCCTCGTCCTCGTCCTCCTCGCGTTGACGGTCGTCGTCGCGCTGAAGGTCGTGGGCATCCTCCTGGTCTCGGCGCTCCTGGTCCTTCCCGGCGCCGTCGCGCGGTCGCTCGCCTCGCGCTGGCCGGGGTTCCTGCTCGGCTCCATAGGTGCGTCCCTCGCGATGGTTCTCGGCGGGCTCCTCCTCTCCGTCGCCCTCGACATTCCGTCGGGGGCCGCGATCATCCTGACCGGCACGCTCTGCTTCCTCGGCAGCGTGGCGGCGGGCCGCGTGCGGCGCTGGGCGTGAACGTGCCCCTGCTGTCGGCGACCGGCCTCACGCGGATCTACGCTTCCGGGGAGGAGCGGGTCGTCGGGGTCCGCGAGGCGGCGCTCTCGCTGGCGCCGGGCGAGCTGGCCGTTCTCGCGGGGCCCTCGGGGAGCGGCAAGACGACCCTCCTGAACCTCCTCGGGCTGCTCGACCGGCCCGACTCGGGCCGCCTGGAGCTCCTCGGCGAGGACGTTTCGACGCTCGACGACCGGGGCCGCGCGCGCCTGCGCCGGGAGAAGCTCGGCTTCGTCTTCCAGTCGCACCAGCTCGTCCCGGTCCTCTCCGCGGAAGAGAACGTCGCGCTCGCGCTCTGGATCCGCGGTCTCGCCGAGAACGTCTGCCGGAATCGGGCCCGGGCCGCCCTTTCCGCCGTCGGGCTCGCCGGCATGGAGGGGCGCCGGCCCGACGCGATGTCGGGCGGCCAGCGCCAGCGCGTCGCCGTCGCGCGCGCGATCGTCGGGGAGCCGGCGCTCGTCCTGGCCGACGAACCGACGGCCTCGCTCGACTCCGAGACGGCCGCGCGCCTCCTCGACCTCTTCGACGATCTGCACGCCCGGAAGGGAATCGCCTTCCTCTTCTCCAGTCACGATCCGCGCATCGTCGAGCGCGTGCCGCGCCGTATCCGCCTCGTCGACGGCCTCATCGTCTCCGACGAGCTCACGACGGGAGGTCCCTCTTGAGCCTTCGCTGGTGGCGCCTCGCGGCGCGGAACCTCTTCCGGCACCGGCGGCGGACGATCCTCACCGGGAGCATCGTCGTGGTCGGCTTCGTCGCCGCCACGATGACGGCCGGCTTCGTCGCGCAGACCTTTCGCGGCCTGAAGGACATCACGATCCGGGGCCAGGGCGGGCACCTGCGGGTCCTCAGCGCCGAAGCGGCGGGCCGGAGCGACGAGGAGGCTGCGACCCTCCTGCTCGACCACGCCGAGGAGCTGACCCGAAGCGTCGCGACGAGCCCGGACGTCCTTCAGGCGATGCCGCGCCTCGCGTTCTTCGGCCTCGTCGCGCGCGGGGAGAGGAGCGTCGGCTACATGGGCACGGGGACGGTCCCCGCTCTCGAGAAGAGCGCTTCGATCACGGCGGAGGCCGTGGCCGAAGGGACCTTCCTCTCCGATCCGGAGGCCGACGAGGTGATGCTCGGCGGCGGGCTCGCGCGTTCTCTCGGGGCGAAGACCGGGGATCTCGTCACGGTCATGACGACGACGCCCGACGGCGGCCTGAATGCGATCGACGCGACGGTCGTCGCCATTCTCCGCTGGCCGATCAAGGAGCTCGACGACCGGCTCCTCTTCCTGCCGTACGTCCCGGCGGCGCGTCTCCTGAAGGCGGAAGGGAAGGCGACGTCGATCGCCGTCACCCTGAAGCCCGGCGTCGACCTCGAGAAGGCCGCCGGGGCCCTGCGTGCGCGTCTCCACCGCGGGGGCGCAGGCGCCACCGTGAAAACCTGGATCGAGAGCGCGCCCTTCTACCTCGCCGTCCGGCGCCTCTACGCCGGGATCTTTCTCTTCACGGGTCTCGTCCTGGCGACGGTCGTCATCCTCGCGGCGGCGAACACGATGACGATGTCGGTCTTCGAGAGGACCCGGGAGATCGGGACGCTCCTGGCCATCGGGATGGAGCGCCGGCAGGTGAGGAATCTCTTCCTCGCCGAGGGGCTGCTGATGGGCCTCGGTGGCTCGATCGCCGGAGCGATCGGATCGCTCCTGATCCGCTCCGTGCTCAACGCCTCCCGCATCTCCCTGCCGCCCCCACCGGGAGCGACGAGCGGGGGAGTCCTCAACGTCGAGCTGATCCCGGCGGCTTTCCTCGTCGGCTTCGTTCTGATGACCGTCACGCTCCTGGCCGCCTCCTGGTGGCCGGCGCGGCGCGCCGCGCGTCTCGACCCGGTGGAGGCGCTGACACATGTGTGACCGGCGACTTGCGGCCGGCCTCGTCCTCCTCGCCCTGGAGGTGGCCGTTCTCAGCCTCCCGGTGGCGGCCCGCGGCGAGGTGCCCGGAGTGGCCGCCATCCTGGCCAGGGCCGACGCGCCGCGCATCGCTCTCTCGGAGGCCCGGATGAGGCTGCGAGTGACGACCTCGCGCACGGGGGCCGCGGCCTTTGCGGGAGAGTTCGCGGTCCTCGTCAAGGGTCCCGAGAAGATCCGGATCGAGTTCCTGGCTCCGGACGACCGCGGGAAGCTCCTCCTCGTGAACGGGAAGGACGCCTGGCTCGTGCTGCCCGGGACGAAGAACCCGATCCGGATCCCCCGCAGCCACCGGGTGACCGGGGGCTTCGCCGTGGCCGACGTCGCCAGGACGCGCTTCGCGGAGGACTACGACGCAACGGTCGAGAGGAGCGACGAGCTCGGCGGAAGGGTGTGCGACGTCCTCCTGCTCAGGGCGAAGAAGGGACGCGACCCGGCGTTCCCGGTCCTCCGCGTCTGGGTGGACCGCGGGGAGGGCCGGACCCGCAAGATCGTCTTTCTGTTGCCGTCCGGAAAGACGGCGCGCGAGGCGACGTTCGACGAGTGGGGGACCCTGCGCAGCGTGCCTACGGTGACGCGGATGACGATCGTCGACGCTCTTCGCCCGGGAACGACCGTCGTCGAGTACCTCGACGCCGAGAAGGCGACGCTGGACGACGTCCTCTTCGTTCCGCAGGCACGCGGGGTGGCCCCGGGTCGCTGAGCCTCCCGGGCCAGCTGGCGTGAGGATCTCCAGCGCGGCCGGTTCTCCTCGCGGGCTCCCTCTCGCTTCAGGAGTGATCGAAATTCGGCAACGCGAGCGAGCCATATACTCGACTCTTGCAATCCGAGGCCCTCGTGATCGAGCCCCCGGGGCCGGAGTCCGCGCCCGTCCGGCACATCGGCGTCGAAGCCTCGCGTCTCCTCCGGGAGCGACGGGGAATCGGCCGGTACGTCCGAAACGTCCTTCGCGGTATTCCCGCATTCCGGCCGGACGTGACGTTCACCCTCTTCGTCGAGAGCCCGCACGAGGTCGGGGCGCTGCGCGAGCTGCTCCGGTCTTTCGACCCGACACTTCCCGGACGGACCGCGGTCGAGCCCGTCTCCCTGCTGCCCCGCACGACGGCGGACGTCGTCTGGTACCCGTGGAACAGGGTCGAGCCGGTGGCGCGCCGGGCGGCGCTCGTCGTGACCATTCACGACGTCGCTCCGATGCTCCAGCTGGACCACCGGTGGTGGAAGGTCGTGAAGCGCGTGAAGCACCGGATGCGATACGTCCGCGCGGTCCGCCGGGCCGACCTCGTCATCACGATCTCGGAGTTCACGGCCCGGGAGATTCAGCGCCACGTCCGGGCCGACCCGGCGAAGATCCGTGTGACCCTCCTCGGAGCGGACGATCTCCCGGCGCCGTCCGCGGGCGCCTCTCCGGTCCTCGAGAAGCTCGGTATCGATGGGCCGTTCTTCCTGGCCGTCGGTGCGCGCGACGCCCGGAAGAACCTGGCCACGCTCCACCGGGCGATGGCGATCCTGAACGGCAGACGGAAAGAGGTACCGCTCGTCGAGTGCGGACCGAAGGACCCCGGTGCGGCCCTCCCGTTCGTCAGGTACGCCGGGTACGTCGACGACGCCCAGCTCGCGACTCTGTACTGCCGGGCGACGGCCCTCGTCTTCCCGTCGCGCTACGAGGGTTTCGGCCTGCCGGCTGCGGAAGCGATGTGGGCCGGCGGGCGTGTCGTCTGCTCGGACGCCAGCTCGCTCCCCGAGGTCGTCGGCGAGGCCGGACTGCTCTTCCCGTGGCACGACGCGGAGGCGCTCGCGGACCGCCTCGCGTGTCTGCTGGACGACGCGAGCCTTCGCGAGAGGCTGACGCGGGAGGGCCGGGCGCGCGCCGAACGATTCCGTTGGGCGGAAACCGCGAGGCGGACCCTGGCGGTCTTCGACGAGGCGGCCGTCCTCCGGCGGCAGGGGCCGCCGATGCGCGGACTCAGTTGACCGGCGTCCCGGCGGAGAGGGAGTCGAGCCCCTGCGAGGCCCTCTCCGCCTCGGGGGAATCGGGGAAGCGCTCGATCACGTCGGCGAAGGCCGTCGCGGCCTCGTCCGTCACGCCGATCGCCGCGGCGGTCATCGCCTTCTGGAGCGTCCTCTCGGGAGAGAGAGGCCGAAGGGCCGCGAGGAAAGTCGCCACGCGATAGCTCCCGGCCGCGTCGCGCTCCTCGCGGGTCGAGGCGGCGAGGTTGTTGAGGACCCTCTCGAGGATCTGATCCGTCGTGCTCACCTCGAGGAAGTCGTCGCTCCAGCGGGACTTGGGCCCCGCGATCCGGTCATGGAGCGCCCGGCACCCTTCGCGGGAGAGCTCCTGGCCGCCTGCGAACGGGTCGACGTGGACGCCAACCGAGCCTCCCACGCGAACGAGGAAGTGCCCGGGCATCCCGATGCCGTCGACCGGGATTCCGGCACGCCGGCCCACCTCGATCCAGATACTGGACAGGAGGATCGGCATACCCTTTCTCCGCGCGAGGACCCTGTGGATGCAGCAGTTCCTCGTGGCCGAGTAGTCGTCGCTGTCGCCACGGAAGGAGAGGTCGTCCACGAGGAGACCGCGGAGGAGGCGCGAGAGAGCGAAGGGCCCGCGCGAGGGAAGGAGCGGCAGCCGCCTCGCCGTGACGGCGGCCCAGGCCGTCACCTGCGCCTCGTCCTCGAGGCGGTCGGCGGCCGGGGATCCCTCGATCGCGGAGAGGGCGGCGAGGAGATCGGCGCGCGACACGGCCTCGAGAAAGAGGTGGACGTCCTCCTCGTCCTCCGGAGTCCAGAGGTCGCGGAGCGTGGGCTGGGGAGGGCCTCCGAGCACGGCCCGATCGTAGCCCTTCCTGCGCCCGAAAGGTTCAGGTGACGGGAGCCCGCCGCGTCCGTGCGGCGCGCCTCACGCCGTCGCTTCTCCGGGACCCGGCCGGTCCTTCGCGCTGCGGACGACCGCGACGATCGCCAGGGCGGCGCAGAGGACGAAACTGCCGAGGAAGATCGCGAAGACACCCCACTGGCCGGTCGTCGCGGGAGCGGCGTCGGCGCCGGCCGCGGCGATGTAGAGGTCACGCAGCTGGTGGCGGGTGACGAGCATCAGGACCATGGCGAGGCCGAACAGCTCGAGCGAGCGTCTCACCGAGGTGCGGTCGGCGATCGGGTCCCTCACCCGGGCGAGAAAGACGAGAAGGCCGAAGCCCGCGGCGATGCCGAGCGTGAGAGGGAGCATCGTCGCGCCGCCTCCCCGCATGAGGCCGAGGAGGACCTCGCGCGGGACGGAGATCGTCAGCCAGAGTCCGACGACGAGCTGGAGCAGCGTGGCCAGGAGGGCGATCTTGACGCCGAACGCGGCCCGGGCCGACGCCTCGGCGCGAGCACCGTCTTCGGGGACCCGGCGAACCGAGACCCACGCGAGGAGGATTCCCGCGAGCGTGACACCTGCCAGGACGAAGTGGAGGAAGCGGGGGAGAAAGGAGCGGTCGGACAAGGCCGTCCAGGGCGCCGCCAGGACCCCTTCCCAGCGGCCGGGCTGCACCGAGAGGAGGTGCACGACGACCTGGATCGCCGCGACGCCGAGGAAGAGAAGCGCCGAGAGGCCGAGGTGAACCGCGGCTCCCTTTCCGGCCCGAAGGCGGTACTTGGCCCCGTAGGTCAGGTAGTAGGCCGCCGTCAGGAAGAGGAGGAGGCCGAGCCAGGCGGGGGCGAGGATGACCGTCGCGGAGTAGAAGAGCCGGCCGTGGAGCACCTGAAGGAAGAGAAGAGGTGCGATGCCGAACGTGATCGTGAGCGAGACCGCCCAGGTGTTCACCTCGGCGAAGAAGCCCGCGACGCCACGGCCGAACGTGCGGTCGGAATCGAGCGACGCCATCGTGCCGAGAATCGAGGAGCCGAGCACGAGGTTGACCCCGACGACGTGAATCGCGAACGTCACGAGCCAGAGGGCGTGGAAGAGCCACGGCGGTCCCGGAATCGCCATCGGGTCCAGGGCCGGGAGGAGGGTGTCAGTGGGCATCGGTCACTTCCGCCACCTGGCCCCCGTTCAGTGACGCGAGCCAGAGGGCAAGCGCCTTGAGCTCGTCGTCGGTCCCGACGAACGGAGGCATGAACGCGTAGTCGGGCTTCACGTCCTTGCCCGCGGCGCGCGCCTTCCAGTTCGCGCCGTCGTCCCGCATCGCCGTCAGGAACATCTCCGCGAACTCGGCGTCCATGGCGGAGGCGATCTTCCGGATACCGAGGTAGCCGTCGCGCGTGTGGCAGGAGGCGCACTGTGCGCGGAAGACGGCTTCGCCGAGAGGGAGGGCGCGCCCGCCCGCCTCTTTCGACGCCCAGGCGGCCTTCGAGAGGATTCCCTTCGCGTTCAGGGCGTCGATCTCCGACACGAGAACCCCGTTGGAGAACATCTGCTCGGCGATGACGAACGGCTTGCGAATTCCCTCTCGGACCCTCTCGTAGCCGGCGAGAATCCCGGCGCCGGCGAGGAGGGCGAGGATCGCAACCGGCCACGACTGGAGCCTCGGCAGAACGAGAACGAGAAGGGCGAGCAGCGCGGCGACGGCGAACATCCGGAGCGTATGCGACCGGCCCGTCGCGAGAGCGGCGAGGAGAGGCTTCTCGCCGAGGAAGAGCCGCTGGACCGATTCCGGGAGCGCCCGCTCCCAGACGAACCAGCCGATCCCGGCGACGCCGATCCCGAGGGCTCCCGCTGCTCCGAGTATCCGGGAGAGCCGTGCGCGGGCACCGCGATCGGGCTCCCGGAGAGCCGCGAAGGCCATCCACGCCGCGGCGAGGAGGACGCAGGCCCCGGTACGGAAGAGGATGCCCGGAAGGTAGGTCGGGTTCAGGAAGCCGTCCCAGAAGGAGAACGTCTTCGGATAGCTCCCCGGGGTCAGCATGAAGCCGAGGATTCCCTGGATGACCACGAGGGACATGAAGGCTGCGAAGGCGTAGAGCCAGATCAGGAGGAGGTGCGTCCGCGGGGAGACCTTTCCCCACGTCGCGACCCAGGCGAGTGCCGTCACGACCTCGAGGAGGAAGAACGCCCACTCCGTCGCCCAGGCCCAGACGAACGTGTGGATGAGGGACGATGTGGCGGCCGGGTGGACGACGCCGATCGTGAACCAGATTCCGACACCCGAGATCGCCCCGAAGACGGTCGAAAGGAGAAGGAGGATCATCGACGACCGCTTCACGAGATCGCGGAGCGGCCCGTCGTTCCGCTTCACGGCGGCCGTCTCGAGAACGGCCAGCACGAGCCCTCCGCCGACGGCGAAGTGCGAGACGACGACGTGCAGGATTGCGACGAGGGCGATCAGGATCCCGCCGCCCATCGCGAATTCCCGGATCGGGTAGTCCAACTCCGCCTCCTCGCCGCAATCAGGGGATGCGGCGTCCCTCGTAGAGCCCGTCGTAGACGTATTTCGAGAAGTAGCGCTCGGACGGGTCGCTCAGGAGCGTGACGACCCGCTTCCCTTCGCCGAGCATTTTCGCGAGCCGCTTCGCCCCGGCGACGGCGGCCCCGGACGAGGCGGCGGCAGGAAGGCCCATCCTCCCGAGGCGGTCGACCATCTCGTAGCTCTCGGAGTGGGGAATGGTGAAGACGCCGTCCGCGAGGGAGCGGTCGAACGTGGCGGGGATCCAGTTGTTCCCGATCCCCTCGACCATGTGCTCGCCCTTCCCGTCCGTCGCGCCGTAGATGGAATCGGGCGGCTCCACTCCCCAGCAGCGGATGGACGGGGCCATCTCCTTCAGGAAACGGGCGACGCCGCAGAATGTCCCCCCGGTCCCGACGCCGAAGGCGATGCCGTCGACTCTTCCGCCCATCTGCTCCCAGATCTCCGGACCGGTCGTCTCGTAGTGGATCCGCGGGTTCGCGGGATTTTCGAACTGCCGCATCGGGACGGCGCCGGGGATCGACGCCGCGAGCTCGTTCGCCTTCGCCACGGCGCCCTGGATTCCCGCCTCGTGCGGGACGAGGACGATCTCGCCCCCCAGGCCGCGGATCAGGATCATCTTCTCGCGGGCGTACCCCTCGACCATCACGATGACGACGCGGTAGCCGCGCGAGACCCCCACCAGGGCGAGGCCGACCCCGGTGTTTCCGGCCGTCGCCTCGAGAATGGTCCCGCCGGGTTTCAGGGCGCCGCTCTCCTCGGCCGCGCGAATGAGCCCCAGGGCCGTCCGGTCCTTCACGCTCATCCCGGGATTCAGGTATTCGAGCTTGGCGTACACGTCCGCCTCGCCCGGCTCTTTCAGGGCGCCGAGCCGGATCATCGGGGTCCTCCCGATCAGCTCGACGACGCTTTCCACGACGCGCATGCACCGCTCCACGGGGACCCCCGGGGAGCCGCCCGCCCCGTCGAAAGTCCAGCGAGTCTTGTAGGCGGGGGCGCGGGGGAAGTCAAGGAAGGGGAGGGTGCCCGCCGGATGCTAGGATGCCCGGCCGGGCGGCGCGGAATCCTCGCTGTCGCCACTCCCGCAAGAGGTGCCTCGCATCATGTCCGACGTCAAGAACCTGCGCATCGCCAGCCGGATCATCCACGCGGGTCAGCGAACCTGCCCGCTCACCGGTGCCGTCGCGACGCCGATCTACCAGACGTCGACCTTCGCGTTCAAGGACACCGACGAAGGGGCCGCCCGCTTCGGCGGGACGGACCCCGGCTACAAGTACACGCGGCTGGGGAACCCGACGGTCGCGGCCCTCGAGGAGTGCATCGCCGACCTCGAGGGGGGCTGCGGGGCGATGGCCGCCTCGACCGGCATGGCGGCCGTCCACACCGTCTACTTCACGCTCCTCGGCGCGGGGGCCCACGTCGTCGGGACCGACGCCCTCTACGGCGCGAGCCGGATGATCCTGGAGAAGGAGTACTCCCGCTTCGGCGTGACGGGCTCCTTCGTGGACACGTCGGACCCGGCCAACGTCGAGAAGGCGATGAGGCCCGAGACGAAGCTCGTCTACCTCGAGACGCCTGCCAACCCGACGCTCAAGCTCTGCGACATCGAGGCGATCGCGAAGATCGCCCACGACCGCGGCGCCCTCGTCGCCGTCGACAACACCTTCGCCACGCCACTCCTCCAGCAGCCCTTCGCGCTCGGCGCGGACGTCGTCCTGCACAGCATGACGAAGTTCCTGAACGGCCACAGCGACGTCGTCGCCGGGATCGTCGTCGCGAAGGACCCCGCGCTCTTCGCCCGCCTCCGCTCCGTACACGTCAACGTCGGCCCGACGATGGACCCGCACCAGGCCTGGCTCGTCTTCCGGGGCGTCAAGACGCTCGGCCTGCGGCTGGAGAAGGCCCAGGCGAATGCTCTCGAGGTCGCGCGGTTCCTGGAAGCCCACCCGAAGGTGTCCTGGGTCCGCTACCCCTTCCTCCCGAGCCACCCGCAGTACGACCTCGCGCGCCGGCAGATGACGGGCGGCGGGGCCATCGTCTCGTTCGGCGTGAAGGGAGGGCTCGAGGCGGGCCGGACCCTCATGAACTCCGTCAAGCTCGCGACGCTCGCGGTGAGCCTGGGAGGCGTCGAGACGCTCATCGAGCACCCGGCCTCCATGACGCACGCCAGCGTCCCCAGGGTCGATCGCGAGAAGGCAGAGATCTCCGACGACCTCGTCCGGATCGCCCTCGGATGCGAGGACGCGCTCGACCTCTGCGAGGATCTCGAACAGGCGCTGGCGAAGGTCTGACGCCCCGGCCCCCCGGACGCCGGGCCGCCCGGGCTGCCGGGCTCAGGCGCCGAGGTCGAGCAGGAACCTCTCCGTCTCGGCGAGGACCCTCTCCGGGTCCTGGCGGTGCGGGAAGTGGCCGAGGCCGGGAAGGAGCGCCGTTCGCACCGGCCCGGAGACCGCGGAGGCGATCGCCTCGACCTGGGCGCGGGTCGCGTACTCGTCCTCCTCGCCCTGGATCACGAGGACCGGGCACCGGATCGCGCGGATCGCCTCCACTGCCGAGAAGCTCCGGAAAGCCGGGTCGTGCCAGGTCTCGGCCCAGCTCCGGAAGACGGCACCGGCCTTCTCCCCGTGGTGACGGGCGAGGCGAGCCGGCAGGTCGGACGTCCGCCAGGTCGCAGCCGTCTCGGAGATCCCGGCGAGCGTCGCGTCCTCGATGAAGACGTGTGCGGCGATCGAAACGACGGCGGCGGGGACCTCCGGGAAGAAGGCCGCAAACAGGAGCGCGATGGTGGCCCCGTCGCTGTGCCCGAAGAGGACCGGGCGGGCGATCCCCGCCTGCCGCAGCACCTCGGGGAGCCGCCGCCTCGACTCCACCTCGAAGAAAGCGTGGCCGGGGAGCTCGGGCCAGGGATCGGACCGGCCGAACCCGAGGCGGTCGAAGACGAGCCCCTCGCGGCCCAGTGCTCCGCAGAGCCGTTCGGGAAGGTCCCGCCAGAGAGAGACGGCGCCCAGGGCGTCGTGGAGGAAGACGATGGGGGCGAGGCCAGGCCAGACCTCGTCCGGGACGATCCGGAAGGCCTCGATCCGCCCCTCGGGAAGCCGCATCGGAATCGGCGTGCGCTGCGCGGAAGCGCGAAGGGGCCGGGTCACCCGGCTATTCTGGGACCGGCGCTGATCCGGCGTCGCACCTTTCCTCCTCCCGAACCTGTAATCTGTCAGGGGAGGGTCCGTTGAGGTTCCGTCGTCTCGTCGCTCATCACGAAGCCGGTCGCGCAGTCGTCGCGTGGGACGCCGGCCTTCGCCTCCCGAAGGTCTCGATCTACCCCGAAGAGCACACGCGCGGCCGCATCCTCGTCGGCCAGGAGTTTCCGTCGGGCGTTTCCGACGCCGACCGGAAGAAGCAGCACGTCTACCTCCGACTCCTCGCGGCGGGACCGATCGCCGTGGTGATGGCCGGAGGAAAGCTTCCTGTCGAGCCGCACGTCGGCATCGAGATCGACACGCACCGCATCGCCGTCTTCGCCCGGCGGGCCGGCCTCGAGATCGACGCCGTCTTCCGCGAGACGGCCGTGAGGCTCGCCTACCTCTGGGAACCGGTGGAGGAGCTCGTCGACGCGCTCCTGATGAACGAGACCGTGCCTGGGCCTCTCGCTTCCCGGATCATCCGCAGGACTCACCCGGGCCCGCTCCTGGGGTAGCGCGCACCGCCTGGCGCCTCCGGCGCGGGAGCGGGGAGAGAAGCCGGGCCTCTCCCCCCGCCGCGCGGCAGGTCAGTGCGTCGCCGGAGCGGTCGTCGCGGTCTTTGCGGTCGCCGCCGGGGTGAGCCCACGCCGCACGAGAAGCGGCTGGACGGACGGCTCGCGGCCCCGGAAGCCCTTGTAGAGCGACATCGCCTCGGCGGTGCCCCCCTTCTCGAGGATGTTCTTGCGGAAGGCCGTGGCGGTGGTCTTGTCGAAGATCCCCTTCTCGCGGAACGCCTCGAAGGCGTCGGCGTCGAGGATCTCGCTCCAGAGATAGCTGTAGTACCCGGCGGAGTAGCCGCCCCCCGGTCCGAAGATGTGCTGGAAGTACGGGCTCCGGTAGCGGGAGACGATCTCGGGGATGAGCCCGATCTTCGCGAGCGACGCCGTTTCGAAGGCCGTCGCGTTCTCGACCTTCGGCTCGGTCAGCGTGTGCCAGTTCATGTCGAGGTAGGCCGCGGCGGCGTACTCGACCGTGGCGAATCCCTGGCCGTAGAGCTCGGACTCGTGGATCTTCGCGACGAGGGCGGCCGGGATCGGCTCGCTGGTCTTCCAGTGCTTCGCGTACCCCTTCAGCACCTCGGGCTCGAGCGCCCAGTTCTCCATGATCTGGGAAGGGAGCTCGACGAAGTCGCGCGGGACGCCCGACATCGAACGGTAGGTCACGCGCGAGAGGATCCGGTGGAGGGCGTGCCCGAACTCGTGGAAGAGCGTCTCGACCTCTTCCAGCGAGAGGAGCGCGGGTGCGTCTCCCGAGGGCCGTGTGAAGTTCATGACGTTCGTGACGATGGGGCGGACGTCCTTGCCGTCCTTCACCCACTGCTCACGGAGCCGCCCGCACCAGGCCCCGCCGCGCTTGCCCGGGCGCGGGTGGAAGTCCGTCGTGAAGAGGGCGAGGAACGAGCCGTCGGCGTCCTTCACCTCGAACGTCTTCACCTCGGAGTGGTACTTCGGGACGTCGGTCCTCTCGGTGAAGGTGATGCCGTAGAGCCGGTTCGCCACGGAGAAGGCTCCTTCGCGAACGCGGTCGAGCGCGAAGTAGGGACGCAGCGCCTGGTCGTCGAGGTCGTAGCGCGCCTTGCGGACCTTCTCGGCGTAGTAGCGCCAGTCCCACGGCTCGAGCGGCCCGACCTTGCCGTCGGCCTTCAGGGCGGCCGCGAGGTCCTTCGCGTCGACCTTCGCCACCTCGAGAGCCGGCTTCCAGACGCGGTCCAGCAGCTCGTAGACCCTCGCCGGCGTCTTCGCCATGTTGTCGTCGAGGACGAAGTCGGCCCACGTGGCGAAGCCGAGGAGCTTCGCCCGTTCGGCGCGCAGCGCCGCCATCTTCGACAGGAGCTCCTTGTTGTCCGTCTCGCCGCCCTTGTCGCACCGGGTCGTGTAGGCCGTCAGGATCTCCTTGCGGAGCGCACGGTTCTCGGCGAACGTCAGGAAGGGCCAGATCGAGGGCGACTGGAGCGTGAAGACCCACTTCCCCTCGAGCTTCGCCGCCTTCGCCGCGTCGGCTGCGGCCGCGACGACGCCGGGGGGCAGCCCGGCGAGGTCTTCCTTCTTCTCGACGACGAGACGCCAGGAGTTCGTTTCCTTGAGAAGGTTGTCGCTGAACCGGATCCCGAGCGCCGAGAGTTCCTGATTCACTTCCCGGAACCGCGTCTTCTGCTCGGGGGAGAGGTTCGCGCCGCCGCGGACGAAGTCCTTGTAGCCGTCCTCGACGAGCTTCTTCTGCTCGGGTGTCAGTCCGAGCGTGTCCCGCTTCTCCCAGACCGCCTTCACCCGGGCGAAGAGCTTCTCGTTCAGCCGCACGTCGTCGCGAAGCGACGAGAGCAGCGGGGAGACCTTCCGGGTGATCGCCTGGATCTCGTCGTTCGTCTCGGCGCCGGACAGCGTGAAGAAGACGTCGCTCACCTTCGACAGCGCGAGCCCGCCGTTCTCCAAAGCCTCCACGGTGTTCGCGAACGTGGGCGCCTCGGGATTCGATGCGATCGCCTCGATCTCCTTCTTCCGCGCGGCGATCCCGGCCTCGAAGGCCGGGACGAAGTGAGCGGCCTGGATCTTCTCGAACGGCGCCATGCCGAACGGCGTCGCCCACTCCATGAAGAACGGGTTCGTCTCGGGCTTAGGCTCGGCCGCGGGCTGCGCCAGGCACGGCATTGCCATCGCGAGGCCGGCGACGGCAGTCAGGACTCTTCTCATGTGTCTCCTCCCTGCATTCACCCGCACGCGACCGGAATGGCCCGGCGGGCCGACCCTGCATCTTACGCGGTCGCACGGAGCGCGGTCGGCCTGCGACGAGACCTCAGGCGGCTCCGGAAGCGTCCGGGTTGATTTCGGGGGGCCACGTCAATAGTGTGGGGACCGTCCTCGCGAAGATCGCCGGGAACGGCGTCAACGTCCCGAAGGACCTGCTCGACTGAACACCGGCCGTACCCCGGAGCACAGGAGAAGACGGATGCAGATCACCGACATTCTCGCCCAGATGGGCGGCCTCCAGTCGATGGCGCGGGAGCTCGGCATCAGCGAGGCCCAGGCCGCGAAAGGAGCCGAGGCCCTCGCCCCGGCGATCCTCGGCGGATTCAAGAAGCAGGCGCAGGCTCAGCCCTCGGGCCTCGAGGGACTCGGCGGGCTCCTCGGCCAGCTCGGCGGCGGGGGCCTGCTCGACGACGTCCTCTCGCCTCAGCCCACGAACGTGAACCTCGGAAACGACGTCCTCGGGCAGATCTTCGGCACGAAGGACGTCAGCCGCGCGGTGGCGCAAAACGCTTCCGCGACGTCGGGCCTCGACCCGTCGATCCTCAAGAAGATGCTCCCGATGCTCGCGATGCTCGTCACCGGCTACATGGCGAGGCGGGGCGGCGGGGCAGTCGCCGCGCCTTCCTCGGGCGGCGGCCTCGGCGACCTTCTCGGCGGCCTCATGGGTGGCGGCGCCCGCAGCTCGTCCGCTCCGGGCGCCGGCGCGTCGGGCGGCCTCGGCTCGCTCCTCGACCTCGACGGAGACGGGAACGCTCTCGACGACATCCTCGGCATGGCCGGGAAGCTCATGCGCTGAATCCGCCGGAGGGCCCGCGATACGGGTCCCCCGCGGGACAAGATCTGGCGAACGAGCCGGCGGCTCTCTTCGTGGGAACGGGGAGGGTTCGGTCGGCTCATTCCGCTCTGCCCGCGAGCGGGGAGGGAGACGCGCTCCGACCCGTCTGGAAAAGGTGGTACCCCCAGCGGGATTCGAACCCGCGATCTCTACCTTGAAAGGGTAGCGTCCTAGGCCGCTAGACGATGGGGGCGCCTGAGGCAGGATCGCCTTTCGGCGACGAATGGAATTTACCACGGGCCGGTGGCTCGGGCCCGCAGGCCCGAAGAACAGAGTGTCAGGCGGAGTGACTGGTGGGCCGTCCGGGACTCGAACCCGGGACCCCCTGCTTAAAAGGCAGATGCTCTAACCAACTGAGCTAACGGCCCGCCGGCGGGGATGTTACCGCGTCCGGGCCGGGGGTGCTCTCTCCTCGAGATGCGTTCGGGCAGCGTTCCGGCAGAGATGCCGTGACGAACGTCACGGTGTGGCCGGCGTCCGGGAAGGCGCGGTAGTCTAGAATCGGTCGCAAGATCTCGAGGTGACCATGAAACGATTCGCGGCTTGTCGTGTCGTTGCGCCCGGAGCGTTCGTCGTTCTGTGCGCGGCCCTGCCGGCGGCGGGGCAGAGCAACGTGAAGGTCGTCCTTACCGACGTCGTCGACGACCGGATCTCGGACGGGATGGGGTCGGGCGGGCTCGTGCTGACCCTGAACCTCGCCGGGGAAGGGCTCGACGGGGTGAAGTCGGCGCGGATGCGGGTGAAGGAGGCAAAGGACGACTCGGGGAAGAACCTCGTCAACCCGAAAGCCCGCCCTGCCGAGTTCAGCGACCGCAACAGCAACGCCGGGAACATCCAGGTCGCTCTCGACAGTCCTCCGCGGAGCGCGACGTCGATGCGGATCTCGGGGACGGCGGACCTGTTCGTGCCCGGAAGGGACCCCAGCAGCGTCGTCAAGGTTCCGGGTTTTCTCGCCCGGGTGGGTAAGCCGGCCGATTCGAAGGGTCTCAAGGCCGCGAAGGTCGAGTTGACGGTCCTGTCGAAGGAGAGCTACGTGGAGGCCCGGAAGAAGAACCGTCTCGACGAGAAGAAGATCGCCGAGATCCGCGCCGAGGCGAAGGAGCGCGGAATGAAGGACGAGGAGATCGGGCCCCTGATCGAGATGGCGAAAGCCTTCGACGAGATGGGGGAGTCGGACTTCCCCGAGCACGGCCTCTACCTGCAGATTTCGAAGGCGAGCGAGGAGAAGATCCAGGAGCTCTGGCTCGAGACCCCGTCGGGAGAGCTGATAGAGACTGGCGGGTATTCCGCGCGAACCGACAAGGACGTCGTCCTGAAGCAGATCGACGTGAAGAAGGCCCTGCCGAAGGACGCCGTCCTCGTCCTCAGCCTCTTCACCGAGAAGGCCATCGTCTCCGTGCCGTTCGACATCAAGGAGGTCCGGCTCCCGTGAACGCCGCCCGCAATCCCCTCCCGCTCCTCCTCGTGATGGCCCTCGCCGCGGCTCCCGCCGCCGCGCAATCGAAGGCGAAGCCGAAGCCGGCCGCGGCCGCGAAGACTTCGGCTCCCGCCCCGGCAAAGGCGACCCCGGCGAACGCCACGCTGAAGACGGTGCAGGACCGCCGCTCCGAGGGTCATTTCCCCCGCTGCACGCTTGGGATCGAGCTTCCCGACATCCCGGCACACGAGGCGAGGGCGTCGCGCGTCGTCGTGATGAAGGCCGTCGACGACCTCGGGACGAACCTGGTCCGCGAGGACGCGGCCGACGCCCGTCTCGAGCCGACGCAGCGGGGCTCGTTCGGCAAGCCCAAGGAAGGGCCCGCGCCTCCGACGATCGTCTTCGCAGAGCTGAAGAACCCTCCGCGGAAGGCGACGATCCTGAAGGAGGTCTCGGGCGAGATCGAGCTCTACATTCCCGGGCGCGACCCGAACGGCGAAGCAGGCTTTCCGAAGATCCTCTCGATGGCGGGCAAGCCCCTCGCCCACGCGGCGCTGAAGGCGAACGGCGTCGAGATCTCGGTGCTCTCGCAGGCGCAGATCGAAGCCGAGCGGAAGAAGGCCGGAGATGCCGAGCGCGCGAAGGCGAGGAAAGAGGGCGTCACCGACGAGGACACGATCAAGTCGATGGTCGAATACGCCGTCGATTCGTTCCCGAAGGGGGGCGAGGGGCAGATCGTCCTCCGCGTGAAGGACCCCAAGAAGGCCATCCAGGACTTCAAGATGGCGGACGGCGAGGGAAACCCGCAGTTCAACGGGAAGTCCGACGAGGCCGGATTCACGATTCTCGAGTTCTGGGGCGAAAAGCCGAAGCCCGATTGGACGATGAAGGTCCTGATGCAGTCCGACAAGAGCCTCGTGAGGCATACGTTCGTCTTCAGGGACGTTCCGCTACCGTGAGGGGAGAGTCCGCGCCCACCCGGCCCGTTCGAGGGCCGGGTGGGCGGCGGGCTTCGTCGCAACGGCGGTAGAATGGCCGGCTGATGAAAGCCGCGGACAAAGAGCTTCCGGACGTTCAGGCCCGTCTCAAGGAGGCCTACCACGACCTCCCGGAGGCGATGCGACGCATCGCGGACGCACTCATGTCCGACTCGCTCCTGGGAGCCCTCTGGGGCATCGAGTCGATGGCCGAGCGGGCGAACGTGAGCATCGGCACCGTTGCGAGGTTCTCCAAGCGCCTCGGTTACCGCGGATTCAGCGAGTTCCGCGACGCGCTCAGGGCCGCCTGCCAGGTGCGCTCGGAAGGGGATCCTCTCGAGGCGCTCGAAGCGCCGACCAACCCGTTCTGGGCTCTCTCGGAGGTGGTCCGGCGGGACCAGGACAACCTGAACAGGATGCTGGAGACCCTCGACGGCTCGATGCTCGAGGCCGCGACGCAGCTCCTGACGACGGCCGAGCACCGCCTCCTCCTGGGGCGCGGCGTGTCACACGTGATGTGCCAGGTGCTCGCATTCAACCTGACCCAGGCGGGCCTCCCGTGCATTGCGGCGATCCCGTCCGACTTCTCCAGCCAGGTGGCGAACCTCGGAACGCGGGACCTCCTCGTCGTCGTCAGCTGTGCCCCGTTCAGCCGTGAGACGGTCGACGCGGCGGCGTTCGCGAAGCGATGCGGGATTCCGGTCCTCGCGTTCAGCGACCGGAGGGAGTCGCCGCTCGCCGGATCCGCGAGCGTGACGATCGTCCTCCCGGCGGAGGACTTCCTCTTCGGCTTCGGCCTCTCGACGTTCTCCGTCCTGTCCCACGCCCTCGCGATCGCGGTCGCCTCCAAGGACACCGCCGGGACTTCCCGCCGGATCAAGGCCGCCGACGAAGTGGCTCAGCCGCTCTTCGTGGAGCACTGGCTTCCGATGCAGCCGGGTGCGATCCGCGTCGTGCGGCCGCCGAAGCCTCGCGACTCCTGAGACGTTCGCGAGCCAAAGCGTCGGGCAGGCGAAGAGTGACTACAGGGGCCGTGGGGCTGTCGCGGTCCAGTCCGGTCCGGGCGCCAGCGCCAGGATCGCCTCGAGGACGCCCCCGCCGACGGCGCGGGCCTTGTCGGAGACCGAGAAGCAGTGCTCTCTGGCGCCGCGCGGGTCGACGTCGGCGACCTTGAAGCCCGCGGGAACCTCCGACCCCGGCCGGATCAGTCCCCGAACGACACCGTCCAGAGTCGCCCGGACCCCTACGCCCCCGACGGACAGGACGGGCTCGCCCGCGCGGACGAGGTCGCCGATCTCGCGGATCGCGGCCACGCGGCCCGCCGCCGGCGCGCGGATCACGCGGTCCCGGCCCGCGCCCGCGATCAGCCCCGGCACGGCGGTGTCTCTCTCCGCAGCGCCCGTGAGGATGACGCGGCCGAGGTCGTGGCCACGGTTCGTCTCGACGACGGCGTGGACGTCGCGCCCCGCCTCGAACCCCGGCCCGAGCGCGACGACGATCGGGGCCATGTCGATCCGGGTGCCGACGTTCCTCTTGGCGACGATGGCGTCGAGGAGCGCGAGGGGCATGAATCGCGCGACCGAGCGGGCCTCGGGGTCGACGAGGATCGGCACCTCGAGCGGCCCCCACGCTCCGGGCGCGGCCTCGCACCGGAAGCCCCGGATCCCTTCGACCGTGGCTTCGCCGTCGTAGATCGCCTCCGAAAGGCTCACGGCCCGGCGGATCGCGCACGGCTTTTCCATCTCGAGGGCGACGACGCGGAAGCCGGCGCGGACGAGCCTCACGATGCAGCCGGTGCCGAGGTCCCCGGCGCCCCGCACGACGACGAGAGTACCGGCGACGAGGGTCACGGGACCCGCTCCCGCCGTGCCGTGTAGTACGACCGCCCGCCGTCGGCCGTGCCGCTCAGAAGGACGAGGTCGGCGCCGAGGCCGGCGAGCTGGCCGGGCGACGGCAGGAACGGAGACGCGTCCACCTTGTTGAGGAGGACGACGCGCGGGCAGCCGGTTCCCTTGAAGAGGCCGTCGGGGTGGCGCGCCAGGGCGACGAGGTGGTCCCAGCCGATGGCGTGTCCCGGAGCGCATCCGGTGACGGAGGCGAAGAGCTCCGGACGGTGGACCGTGCGCTCGTCCATCGGCTCGCCGAGTGCGTCGAGGCCGATGACCCCGACGACGAGGTCGGTGCCGTCCGGCACGACCGGCTCCCGGGACGCGGGGGCTTTGACCGGGAGCCGCTTCGACCCGTCGGCCTCCACGAGAACGAGATCCCACGCCGTGCGCAGCCAGGCGATCCTCGACGGGTGGATTCCCTTCAGCTTCCCGGGCTCGTCGGCGGGGCGGGAGACGAGGAGCGTCACTCCCCCGAGCGGCTCGGGATCGGGCGCCGAGCCGGGCGTCGCCGAATGCTCCAGGTCGGGGCGGAGGAGGATGCGGGCAAAGGTGTTCTCCTCCCCGCGGGGGTCGGCGAGGTGTGTCGTCGTCGTCACGAGGACGGGCCGGTCATTCGCAGCCAGTTCCCGGGCGAAGTGCAGGAGGTGGGTCGTCTTTCCACCGGCTCCGACGAACGCGACGACACCCTTCCCGTCGGGCAGGAAGGGCAGGAGGAGGTCCGCGAGCCTCAGGACGCGTTTCGTCGCGCCCCCCCGGAGAGACCGGGGCTCGTGGCCCCGCGGCGCACCGCGACGAGCTCGCCTGCGATGGAGACGGCGAGCTCCTCGGGGGTCTCCGCGCCGATGTCGAGGCCGATCGGCGTGTGGACGGATTCGACCCGGGCGCGGTCGTACCCGTCCGCGAGGACCTGTTCGGTCAGGAGGCGGACCTTTCGTCTGCTCCCGATCAGCCCGGCGTAGCGCCACGTTCTTTCGAGGACGGCGCGGAGCGACTCGAGGTCCGCGCGATGGCCCCGCGTCACGATGACGACGTAGGTCGATGCGTCGAACGGAAAACGGTCGACGATCTCCGCGTAGCTGCCGCAGAGGGTCGCGACGCCCGCGGGGTATCTCTGGGGGACGAGGAACTCCGGCCGGTCGTCGGCGACGGTGACGGCGAAGCCGAGCGGCTGGGCGGCCGAAGCCAACGCCCGGCCGACGTGACCACCGCCGAGGATCAGGAGCTTCTCGGGCGGGAGGAGCGGGTCGTAGAAGAGGCCCTGCTCCGTCTCGAGGACGGGCTTGCCGCGATCGAGCGCGCGATGGGCCGTTTCCGGGTCCGCGTCTTCGGGCAGGCCGGGGACCCAGCGGCCGCTCCCGTCCATGAGAAAAGTCTCGCCCGTCGCGAACCGCCGAGCGAGGACCGCACGTTCGCCGTGGAGAAGGAGGTCTCGCGCGACCTCGTACACGGTCTTCGCCACGAGCAGCTCGACGAGCACCCGGCTCGTCCCGCCGCAGATCATGTCCATCCCCTCGGCCTCGTTCCCCTGCATCTCGACCTCGAGGACGCGGGCCTTCCCGTCGGCGAGCGCCTCCCGGGCCGCCGTGAGAACGAGCGACTCCCCCTTCCCGCCTCCGACGGAGCCCGCGACGAGACCCTCCGGACCGGCGAGCATCCACGAGCCGGCGTGTCGCGGGGCCGAGCCCTTCACCTGCATCACCGTGCAGAGTACGAGGGGGCCCCGCGCCGCGAGGAGCGTCTCGAGGAGCAGGAGGCTCATTCCTTCTTCTTCCGGCTGTAGGGCGTCCCCGCCAGCGGGAGGTCCGTCCGGAAGATCCCGTCGCGGTTGAAGTACGCACCCGCCACCGCGGGGGCCGTCGGGATGGTGGCGATCTCGCCGAGGCCCTTGGCCCCGAACGCCTTCGGGTCGGGGTTCTTCTCGATGATGACCGACGCGATCGGCGGGACCTTCGAGTCCTTGAAGAGCCCGAGCGTTCCGTACTTGACCTGCGGCTCGCCGTCCTTGAGCGGGAAGTCCTCCGTCAGGCCGTACCCGAGCCCCATGACGACGCCCCCCTCGATCTGCGCCTCCACCTGGACCGGGTTGATGGCCCGGCCGACGTCGTGCGCCGCGACGACCTTCTCGAGCATCCCGTTCGCGTCGAGGAGGACGACGTGCGTGGCGTACGAGTAGGCCACGTGGCTGACCGGGTTCTCCTTGTCGCTCGCGAAGGGGTCGGTGACGCCGGAAAACTCGGCGTAGTACTCCTTCCCTTCAAGCTCGGCGAGCGTCGCCGTCGCGAGGTCCTTCTTCAGGTCGGCGGCCGCCCGGCAGGCCGCCTCTCCGGTGAAGAGGGTCTGCCGGGACGCGGTCGTCGTCCCGCTGTTCGGGGAGTTGGAGGTGTCGGGCGGCGCGACGGCGATCTGGCCCCAGGAGAGGCCGGCGGTCTCGGCGACGAACTGCTCGAGGACGGAGGCGAGCCCCTGGCCCATGCAGGCGGCGCTCGTGTAGATGACCGCCTTCCCCTTCTCCACCTTCAGGCGCACGCGGCCGACGTCGGGGAGGCCGACGCCGATCCCGGCGTTCTTCATGGCGCAGGCGATCCCTGCGTCGGGGCGCTTCTCGCAGAGCTCCTTCACCGCGAGGAGAGTCTCCTTCAGGCCCGTCCCCTCGTCGCAGAGCTGGCCGTTCGGGAGGATGTCGCCCGGCCCGCAGGCGTTCCGCCAGCGGACCTCCCACGGCGTCAGCCCCGCCTCCTTCGCGACCATGTTCAGGCACGACTCCATCGCGAAGCACGACTGCGTCACGCCGAAGCCGCGGAAGGCGCCCCCGGGCGGGTTGTTCGTGTAGACGCCGGTGCCGACGATCTCGACGTTTGCGATCTTGTAGGGCCCCGCCCCGTGCGTGCAGGCGCGCTGGAGAACGGGACCTCCCAGGGAGGCGTACGCGCCGGTGTCCTGGAGGAGGTCGGCCTTCACGGCGGTCACGTGGCCGTCGGCGTCGGCGGCGACGACGTAGTCCATCTCGAAGGCGTGGCGCTTCGGGTGGACCCGGATCGACTCCTGCCGGTCGAGCGTCAGCTTCACCGGGACCTTGAGATTCCAGGCCAGGAGCGCGGCGTGGTGCTGGACGATCAGGTCCTCCTTGCCGCCAAACCCGCCCCCGACGTAGGCGCTGATGACCTTGACCTTCTCGGGCGGGAGGCCGAGGACGCCGACGATCCCCTTGTAGTCGTCGTAGATGCTCTGCGTCCCGGTGTAGACGGTGAGCGTCCCGTCCTCGCCGGGAATGGCCAGGGCGCTCTCGACCTCCATGAAGGCGTGCTCGGTCTCGGGCGTCCGGAACTTCTTCCGGACGACGATCGCGGCCTCGGCGATCGCCTTGTCCGGGTCGCCGCGCTTCAGCCGGGACGACGCGAGGAGGTTCCCCTTGGGGTGCAGCTTCGGGGCGTCCTCGTCGAGTGCCCGCTTCGGGTCGACGAGAGGCGGGAGGACGTCGTAGTCGAGCACGATCTTCGCCGCAGCGGCCTTCGCCTGGGTGCGGGTCTCGGCGGCCACGAGGGCGATGGCGTCGCCGACGTAGCGCGTCTCCTCGCCGACGGCGATCATGGCGGGCCAGTCGTGGATGATGTGGCCGTGGAAGCGGTCGCCCGGGACGTCGGCGGCCGTCAGGACGGCCTTGACGCCCGGCATCGCGAGCGCCTCGGAGGCGTCGATCCCCTTCAGGAGGATCCGCGCCTTCGGAGGTCTCAGCACCGCGCCGTGGAGCATCCCCGGGACCTTCATGTCGTCCACGTAGACCGCCGCGCCGAGGACCTTCTCCCGCGCGTCGACGCGCTGGATCCTCGCGCCCACGCCGAGCGCGGCCTCGTGACCGTCCGGAACCGCGGCCCCCTCCTTGAAGATCCGCGCCGAGTCGACGATCGCCTTCTCGATCTTCACGTAGCCGGTACAGCGACAGAGGTTCGTGGCGAGGCCCTTCGCGAGGTCGTCGTGCGTCGGCTCCGGGTGGGCGTCCACGATCCCCTTGGCGCTGATCACCATCCCGGGCATGCAGAACCCGCACTGGACCGCCCCGGCGCTGGCGAACGCGTAGGTGTAGACGTCCTTCTCACGCTCCGTCAGCCCCTCGACGGTGACGACCTTCTTCCCTTCGAGCTTGTCCATCTTCTGGAGGCAGGCGCGGGTGGCCTTGCCGTCCACGAGGACCATGCAGGCGCCGCAGACCCCCTCCGAGCAGCCGTTCTTCACCGAGGTGACGTTCAGGTCCTCCCGGAGGAACTCGAGGAGGTTCACGTCCTTGCCGCAGCTGACGTCCTGACCGTTGACCTGGAAGTTCGCCATGTTTCACCTCTCGCCGGCGCGAATCGAGTCTAGCTCTCTCGTTTCCAGGTCGTGCGGCCCCGGGCCATCCGGGGCCCCGGTGCGTCGTTCAGCGGGCCACGGTGAGAATCGTTCCGATCTCTTCGGGCGTCCGTCCGACGACGGCCTGGTAATTCCCGCGGTCCGTCGCCCCTTCCGTGATCATCAGAAGAACGGTCTTGTCGGGCCCGAGGAGGCCGCTGTCGCGGAACTCGGCCGTCGAGCCGTCGCCGTGGAGCGCGGCGAGCGCGCCGAGCGCGGCCGCTCCGGTCTCGCCCGCGACGACTCCCGAGTCCGCGAGCCCCCGCATCGCCTCGCGGGCCCTCTCGTCGCCGATCGAGACCATCCAGTCGACGCCGGTCGAAACCCTCGGCCAGGCGACGGGCGACGGGAGGCCGCAGTTGAGGCCGACCATGATCGAGCGGTGGGGCCCCGGGACGGCGGTCATCGCTCCTGCCTTCGCCGAGACCTGGATGCAGTTCGCGTCCGCCGGCTCCACCCCGACGAGCGCCCCCTTGAAGGGCCGGCTCCGGTAGTAGCTGACGGCGGCCGACATGAAGGCGCCCACGCCCATGGGGACGACGACGACGTCGGGCGCGCCGATCCCGGCGGCCGCGAGCGCCTGCTCGATCTCCATGAAGATCGTCGTGTACCCGTCGACGACCCGCCGGGGCGTCACGTCGTACCCGGGCCAGGAGGTGTCGGAGATGACGAGGCACTTGTCGCTCGCCTCCTCCGCCGAGCGGGCGACGGCGGCGTCGTAGTCGCCGTCGACGACCGTCACCTCGGCCCCCTCGTTCTGGATCGCGTGGATCCGGGCCGGCACGGTGCCGGCGGGGACGAAGATCCGGCAACCGAACCCGAGGAGCCGGGCCATGAAGGCGACCGCGCGGCCGTGGTTGCCGTCCGTCGCCGCTGCCAGCGAGAAGGGGCGGAGGTAGCCGATGCGGCGGGAGAGGTCGTTGATGTTCGCCCACGGCTCCGGCTCGAACCCGAGGTGGTCGCTGAGCGCGCGGTACGTCGCCCAGGATGCCCCGAGGATCTTGAAGCTCGGCAGGCCGAGCCGCTGCGTCTCCGCCTTCACGAGGACCCGACCGACGCCGTAGCGGCGGGCGAGCTCCGGGCAGTCGTAGAGCGTCGTGGCGCGGTACGCGGGCATCCTGCGGTGAAAGATCCAGACCGAGGGGTCGGGAGCCGGCCAGCGGTGCTCCGGCTTTGCGAGCGGGTTCTTGAGGAGCGTCGCTTCCGTGGCGAGGATCGTGGCGTTCATCTTCGGCCTCCAGGCGTCGGGGTCAGGGAACGACGTGGGTGCCGGTCTTCCCGGCGAAGGCGAGGCTGAGGTGCGCGGGGTCGGTGATGATCGCCTCGCGGCCGCCGCCCTCGAGGAACGCGATGACGGCCTGGATCTTCGGGAGCATGCTGCCCGGCTTGAAGTGCCCCTCGGCGACGTACTGCTTCGCCTCGGCGACCGTCATCCTGTCCACGTCGACCTGGTTCGGCTTGCCGAAATTCAGGCAGACCTTCTCGACGGCGGTCGAGATGACGAGGAGGTCGGCACCCAGCTCTCGCGCCAGCAGGCTCGACGCGTGGTCCTTGTCGATGACCGCGGAGGCGCCCGTCAGGTTCCCGGCGGCGTCCTCGACGACCGCGATCCCCCCGCCCCCCGCCGCCACGACGACGAATCCGGCATCGAGGAGGCTCTTCACCGCTTCGAGCTCGAGGATCGACTTCGGAGCAGGCGAGGCGACGACCCGCCGCCAGCCGCGGCCCGCGTCCTCGACGACGTCCCAGCCGTCCGCCGCGCGGTGATGGTCGGCCTGCTCCTTCGGAAGGAACGAGCCGATCGGCTTGTTCGGCTTCGCGAAGGCGGGGTCCTCCCGGTCGACCAGACACTGGGTGACGACGGTGGCGGCACCCTTCTCGATACCGAGCTTCCGGAACTCGTTGTGGAGTGCGAGCTGTATGTGGTACCCGATCGCCCCCTGCGTGTCCGCCACGCAGGAGTCCAGGGGCACCATGTGGAGCTCCTTCAGTGCGAGCTCGGAGCGGCGCAGGATGAAACCGACCTGCGGCCCGTTACCGTGCGTGATGACGAGGCGCAGGTCGCCGTCTTTCAGGAGCGGGGCGACGTGCCGGCACGTCTCGGCGGCCGCCAGGTACTGGTCGGGGACGGTCTGGTGCTCCTTGTCGGTGATGAGCGAGTTGCCACCGATGGCGATGACGGCCGTCCTTGTCACGTGAGCCTCCTCGTTTCGTCGCGGCCTGGCGCCGCGACCGTCTTCGTGTGAATGGCGACTGTTTCGGTCAGAAACGTTCCCAGAGTGCCGCGGCGAGCCGGCGGCTGTCCGCCGCGAGGGCGGCCTCGTCGAGGTCGACCTCGAGCTGCCGTCCGTGCATCAGGACCCGCCCGCCGCAGATCGTCGTGTCGACGCCCGCCTGCGAGATACCGAAGACGAGGTGACCGAGGACGGTCGAGTCGTTCAGCGGCGTCGGGGCGTGGTAGTCGACGAGGATGACGTCGGCCGCGGCCCCCTCGGCGAGCGTGCCGATCGGGAATCCCCAGAGCCGCGAGGCGATCTCGGGGTTCCTCACGACGAGGGCGCCCGTCAGCTCCATGAAGCCGCAGCTCGGGTTCTCCTGGCGCAGGTGCTGCGCCCAGAGGCCGACCCGGAGCTCCTCGAGCATGGCGACCGTCATGGCGTCGGTCCCGAGGCCGACGGGAATGCCGCGGCGGACGAGGCCGACGACGTCGGCGATGCCGACCGCGTTGTTCAGGTTCGACTGCGGGTTGTGGACGACCCAGGCGCCGCTCGCGGCGAGAAGGTCCTTGTCGCCGTCGTCACAGTGGACCGCGTGGGCGGCGATGCTTCCCTCGCGGAGGATCCCGTGCGCGACGAGCCTCTCGACGGGGCTCCGGCCGTAGCGTCTCCGGTTCGAGGCGACGTCGGACGCCGCCTCGGCGACGTGAACGTGGAAGCCGATGTCGAGGTCCTGGCCCAGGCGCGAGGCCTTCGCGAGAGTCTCGTCCGAGAGGGTGAAGGCGGCGTGCAGCCCGAAGAGCGCCCGCAGCTGCGGATCGGGCGAGGCGGCGCACGCGCGGGCGAAGCTCGCGTTCTCCTCGAGCCCGTCGTCGATCACGGCGGCGCCGTCGCGGTCGGATACCTCGTAGCAGAGGCACGAGCGCAGGCCCGAGTCCTTCACGGCCCGCGCAATCCGATCCAGCGAGCCGCGAATGGCGCCGGGGCTCGCGTGGTGGTCGACGAGCGTCGTCGTTCCCTTGCGGATCGCGTCGACCAGGATGATCCGGGCGCTCATCTCGACGTCGTCGAGAGAGAGCTTCCGGTCGAGACGCCACCAGAGGTTCTCGAGGACCTCCTGGAAGCAACCGCTCGGCGCGGCTTTGCCGAGGCCGCGCACGAGCGTCGAGTAGAAGTGCATGTGGGCGTTGACGAGGCCGGGGAGGACGACCTTGCCCCGGGCGTCCAGAACGCGGTCGAACGGGCCCGGAATCTCCCCCGCGGGCGCGATCCGCGCGATGCGGCCCCCCTCGAGGAGAAGGGCCTGCCCCTCGAGGACCCGGCACGGACTGCCGAAGGTGACGATCGTTCCGCCCTGGATCAGGAGTCGCATCGGGGCCTCCTCGTCGTTCTCGTCGTTCAGGGACGCTCGCGGCCGGTTATGCCAGGCCGACCTCGGCGTTGAACTCGTCGATGAGCCTGTCGAAGACGACGACCTCGTCCTCGAAGAGCTCGCGCCAGTACTCGGGGTTCCACTGGGCCTGGATCTCCTCGTAGGTCTTCCCCTGCTGCTCGACCCAGGTGTAGTACTTCAGGTTGTGGATCGCCTTGCGGTCCGCGTAGTTCAGCTCCTTGAAGTAGTCGACGGACTGCCTCTCGAGGCTCCCGGTGAAGGTCCGGGCCGCGTCGATCCCGGTGAAGGGGCCGCGCGCCTCGTTCAGCTCGGCCAGGCGCGAGAGGTACATCTCGGCGCTGTCGGTGAAGACGGTGAAGACGACGTCGTTCTCGTCGAGCTCCCAGTACTTCGCCGCCTTGATCGCGGCGAGGACGTTGCAGATGCAGCTGATGCCGAGGAGGTCGAGCTTCTCGACGGCCGCCTGGGGCGCACCGGCCGAGACGAGCAGCTCCCGTCCCGCCGGCTCGTTGAAGAGCCGGAGGAGGCGCATGCAGTCCTCGTCGTCGATCGCGGCGACGGCGTCGGTGTTCCTCACGTTGTGGACCCACGGGACGTGCTTGTCGCCGATTCCCTCGATCCGGTGGTCTCCGAAGCCGTTGCACAGGAGGGTGGGGCACTGGAGGGCTTCCGTGGCGACGGTCTTCATTCCGGGGAACTTCGTCTTGAGGTAGTCGCCCGCCGCGATCGTCCCCGCGCTGCCGGTGGCGCTGACCCAACCCGCGAGGCGCGACTTCGGCCCGCGGACCGCGGCGTAGGCCTCTTCCACGGCCGGGCCCGTCACGTTGTAGTGCCAGATCGGGTTCCCGAACTCCTCGAACTGGTTGAAGATCACGTGCACCGGGTCCTTCTTCAGCTCCCAGCACTTGTCGTAGATCTCCTTCACGTTGCTCTCGCAGCCCGGCGTCGCGATGACCTCCGAGCCGATCTGCCGGAGCCAGGTGAAGCGCTCCTGGGACATGTTCTCGGGGAGGATCGCGACGGCCGTGCAGCCGAGGACCGCGGAGTCGAACGCGCCCCCGCGGCAGTAGTTGCCCGTCGACGGCCAGACGGCCTTGTGCTTCTCGGGATCGAACTCGCCGCTGACGAGACGGGGCACGAGGCAGGCGAAGGCGGCGCCGACCTTGTGGGCCCCCGTCGGGAAGTACTTCCCGACGAGGCCGACGACGCGGGCCTTGATGCCGGTGATCTCCCGGGGGATCTCGAGGAAGTTCGGCCCGCCGAAGAGCCCCGTCTCGTGGTCGTTCTTCCAGGTGATCCGGAAGAGGTTCGCCGGGTTCACGTCCCAGAGGCCGACGCCCTTCAGCTTCGCCGCCGCCGACGCGGGGAGGAGCCGCGGGTCCCGCATCTGCTTGAAGGTAGGAACGACGATCCCACGTTCCCGGCAGCGTTTCGCCGTCCGGTGACGGACCTCCTGGTCGATGGTCCCGATGGTTCGCGAGATGCGCGGCACGGTGGGCCTCCTAGAGGGAAAGGCTTCGGGCACGGTCGACGATGGCCGCGAGCTTCGTGCCGGGGTCCTGTATGCGGGTGAGGAACATCAGCGCGCTGATGACGAACGGCTTGTAGGCCGCTTCCTGGTAGGTCGGGATCCGGTACTGCTCGAAGACCTCGGCGCTCACCTCGCCCGCCTTGCAGCTGACGTCGGTGATGTCGGCCGGGAGGCAGTGCATGTAGAGCGCCTTGCCACCCTTCGTCAGGTTCATCTTCGCCCGGTCGCACTCCCAGCCCGTGAACTTCGCATTGTTGGCCAGGCACTCCTTCTCGAGAGCCTTGAGGCCGTCCTTGTCGGACTTCTTCAGGAGCTCGGTCCGGCGGCCCATTACCTCGAACGGGGCCCACGACTTCGGGTAGACGATGTCGGCGCCCTTGAAGGCGGCCTCCATGCTGTTGACGATCTCGAAGGAGCCGCCCGTCGCGGCGGCGTTCTTCTTCGCGACGTCGATCACGTCGGGGATCAGGCCGTACCCTTCGGGGTAGGCGAGGCTCACGTTCATCCCGAAGCGGGTCATCAGGCCGATGATTCCCTGCGGGACGGAGAGCGGCTTGCCGTAGCTGGGGCTGTAGGCCCAGGTCATCGCGAGCTTCTTGCCCTTCAGCTTGTCGAGCCCGCCGAAGTGCGTCTTCAGCCAGGCGAGGTCGGCGAGCGACTGCGTCGGGTGGTCGATGTCGCACTGGAGGTTGACGATGCTCGGCCGGCGGTGGAGGACGCCCTGCGCGGTGCCGTCGGTGAGGGCGTCGCCGACCTCGCGCATGTAGCTGTTCCCCTCGCCGAGGAACATGTCGTCGCGGATCCCGATCACCTCGGTCAGGAAGCTGATCATGTTCGCCGTCTCGCGCACCGTCTCGCCGTGCGCGACCTGGCTCTTCTGCTCGTCGAGGTCGGCGAGGGAGAGGCCGAGCGCGCTGGCGGCGGAGGCGAAGGAGAAGCGGGTCCGGGTGGAGTTGTCGCGGAAGATCGAGATCGCGAGGCCGGTGTCGAACGCCCGGTAGGAGTACCCCCCCTGGTGGAGGCGCTTGAAAGTCTCGGCGAGGGCCAGGATGGCCCGGATCTGCTCTTCGGGGTGCTCCCAGGTCAGGAGGAAGTCCTTCTGGAAGAGGTCGCTCTTCAGGCCCTGGAACTCGGCAAGCGATTCGCGGATGGCGGCGGACGTCATGGCGTGACTCCTCTCATTTCCTCGGGGTCAGAAGTGGATCTCGGCCTGGAACGTCGGGGCCGAGGTCGTGTGGTTCGGGCGCGTGGTCGTCGTGCCGGGAACCGGGATCGGCGAGGGGTTGCCGAACTTGTGGTACCAGAGCTCGTAGCCGGGTCCCATGGAGATCGTCCCCTTCTTGACCCCGAGCAGCACGCCGACGTCGAACTGCCAGGTCAGCCTCGAGAGGAC
This sequence comes from Holophagales bacterium, assembly GCA_016719485.1. NCBI lineage: Bacteria > Pseudomonadati > Acidobacteriota > Holophagae > Holophagales > Holophagales bacterium. Next base: position 107,057 of record JADJZB010000002.1, read on the forward strand.
CTCCGTTTCGGTCTCGACCCCGACGGCGTCCTTGCCCTTCGGAAGGGTGGCGTAGGCAAATCCCTTGAACGTCGAGCCGACGTCCTTGCCGAGCGCGATCGGGAGCCCCCAGGTGAGGTTGAACATCACGGTGCCGTCGAACTCGACATCTCTCTGTCCGGTGGCGGCGAAGGCGTTGTGGGTCCACTCCTTGTAGTACCAGATGCCGAAGTCCGCGAAGCCCTTCTTCGGGTTCAGGTTCACGGTGGGGCCGACGACGATCATCCGCTTGCCGGGCGCGAACCCCGTGTTCTTCGAGTTGAGGTCGGCCCCCACCGTGAGGGCGACGTCGCGGACGAGGCCGCTCTTGATCCCGGCCTTGAAGGCCTTGTTCATGCTGAGCTGGTGGCGGTAGGTGACGTAGATCTCCTGGGCGCCCCCCGAGGTCGCGCCGTTGGCCGGGTCGTAGGAGTTCGACATCAGGACGTCGACGTTCAGGAAGTTGCTCCCGAGGGAGTAGCGGTTCGCCGTGGTGAACTGGGCGACGTTCTTGATGATGTCGTGGTCGATCGCGGGGTCGTTGACGTGGTAGCAGTAGCGGTAGCCGAGGAACATGTCGGTCCAGTCGGCGGCGGGGGCCGCGGAGGCGCCACCGAGGAGGAGGAGCGCCGCCGGGGCGAGGAGGAGGCTGCGGAAGTTCTTCATCACGCTTCGCTCTTGGCGGAGGCCTGCTTGGTCTCGGCGGCCGCGGTCTCGGCCCCCTGCAGGTGGTTGAAGAAGGCGTTCAGGGCGACGGCGACGATGGAGCAGAGGAGGATGCCGCTGTGGAGGAGCGGGCTCAGGCCCTTCGGCATCTGGCTGAAGAACTTGTCCGCGACGAGCGGGATCATCCCGAAGCCGATGGAGATGGCGACGATGTAGAGGTTCAGGCGGTTCTTCGCGAAGTCGACGCCGCCGAGGATCCGGATTCCGGTCGCGCAGACCATGCCGAACATGACGATCCCGGCGCCGCCCAGGACGAACTGCGGGACCGAGGCGACGATGACGGCGAGCTTCGGCACGAGGCCGAGGGCGAGCAGGATGACGCCGCCGAGGGCGGTGACCCAACGGCTCTTCACCCCCGTCACGCCGACGAGGCCGACGTTCTGGGAGAACGACGTGTAGGGGAAGGTGTTGAAGATGCCGCCGATCAGGGTGCCGAGGCCGTCGACGCGAAGGCCGTCGGAGAGGTCGCTCTGGCGAACGTCCTTGCCGACGATGTTGCCGACGGCGAGGAACATGCCGAGCGACTCGATCATGACGACGACCATGACCATGCACATCGTGAGGCAGGCGACGAGGTCGAACGTCGGCATGCCGAACTGGAACGGATAGACGACGGCGAACCAGCCCGACTCCGAGAGGCCGGCGAAGCTGACCTTGCCGAGCACCATGGCGATGATCATCCCGACGACGAGCCCGAGGAGGACCGCGATGTTGGCGAAGAAGCCCTTCACGAACTTCGTGATCACGAGGATGAAGACGAGGACGATCCCTGCGACGGCGAGGTGGAGCGGCGCGCCGTAAGCCGGGTTCGCGATCATCGGGCCGGCCATGTCCGCGGGGTTCTTGATCATCGGGTTGCCGCCGGCGGCCCAGTTCACGCCGACGCGCATCAGGGAGATGCCGATGATGGTGATGATCGAGCCGGTCACGACGGGTGGGAAGAGCGGGAGCATCCGGCTGATGAGCGGCGCCACGAGAATTCCGAAGATGCCCGCGATGATGACGGCGCCGTAGATCCCGAGGAGGCCGATCTCCGGGTTCGTCGCCATGACGACCATCGGGCTGACGGCGGCGAAGGTCACGCCCATCATCACAGGGAGGCGGATGCCGAACCGCCAGAAGCCGATCGACTGGACCAGGGTCGCGATGCCGCACGCGAAGAGGTCCGCGTTGATGAGCATCGCCATCTGGTCCTTCGGGAGCTTCAGCGCGCCGCCCACGATGAGCGGAACGGCGACGGCGCCCGCGTACATGACGAGGACATGCTGGAGGCCGAGGAGGGTGAGCCGCGTCGGCGGCAGGACCTCGTCGACCGGGTGAACGGCGTTTCTTTCGGACATGGCGTCTCCTCGATTCAGATGCCGACGGTGTCGGCGAGGGAAAGCGGGAGGGAGGGAAGCGCGGGTTCCGCGTGGAGCAGGGCGATGAGGAGGGCGCAGGTCGAGAGGTCGAGGGCTTCGCCTTCCGCGGGATGGCCCTCGACCCGGACGTCCAGGAGGCGCCACGTGGCGGGCTCGAGCACGACGCGGAGCGTGTCGGAGCGGTACTCGGCGAGGGAAGGGTGACGTTCGAGTCGGTGGGGGCGGCCGGCGATCCGGGCCTCGATGGCGACGGACGGGCCGTCGCGCGTGAGCCGGAAGGCGTCCCCCTTCGCCTCGGCGAAGCCTTCCGCGTCGATCCAGAACGTGGGCTTGTCACGGTAGGGGGAGCCGGAGGTCGGGCAGAAGGTGACGCAGTTGCCGCACTGGTTGCAGGCGTCGCCGAGGTTGACGATCTGGACGCCCTGTTCGACCGCCAGGTTCGTCGTTCCCCTCGGCACGGCGCGGCCGCCCTCGACCACGAACGACGGGAGCTCGATCGCGAGAGGCGGCACGAGGTAGGCCTGGTTCGCCCGGTTCGGGCAGACGGTGACGCAGAGGCTGCAGACCTCGTCGCAGTCGAGGCAGCGGGCGGCCTCGCGGCGCGCGGCCTCGGGGTCGAGGGAGAGGAGGACCTCGGCGAAGCCGCCGCGCTCGGCGACGGGAAGCTCGGGAGCGTGCTCGGGACGCGCGAGCCGCGACTTCTTCTCCATCATCTCGGCGACGGGTGTCCCCTTCGTGAGGTGCGGCTCGGCGACGGGCAGCGGGACGCCGTGGCGCCGGGCGATCTCGTTGGCTGCGGCGCGGCCGTCCGCGACCGCCTTGATGATCGAGGCGGGGCCGCGGACGACGTCACCGCCGGCGAAGACGCCGGGGTGCGACGTCTCGGCCGTCTCGAGCCGCGCGGCGAGGGTTCCGTCCCTCTTCGCGTCGAGGGCGGTGCCACCGAGGAACTCGAGGGCGGTCTCCTGGCCGATGGCCGTGACGATCGTGTCGGCGGGGAGGACGACCTCGCTCCCGTCGAGCGGGACGGGACGCGGGCGGCCCGAGGCGTCGGGCTCTCCGAGCTTCATTCGGGTGCAGGCGAGCCCGACGGCGCGGCCGTTCTCGACGACGACGCGCGCGGGGGCGAGGAGGTCCTTCAGGCCGATCCCCTCGACCTCGCAGTCGTGGACCTCTGCCGGGTCGGCGGGCATCTCGGCGCGGGTCCGCCGGTAGACGAGGGAGACCTCTCCGCCGCCGACGAGGCGCTTCGCCGACCGGGCGCCGTCCATGGCGGAGTTGCCGCCGCCCACGACGAGGACCCGCTTGCCGAAGTCCCTCTTCACCCCGTCGCGGAGGCCGTCGAGGAACTCGAGCGCGTCGACGACCCCCTCGGCGTTCTCGCCGGGGATGCCGAGCCTCTTTCCCTTCTGTGCGCCGACGCCGAGGAAGACGTAGTCGAAGCGGGCGCGGAGATCGTCGAGGGACACGTCCCTGCCGACGGAAGTGTCGAAATGGATCTTCACGCCGAGCGAGGCGAGGCGGTCGAGGTCGATCTTCAGCTTGTCGTCGTCGAGCCGGTAGCGGGGAACGGCGCCGCCGACCATGCCGCCGGCGTGGCTCTTGGCCTCGAAGAGCTCTGCCGCGAAGCCTGCGCGGGCGAGGTTCAGGGCGGCCGAGATCCCGGCCGGGCCGGCGCCCACGATGGCGACCGTCACGCCCTTCGCCTCGGCGGCAGTCTCGGGCTTGCTCGTCCCGTTCTCGAAGGCGAACCGCTTGATTTCCCGGATCCCGAGCGGGGCGTCGTAGAGATTGCGGACGCAGCGATCGGTGCACGGGTGGTCGCAGATGCTGCCGGTGACTCCGGGGAGGGCATTCGACCGCCGGATGACCTCGATCGCCTCGTCGTTTCGACCGTGCGCGACGAGCCAGAGGTAGTCGGGGATGTTCTGGTGGGCGGGACAGGCCTCCATGCAGGGGGCCGCGATGCAATCGAAGGGGCCGAGGGCGCGGTCTCCCTTGAAGACGAGCGGGCGCTCGCGGCGGGCGAAGCGGCCGCCCCGGCCGTCGGCGACGACCCGCTCGACGTGGCGGGCCAGGTTCCAGCGGCGGCCGCGGCCGCCGGAGGTCCTCTCGACGAACGCGTCGAGGCTCTGCGCGCCCGCGGCGGACATCGCCTCTCCGAGGTTCGTCAGGTACTGCTGGAGCCGCGCGTAGCCGCCCGGCTTGAGGAGGTCGGTGCAGACCGTGATCGGCGTGACGCCGTCCGCGACGAGGTCGGCGAAGTTCCAGGCGTCGGCGCCGCCGCAGAAGCTGATCGGAACCGCGCCGTCGAGCTCGTCGTCGACGAGCCGGGCGAGCGTCAGCGTGAGCGGGTGGAGCGCCCGCCCCGACATGTACATCATCTTCTCGTTCGACGGGAAGACGGGGCGGTGGTTGACGACCTCGAGGGTGTTCGAGAGCTTCACGCCGAACTCGCGTCCGGCGGCGCGGGCCGCGGCGGCGAGCCGCTTCACCATCGGGAGGGCGTCCTCGAGCTTCGGGTCGTGCCCGAACGCGGCATCCGGGACCTCGATGCCGTAGCCGAACGTGCTGTTCAGGAGCCCGCGGAGTCGCTCGGGGCCGAGGAGCGTCGGGTTGAGCTTCACCCAAGTGTGGACGCCGACCTCCTCGAGGAGGTACCGCGCGATCCGCTCGATCTCCGCCGGCGGGCAGCCGTGCATGGTCGAGAGGGTGATGTGCTCGGAGAGGGAAGCCGGGATCTCGACGTCGCGGACACCGGGCCAGACTGCGGCGACCGCGTCGACCGCGTCGGGAAGGGCATCCTTCGCGTCGCGGAGGGAGGTGATGAACTTCTGGACGCGGGGGCTCTGGATCCCCTCCAGGTTGTAGCCGACGCTCATGTTGAAGAGCGTCCCCGGGCCCGGCAGCCCGAGCTTTCGCGCGAGGGCGTGGACGAGGACCCACGCCTTGAGGTACTCGTCGAACGACTGCTCGAGCTTCAGCTCCTGCGACCACTCGCAGTTGAAGGTCTCGTCGGCCGAGTCGATGCAGGGCCGGCTCACCTCGAGCTCGTCGAGGATCTGGACCGTCTTCAGCTCGATGAACCGGGCGCCGCAGAGCCAGCTCGCGACGATGTTCTGCGCGAGCTGGCTGTGAGGACCTGCGGCGACGCCGAGGGGCGCGGCCAGCTCCCGGCCGAGGAGACGCGAGGCGAACCGGGGCTCGGGCCGCGCGACACAGGCCTTCGGGATCCCGAGGACCGTGTCGCGCGACTCGAGCTCGCCGAACACCCACCGCGCGAGGAGCTCGAGAGGGATGGGACGGAAGGCCTTTTCCACGATGGCGACCTCCTCGGGCGGCGGCGTTCGGTTGTGGAGGTCCTATTTCACTTCGTGCCGACGAAGACGCTGGGGAAGCGGGCGAGGAACGCGGCGCAGTGCTGCAGCTCGCGCGTGTCGAGGCACTCGCCGATCTTGTGGGTGTTCTGCTCGATGCCAGGGCCGAAACCGAGCATCGCGGGGTACTTGTAGGGGCCGCTCTCGATCCAGCCCTTGCCCGCGGCGCCCGGGATGCTCGCGGCTTTCGGGACCGGGAATCCGACGCCGTCCGTCGAGAAGACCCAGCGGTCGACGCGCGGCTCCTTCGTCAGGACGCCTCCCTCGCCGATCTTGCCGTCGACGTGCGGGCTGACGACGCCCTCGTAGGCGGCGACGGCGGCGCGGATGGACGGGTGCTCCTCGGGGGTGACCCAGCCGAGGTAGATCTGCGGGTTGTTCAGGACGTAGCCCTTCCAGCTCGCGTCCGTGTAGACCGGGACCGAGACGTCGACGGCCAGGCCGGCCTTGCGCGCGCCGGCGACGGAGGAGAGGCGGTCGACGTCGGCGACGGCCTGCTCGGGCGTCTCGCCGATCGTCAGGCGGCGGTCGAAGCGAAAGACCAGCTTCTCGGGGACGGCGCAGTCGCTCGGCGTGTCGAGGCGGGCCCAGGAGGCCGTCCGGGTGCCGTGGCCGAGGAAGGGGTCGTCGAGGAAGCCGTCGCGCTTCTCGTAGGCCTCGGCGGCCTCCTTCACGATGGCGCCGCCGTACTCGAACGGGTTCTTCCCTTCCCAGGGCATGGAGCCGTGGCACGACTTGCCGGTGACGGTGACCTCGATCTGCATCCGGCCGCGCTGGCCGCGGTAGATGCCGAGCGCGCCGCGCTTGCTGCAGCCGGTCCCGTCCGTGAGGATGACGACGTCGGGGATGACCTCGGGTCCGGCGGTGGGGAAGACCTCGCGGTTGAGGTACATCGGGCCGGCGCCGTCGTTGTCCTCCTCGCAGGCGGTGCCGTAGGAGCGGACGATCGCCCCCTTCAGCGCGCCCTCGTCCGTCAGCTCGACGAGGATCTTCGTTGCGATGGCCGCCGAGATCACTCCTCCGAGCTGGTCCGCGGAGCCGCGGCCGAACAGGAGGTGCTCCCACTCGGACTCGGGCGGGACCCAGCCGAGCTCCTTCTTGAGGAAATCCTTGTTGACCTTCGCCTTGTCGATGAGACCGTCGAAGCAGTCGGCGCCGACGACCTTCTCCTTCCACTGGGCGCGGAGGGGCTTGACCGTGTCGGTGTGGCCGTCGATGTAGACGACCTTCTTCTTCGCCGGGTCGATGCCGTCGTTCGGGTCCTCGACCCACCAGACGAGGTTGCCGAAGCCGTCGAAGAAGACGTCCTCGGCCGTCCGCACCGCCCTGATCTCGATGATCTTCTTGCGGAGGTACTCGAGACGGGGGAACTCGTGGTTGGACGTGCCGCAGAGCGGGTCGCCGCCCTGGTCCAGCGGCTTGTCCACGTAGTCGGCCGGGATGCGGATCGCCTCCGCGAGCATCTCCTTGGCGAGGGGGAGGTACTTCGCGGCGAGCTCGGCGATGCGGGCGTCGAGGCGGGTGGATACGGCGGTCACGGGCGCGTCGAGGGTCGGCATGTCGTCCTCCGGAAGTCTGGCGAGCTGGACTGGTTTGTCGGTTTCGCGTTCAGGGTCGTCGGACCGGTGGGGTCCTGAGGTGGGGTGAGAGGCGATCGTGGAGGTCGACCGTTCTTCGATGTTCCGGTTCCGCCCGTCGAGGAGGAAGGCCGTCTCTCTCACGTCTAAGGACTAATCTAGACCGAAAACTCTCGGTGTCAAGTAATTTTTTGTCTACAACGAAAATTTCTTGGCTAATCAGTTCGTCGGGCGATATTCAGGTCGCACGGCTCGTCGACGTCACGGAGAATGCCAGGGTCATCGCATTCCACGAGAACGACTTCCGACTCGTGCCGGAGCAGGACGGACCGCGCTCCGGCGTCTCCCTCCAGGCGAACGAGCTCCGCGATGAGTGTGGCGGCGAAGCCAACGGGGTGCCCTCTTCGGCCCCTGTAGGCAGGTGCGACGATGGCGGCGCCTGTCGTCAGGGTCTGGACGACGGTTGCGACCGTCTCGGGTCGAACGAACGGCATGTCGGCAAGGGCGACGACCCACCCGTCTGCTGCGGGAGCAGCGGAGATCCCGAATGCGAGGCTGGCACCCATCCCCTCCAGGGCGCCCGGGAAAGGACGGACCTCGAGCCCTTCGGCCCGCAGGAGCGCCTCGAGCGTTGCATCACCGGGGCGGACGACCGCAAGGACCCGGTCGACGCTGCTCCGGAGCAACCGCGCCGAACGGACCCCGACGGGTATTCCGTCCTCGAGCGGAGCGAGGAGCTTCCCCCCGCCGAAGCGGGCGCCGGCGCCGGCCGCGAGGAGAACGCCGACGATCACGATCGCGTTCTCCTCGGCCTTTCCGGCCCGGCGTCAGCGCCGGGCGAGGGCGAGCCAGGAATCGAGGACGGTCCCTGGCCGGATGATGGTCTCCTCACGCCTGGGTCCGGTCGAGAGAAGCGTGATGGGAGCGCCCACCGCCTCCTCGAGAGCGGAGACGTAGGTCCTCGCCGCCTCCGGCAGGTCGGCGAAGTCGGCCGTCCCGACGATCGACTTCTTCCAGCCCGGGAACGTGCGGTAGATCGGTTTCGCCGCCTCGTAATGGTCCGAGCGGGCGGGAACTTCCGTGAGGGTCTGCCCGTGGACGTCGTAGGCGACGCAGATCCTCACCTCGTCGTGGTCGTCGAGGACGTCCATCTTCGTCAGGGCGATGGCGTCGAGGCCGCCGACGTGGAGGCTCGTTCGCGCGACGACGGCGTCGAACCAGCCGACCCGCCGGGGACGTCCGGTGACGGTCCCGAACTCGTTTCCGCGCGTCCGGATCCTCTCGCCCGTATCGTCGAACAGCTCGGTCGGGAAGGGACCGGAGCCGACCCGTGTCGTGTAGGCCTTCATGATGCCGACGACCGCGCCGATGGCCGACGGGGGGATTCCGAGCCCCGTGCACGCGCCACCGGGCCCGCAGGAGGAGGACGTCACGAACGGATAGGTCCCGTGATCGACGTCGAGCATGACGCCCTGGGCGCCTTCGCACAGGAGGCGGGCGCCGGCCGCGAGCTTCTGCTGGAGGAGGGCCCTCGTGTCGGCGACGAGGGGCGCGAGCTCTCGCGCGCAGGCGAGGTAGGCGTCGATCGTCTCGTCGACTTTCGGCGCCTCGAGGCCGTAGAAGTGGGAGAGGACGGCCGCGTGGTGCGTCAGGAGAGGGCGCGCGAGAGACACGAAGCGGTCGGGGTCGATGAGGTCGGCCACACGGATGCCGGTGCGGTTCGCCTTGGACTCGTACGCCGGCCCGATGCCGCGCGAGGTCGTGCCGATGTTCGCGCCGCCGAGCGCCGTCTCCCGCGCGCCGTCGAGAAGGGCGTGCGTCGGCAGGATGACGTGGGCGCGGTCGGAGAGCCTGAGGTTTTCGCCCACCTCGACGCCCGCGGACTTCAGGCTCGCGATCTCGGCGACGAGGGCTCTGGGATCCACGACGAGTCCGTTGCCGATGACGTTCAGGATGCCCTTCCGGCAGATGCCGGAAGGGACGAGGCGGAGGGCGAAGTGGCGGTCTTCGAACTTGACGGTGTGGCCGGCGTTGTGGCCGCCCTGGTAGCGCGCGACGACGTCGAAAGCGGGGGAGATCAGGTCGACGACCTTCCCCTTCCCTTCGTCGCCCCACTGCCCCCCGACGATCACAAAGGCGTTGCGGGACGTATTCACCGCGCGATTCTACCCGCCGGCACGGGGATCGCCCCAATGCGAGAATCGCCGACCGATGAGCGAATCCCTCGTCCTGACCGGCAGCTCCCTGACCCTCGAAAACCTCGTCGACGTCGCCTGCGGGAACCGTGCCGCCGTCCTCTCGGATGACGCAGGCCGCCGCATCGACGCCTCGCGTGCCGTCATCGACCGCGCCGTCCGCGAGGACCGCGTCGTCTACGGCGTCACGACCGGCTTCGGCAAGTTCTCCGACGTCGTCATCCCCCGCGACAAGCTGCAGCAGCTGCAACGCAACCTCGTCGAGAGCCACGCTGCCGGCGTCGGAGAGCTCCTTCCGTCCGGGACCGTGCGCGCGCTGATGCTCCTTCGCGCCAACTGCCTCGCGTGCGGCTTCTCGGGCGTGCGCCGCGAGACCGTCGAGCTGCTCCTGGCGATGCTCGCCGCGGGGATCCACCCGTGCGTCCCGTCCCAGGGATCGGTCGGTGCCTCGGGCGACCTGGCGCCACTGGCGCACCTGGCCCGGGCCGTGATGGGGGAGGGCGACGTCGAGTTTCGCGGGAAGCTGGTTTCCGCGAAGGCCGCGCTGGCATCGGCTGGCCTGGTTCCGGCGGTTTTCGAAGCGAAGGAGGGTCTCGCCCTGATCAACGGGACCCAGCTGACGACGTCGGTCGGCGGTCTCGCGCTGGCCCGGCTCCTGTCGCTTCTGAAGGCGGCAGACCTCGTGACGGCGCTCACGATCGACGCCCTCAAGGGGACCGACGCCGCGTTCGACCAGAGGATCCACGCGGCCCGGCCTCACCCGGGTCAGGCCGTTTCCGCCGCGAACCTGCGGGCGCTGCTGGCGGACTCGCCGCTGCGCGAGAGCCATCGCGACTGCGGCATCGTCCAGGATGCCTATGCCCTCCGGTGCGCGCCCCAGGTTCACGGTACGGTCCGGGACGCGGCGGCGCACGCGCTGCGCGTCGTCACCACCGAGATGAACTCGGCGACCGACAACCCGATGGTCTTTGCCACGGGTCCGGACGGCGAGGGCGAGCTCATCTCGGGCGGCAACTTCCACGCGGCGCCCGTGGCCCTCGTGTTCGACCTCCTGACGGCGGCCGCGACCGACCTGGCGTCGATCTCCGAACGGCGCACCGAGCGCCTCGTCAACCCGACCCTCTCGGGCGACCTGCCCGCCTTCCTCGTGAAGGAGGGGGGGCTCCACTCGGGCTTCATGATGATCCACGTGACGGCGGCGGCGCTCGTGTCGGAGTGCAAGTCGAACTCGTTCCCGGCCTCGGTCGACTCGATCCCGACCTCGGCCGGCAAGGAGGACCACGTCTCGATGGGACCGATCGCCGCGCGCAAGCTGGCCCGCAACGTGGCGAACCTCGAGGTCGTCCTCGCCATCGAGCTCCTCGCGGCCGCCCAGGCGCTCGACCTGAGGCGCCCTCTCCGCTCGAGCCCCGTGCTGGAGACCCTCCACGCCCGCCTGAGGGCGCGGGTCGCCCCGTGGGACGCGGACCGCTACGCGGCCGCGGACATCGAGGCGGCTCGCCAGGTCCTCGTCACGGGAATCGACGACCTGCTCGCGGGACTGGGATAGAGGTCAGGACGGGCCGGCGATCACCGTCGTCGAGAGCTGGTCGGCGAGGCGGAAGGGGAGCGACTCCACCGATCCCGGCTCTTCGAGGAAGTTCCGTCTCGGGAGCGCGCGGAGGGGAAGGGGAAGCGGCGGGAGGCCGAACCGCGGCGAGACGCGGTTGAGGAGTAGCCCGGCCCTGCCGGGCCCTGCCGGGAGAAGCTCTGCCAGCTCCGAGGCGGTCCGCAGCGCCGACCGATCGGCCGAGGAGACGATGAGGTACCGGGCGTCCGCCAGGAGCCCGCGAATCAGGACGTTCCGCTCGCGAAAGCCGGCGTAGAGCCCGTCGAACGCCCGGAAGAAGTCGGCGAGGTCGGCAAGGAAGCTGAAGCCGAGGTGCCGGTCCGCGAGATGGAGGACGAACGCCGCGCCGCGGGACGCCCCCGAGAGGGCCCTGGAGAGGATCGAGTCGCCGCTCAGGAACCAGCGGAGAGCGTCGTTCTCGAGGAGGTCGACCATCCGCTGCGGCGCTTTCAGGAAGTCGACGCCGCGCGCGGCCGGGGCGGTATCGAGGACGATCCGGTCCAGGCCGGGGTCGTTCGCGTGCTCGGCGAGGGCTTCGACCCCCATGTACTCGACGACACCGGGCAGTGCGTCGACGAGGCCCTCGTAGAGACGGTTGTCGTGGATCCGTTTGAGCGTGGCAGGGGGCGCCACGCGGACGAGGAGCCTCTCGAAGGTCGCGCGGGGGTCGATCTGCATCACCCGGAGCGCGGCCCCGCCGGGGACCGGCACCGGCACGGGTCGGTCGAGGGTTCCCGAGAGGCCGAGCGCCTGCGCGAGGCGGCGCGCGGGGTCGACGGTCAGGACGAGCGTCCTCTTCCCGGACCGGGCCGAGGCGATGCCGACGGCGGCGGCGAGCGTCGTCTTGCCGACGCCCCCGGGACCTGCGAGGACGACGAGCCGTTCGTCCCGGAGCGCCTCGTCGAGGTCGAGGTCGCCCGGACCTGGAGGGGCAGCGGCTGGTCCTCGGCGCCGAACGGGCGGGGAGCCCTCCAGCGCGGAACGGAATGCTGCGAAGAACGCGACGTCGGATGAGAACGGGCTGTCGTCCCGGACGCTCGGGGCGTCCAGCTCGGGGACACGGACGACCGGGAGCTCTCCCCGCGGGAGCGTCTCGGCCCGCCCGCTCCGGCCGACGCGGTTGACGACGAGAAGAGCTGTTTCGAGACCGGCCTTCTCCCGCGCCGCGACGATCAGCTCCTCCGCCTCGCGGGCGGCGAACTCGGCGGGCTCGGCGACGGCGACGAGGACGGTCCGCTGACGATCCGACAGGAGGGCGTCGAGATCGACGGCGAGGTGCCGCATCGGTCCTGCAGGAACCGTGGAGAGGATCGTCCGGGGCATCGAGAAGAGGGATATGGCGTGGCCCGTGGCGGGCGCGTCGATGACGATGAGGTCGTAGCGCACCTTCTTCTCGCGGAAGAGCTCCCGGACCTTGCCGAGGAGAAGGAGGTCCGCGAGGCCCGGCGTGGCGCGGGTGAAGTACCGGAAGGTCGCCGAGGAGAGGACGCGGTTGGCGACGAATCCGGCCGGGGCGATCGTCCGGACGAAATCCCCGAGGAGCGCGTCGAACTCGGCGGTCAGTCCGTGGAGGCCCGGGGCGAGGGGCGCCTCGGCGTACCCCTTGTCGGACCGGCCAAAGAGGGCCGCGGCGTCGCCCCTGCCGTCGGTCGACATGAGCAGTACACGTCGCCCCGCGGCGCCGGAGCGGGCCGCGAGGGCGGCCGCGACGGCCGTCTTTCCGACGCCCCCCTTCCCCGAGACGAGGAGGAGGCGCGCGCCGGCGAGACCGGAAAAAGGGTCGGCCGGGGCCATGCCTCATTCTCCGCTCGATTCCGTTTCCGCGTTGCGGCGATAATGGGTCCTCGCGCCCACGCCCGGGTCCGGACGCCCCCCGGGGGCGGAAGGGGCGTGTGCGGAGGGAGGGACGTGTCCATGGCCGAAACGATGATCCGACAGCTCATGAGTCGTGGAGAGGAGCTCGCGACGGAGGTCACCAACACCCTCCTCGCGAACGAGGCCTTCGTCGAAATGCTCAAGAAGGGGATCGCCGTCAAGGAGATCGTCGACAAGCAGGTCGCCGAAGCGCTGAAGCGGATGAACGTCGCCACGCGCAAGGACCTCGCCCGGATGGAGGCGCGCATCGCGGCCCTGGAGGCCGAGCTCGAGGCCGCCAGGGCGCCGGCGCCACGCAAACCGCGGCGCAGGAAGGCCGGCTGAGAGGGTGCGGCCCGTGACCGAGCCGGAGAAGAAAGCCTCACCCCGCGCGAAGGGCCGGGCGGGAGGAAAGGTGGTCGGGTTCAAGCCCGCGGCGGGAGCCCGGCCCAAGGTCGTCGTCACGGGGGGGAGCGGCTACCTCGGTGCCCGCTTCGTGCGCGCCCTGGCCGCGCGCGGCACGTGGGACATCGTCGTCCTCGACCTGGCGCCCGCAGCGAACACCCCCGTCGACGTTCGGCATCGCTTCCTCGACCTGAACCTGCCCCACTCGGACGGGACCGTCTACAAGATCCTGAAAGAGGAGCGGCCCGACGTCCTCGTCCACCTCGCCGGCGTGAGGAGTCCCCTGAGGGACGCCGTCTATGCCCACGAGCTGAACTCCATCGGAACGCTGAACGTGTTCGGTGCGGCGGGCGAGGCGAACGTGAAACGCCTCATCCACTGCTCGACGACGATGGTCTACGGGGCGAGAGGGGACAATCCCGCCTTCCTGTCGGAGGAGCACCTCATGCGCGCCGACGTCGCGGACCACTTCGTTCGCGACTCGGTCGAGGCCGAGAGGCACTGCCGCGATTTCGCCCGGCGGCACCCCGAGGCTCGCGTCGCCGTCCTGCGCTTCGCGCCGCTGCTCGCCGCGGAGCGGCGCGACTACCGGATCCGCTACCTCGAAGGGCCGGTGGCGCTCACGATGCTCGGCTACGACCCTCTCCTGCAGTGGCTGCACCGCGACGACGCAACCGAGGGGCTCCTCAGGACGCTCGACGCGCCTGAGGCCCACGGCGTCTTCAACATCGCTCCGGACGGCGTCCTTCCGCTCTCCTCGACGCTTCTCCTCTTCGGGACGCCATCGGTTCCCCTGCCGCACGGCCTGGCGTACGTCGCGGCGGAGGCGGCCTGGATCACCGGGCTCGGCACCGCACCAGGGGCCCACGCGCACTACATCCGCTACCCGTGCGTCGCGGCCAACGACAAGGCGCGCAAGATCCTCGGTTTCGCCCCGAGGAACACGACTCTCGAAACGGCCCTGGAAGCGGCCCGGGCGCGCCGGAGCGCCGGCCGGGCGATCGACTTCGACACGCTCGACGAGGTCGCGCGGATGGCGGCCTACCGGCTCGAGCAGCGGATGGGGCGGCCCTCGGAGCCGAAAGTCCCCGGGCCCGACGGGGGAGAGGCGGTCGGTCGCCCGGCTGCGGTGAGGATGGCGTCGTGAGCCAGCCGAGAAAGGCCGCCGCCCAGCCGTTCGCGCCGAGCCTCGTCCCGGCGTCGCCGGACGACAGGCTCCTCAACGACCTCCTCGGGGAAGCAGGGAAGCTCCTCGCCGATCACCCCGAGCTCGCCTCACCGCGAGCGTGGGTCGACCTCTGGAACCTCTTCCTCCACCGCAACCAGTCGCTCGAGCTCGACGACTTCGGCTACGACGAGGCGGCGGCGAGGGTCTGGCACCCGCTCTTCGATTTCCTGTACCGCGTCTGGTGGCGCGTGACGCTCTCGGGAGTGGAGAACGTCCCGAACGAGGGCCGGGCCCTCCTGGTGATCAACCACTCGGGCGTCCTGCCCTGGGACGGCGCGATGGTCAAGCATGGCATCGCGCACGAGCACCCGTCGCGGCGGCGGGCGCGCCTGCTCGCCCTCGACATGTTCACGACGCTGCCGTTCCTCCAGCCCTGGCTGCGGCAGCTGGGCGAGGTCCGGGCCTGCCCCGAGAACGGGGAGAGGCTCCTCCTCAGGGACGAGCTCGTCGCCGTCTTCCCCGAGGGTGTGAAGGGCGTCGGAAAGTACTTCCGAGATCGTTACCGCGTCGCGCGTTTCGGGCGGGGCGGCTTCGTGCGGCTCGCGCTCCGGACCCGCTCTCCCATCATCCCGATCTCCGTGGTGGGGGCGGAAGAGATCCACCCGATCCTGTTCCGCCCCGACTTCATCGGTCGGGCCTTCGGCTTTCCCTACTTCCCGATCACCCCCACGTTCCCCCTCCTGGGCCCGGGGGGACTCATCCCGGCGCCGACGAAGTGGTGGATCGACATCGGCAAGCCGATCGACGTGGGGCTCGATCCGGACCACGCCGAGCGTCCGATGATCGTCAACGAGGTGACCGACGTCGTCCGCTCGACGATCCAGCAGATGATCGACTCGCGTCTGGCCCGAAGGGGAAACCTCTTCACCGGCGAGTAGCCGCCACTCTCGAGCTCCCGGCCGTGACCGGCTGCGCCGCCTCCGGGCGGCGCGGCGCCCTGGAGACGGGCATCGCGGGGCGAAGCCGCATGCCGTGACGCTCGAAGACCCTGGAGAGGCGACCGTACTCGGCGTCGAGCTTCTGGAGTGTGGAACGGTAGGCGAACTCGGCGATCCGGATCCGGCCCGACGTTCGCATGATGTTCCGCATCAGGCGGGGGAGCTCCTCGGGCTTCGGCTCGAACAGGACGATGTCGGTCTCGGGGTTCTCGCGACGGTAGCGCGAGAGACCGTACTGGAGCCTCGAGTGCAGGGAGAGGCGAAAAACCTGGTCGAGGATCGAGAGGAGGCCGCGGCTCGCGAGGGCACCCTGGTCGCGGCCGAGAGGGAGGAGCCCGCTCGACAGGTCGAAGCGGGCCGGGACGATCGGGTTGACGCAGAGAACGATGCCGCAGCGCTCCTTGAGGGCCAGGGAGATGTGGGCCGTCTTCCGCACGCCGCCGTCGATGTAGTCGACGCCGTCGATCCGCACGGGCCGGAAGAAGCCCGGCAGGGCGCAGGAGGCGGCGACGGCGCGCGAGATGGGAACGGTGTCGTTTCCGGGCTCGCCGAAGACACGTGTCTCTCCCGAGTCGAGCGCGACCGTCACGACGCGGAGCTTCCCTTCGAGGGCCCGGAAGTCGTTCGAACGGCCCTCCTCGGAGAGCCACGCCGCGAGCCACGCCTCGAGGCCGTCGAGGAGGAAGAAGCCCGAAGGCAGGAGGCCTGCGAACGAGGCGACGAGGTCGGTGACGGTCGCGTCCTGGCGGTTCCTGTAGAAGTCGCGGAGGGAACGCGCGAGCGTCACCGGGGCCGAGACGAGGCGCGAGGCGATCTCTCCGAGGTTCGGGCGGAAGAGGGAGAGCTGGTCGAGGTCGGAGGAGCGCGGGTGGGTCGCGTTCTGGAACAGGACGGACGGAGAGACCCCGCTGGCCACGAGGGTCCCGACGTAGGCCCCGGCCGAGACGCCGACGAAGACGTCGCACTCCGTGAGGGAGAACCCGTCGAGACGCTCCTCGAGGGCCGCGAGGACTCCGATCTCGTAGATCGCCCCGGTCACGCCGCCCCCGGCGCAGACGAGGCCTCGACGGAACGGCCGTGCGCGCGCGGCGGCGCCTCCCTGCGGGGGAACGAGCTTCAGCCTGGGTGTGGTCACGGCTCCTCCGAGACGGAAACGGCGCCGGGCGGGACGCCCGGCGCCAGTTTATCCGGAATGGAGGAGGAGCCTCGGAATCAGGCCGTCTTGCGCTTCCGGGGGCGGCGCGCGGGCGCGTGGAGCTGGTCCATCTTCCGGCTGAGGGCATCGACCTTCGAGACGAGGGACTTCAGGTCCTTCTGCGTCGTGACGTTCAGGCGATGGAGGGCGCTTTCCAGCGCCGGCTCGACGACGGCGGAGACGCGGCGGGAGACCTCGTCGGCGATCCGCCCCGCCTCGCGGGAGACGTCGGCCTTGACCGTGTCGAGGTTCGACTTCGCGTCGCGCACGACACCCTCGACGAAGCGCTTCGGGTCCTTCGCGATCGTCTCGCCCGTCTTCCGGACGTTCGTGGCGGCCGCGCGGACGGACTTCTCCACCTTCGCGGCAACGGTACGCGTCTCGTCACGGACGGCGTCGACCCTGTTCGCGGCGGTCTTCAGGGCGCGGTCGATCTGCGGCGGAACGTCGAACGGCAGGGTCTTTCGGGCGGGGGCGGCGCGGCGGGCGGCCTTCTTGATCATTTCTTCTTCTCCTTCGTTCGGGCAGGCGAGGGCCTGCCGTTGGTCTTCGTGTGGTTCGCGGACGCAGCGTCCAGGGGGAACGACGCGGTGGCGAGCTCCTCGAGATGATCGAGACGGCGCGCCAGCTCCTGGATCTCGGCGTGGACGGCAGGTGACGCGGAGGGAGAGACCTTCCGGACGAGATCGCGAACGCGGGCGACGACGTCGGAGAGGCTCTCCCGGAATACCGTGCCGACGTCGTCCCTCAGGCGGGCGCCTTCCTCCCAGGAGAGGCGTCCGCGGCCGACGAGGCCGGCGACGATCCGTTCCACGTCGTGGCGCGCCGTCTCGAGGCGGCGCGTCACGGGAGCGAAGGTCTCCGCGATCTTCTCGGGCTGTGCGGCTTTTCTGACGGCGCCGGCCATTCGGGCGGCGCCGACCCTTTCCGCCACGCCCGCGACCGTCTCGGCGGCGTCGCTTCCCGCGCGCAGCAGCATGGCGATGGCGTCCGTGGAGGCGGGGATGGAGACGTGCTCGGAGGCGAGCGCGCGGGAGAGGATCCTGGCGGTGATGTCGTCGCCCGTGTCGGCCGAGATCACGCGGACGCGATCCCCCTCGGCGATGCACCGCGCGATGTCGTGGAGCGTGACGAAACGTCGCTCGCTCTTCTCGTACAGCTTCCGGTTACGGTACCGGACGATCTCCCTGAGGCGGTGGCTCATCGTGAAGAAAAGATAACGCAGCGCGTAATGAGTGTCAAGGAAGCCGTTCGCTAGCACGGCGCGTCAGACGCTGCCAGCCCTGTCGTGCGGGCTCCCGAAACGCTTCCCGCGGGCGTCGCTCGCCCCCGACCCGGGACTAACATCCGCAGCATGCGCACCGTGTCCGCTCCCGCCCGCTACTCCCCGCCGGCCCTCCCGCGCGGGACGACGCTCCGCTGCCGCTCCTGGCTGACGGAAGCGCCCTACCGGATGCTCCTGAACAACCTGGACCCCGACGTCGCCGAGCGCCGCGAGGACCTCGTCGTCTACGGCGGTTCTGGCAAAGCCGCGCGCAATCCGGCCTGTCTCGAGGCGATCCTGCGCGAGCTCGAGCGGCTCGGCGACGACGAGACGCTCCTCGTCCAGTCCGGCAAGCCCGTCGCCGTCTTCCGCACGCACGCGGACGCGCCGCGCGTCCTGATCGCCAACTCCAACCTCGTGCCGAAATGGGGGACGTGGGACGAGTTCCGGCGTCTCGAGGCTCTCGGCCTGACCATGTACGGGCAGATGACGGCCGGCTCGTGGATCTACATCGGGACGCAGGGAATCCTGCAGGGGACCTACGAGACGTTCGCCGAGGCCGGTCGGCGTGACCTCGGTTCGCCCGACGGGTCCCTCGCCGGGCGCCTCGCCGTGACCGCCGGCCTCGGGGGCATGGGCGGGGCCCAGCCCCTCGCGGTGACGATGGGCGGAGGTACCGCGCTCGTCGCCGAGGTCGATGCCCACCGGATCGACCGCCGGCTTCAGACCCGCTACTGCGACGAGAGGATCGACGACCTCGACGCCGCCATCGACCGGGCTCTGGCGGCGCGCGACGCCAGGGAGGCTGTCTCCATCGGAGTCCTCGCGAACGCGGTCGACCTCCTCGCGAGGCTGGTGGAGCGGGGAGTCGTCCCCGACCTGCTCACCGACCAGACGTCGGCGCACGACGAGCTGAACGGCTACGTTCCGCACGGGATGAGCTACGAGGCCGCGCTCGAGCTGAGGGCCGCCGATCCCGCCGCGTACAGCCGCCGGTCCGTTGCGTCGATGGGGGAGCACGTGAGGCTGATGCTCGAGCTCCAGAGACGAGGGGCTGTCACGTTCGACTACGGCAACAACATCCGGGCGCAGGCGGTGAAAGCCGGCATCGCCGATGCGTTCCAGATCGAGGGCTTCGTCCCGAAGTACATTCGACCGCTCTTCTGCCTGGGCAAGGGCCCGTTCCGGTGGGCCGCGCTCTCGGGCGATCCGGCCGACATCGCCGCGACCGACCGGGCTCTCGTCGAGCTCTTCCCGGAGAACACGGCGCTCCTGCGCTGGCTCGACATGGCCGCGAAAAGGGTCGCCTTCCAGGGGCTCCCGGCGCGGATCTGCTGGCTCGGCTACGGCGAGCGCGAGAAGGCCGGTCTCGCCTTCAACGAGCTCGTGAGGACCGGAAAGGTCAAGGCGCCGATCGTCATCGGGCGCGACCACCTCGACTGTGGCTCGGTCGCCTCTCCGAATCGCGAGACGGAGGCGATGAAGGACGGCAGCGACGCCATCGCCGACTGGCCGCTCCTGAACGCGCTCGTGAACACGGCGGCCGGGGCGACGTGGGTGTCGATCCACCACGGCGGGGGCGTCGGCATCGGCTACTCGATTCACGCCGGAATGGTGGTCGTCGCCGACGGGACCGACGCGGCGGCCCGCCGTCTCGAGAGGGTCCTCGTGAGCGATCCGGGGATGGGCGTGGTGCGCCACGTCGACGCCGGGTACGAAGACGCCCTCGCCTGCGCCGAGACCCACGGCGTGGCGATCCCGATGCGCCGTTGAAGAACCGCCGCGCGGCCGTGCTCCTCCTCGGCGTCCTCGCCGCGGCAGGGCTGACGGGAGCGTTGGTCGCGCGGCTCGGACCGCTCCGGGAGGACGCGGAGGCGCGCCGGGCCCAGCGCCTGCGGCAACGGGCCGCCGGCGCCCTCGAGAAGGACGCCTTGGGCCTTGCCGCGGCGGCCAAGCGGCTCGCGGGAAGCGCGGATCTCGTCGAGATCGTCGAGGGAGGGAGCGGAGGTGTTCGCCCGGGACGGCTCTTCTCGCTCCTCGGGTCTGCTCTTCCCCGGGATCCTGGTTGGGGCGTCGTCCTGCTCGACCGAACGGGTGCGGCCGTGGCGTGGGCCGGCGAGCCCGGAGACCTGCCGGCGCCCTCGGCGGAGCGCGTGGGGAGGTTCTCGGCCGCGTTCCGCGTGACCCAGGGGACCCTGTCGTACGAGTGGCCGGTCGGTCGCAGTCCGGAGGCACAGGGGCGGCTCGTCGTGACCCGCCGTTTCCCGACCGGAATCGTCCGGCCCGACGTCCTCCAGACGCACCTCCTGTCCGGCGGCCCGACGGCGCGACGGGTCCGGGTCCGCGCCTCGACCAGGCCAAGTCGCCTTCTGGCGCTCTCCCTCGAACCCGCTCCGAGGGCGGTCGTAGAGGACGACGTCCGGAGGGACGCAGCCCACCCCTGGGCGCTCCTGGGCGCCGTGGCGGCCGGGACGCTCGGGCTCGTGGCGCGCGCTCACGCCACCGGCGCCGTCGCGGTACGCCTCCTGCTCCTGCTGGCCGTTCCGGCGGCTGAGACGGGCCCGTTCGCGCCGATCCTGCCCGACCCGTCCGGTCTTCTCTCGACGCCCGTCGACGTGGGCCTGACCGGTCTCGCAGCGCTCCTCCTCGTGCGCTCTGCGCTGCTGCGGGGGAGCTGGGAAGGGAAGGGAAAGGCCCGGCGACTCGTGGCCGGTTTCCTCGCCGCGGCGGCTGCCGCCGTTCCTGTCTTTCTCAGCCTCGCGGGCGGACGTTCGGCGCCGTCGCTCCTCCTCGGGATGGGTCTGTTCACCGGTCCGCCCGAGGCACCCCTCGCGTCTACGGGGCTGGTCGCCCTGTCGAGCGCCGCGCTGGTTCTTGCGGCCCTGCTCGCGGCGACGGCATTCCGGGCGGACCGGTCGACCCTCGCGCTGGGTGTGGCGGGACTGTCGCTCGCGGTCTGGTCGTTCTTCGCCGTACCGACCGGGGTGTCGACGGGTCTCCTCGTCCTGGGGAGCCTGCTTCTGGCGGTGAGCCTGTCGGCGAGGCTCTCGGCGTTCCGGACGTCGGACCTCCTCTCCAGGGCGGTCGCCGTGGCGCTCCTCGTCGGCGCGGGCGCCGTCGTCACCGGGGCAGGGGCTTCGCTGGGGCGGATCGTCGCCACCGACGCGCGCCTCGAGCGGACCGCGTCGCGGTCGAACCTCGACCGCGAACGGCTGGAAGAGGAGGGTCCCGCGGCCTGGGAGGAACGGATCGCTGCCCACGAACTGCAGCCCTGGACTCCCGGCGGAAACGGCACGCAGATGAGCGACCTCGCGCGTGCTCTCTGGGTCCGCGGACGTACCGCAGGCTTCCCCGAGTCGGGCGATCTCCTCACCGTCCGCGACGACGACGGCCGGGTCCTCTCGTCCTTCGGGACGATGCGGCCCGGAGACGAGGGGAGAGGGACGGCGATCGGCCTGAGGCTTCCCGTCGCCGGCACAGTCGGCGTGCTGTCCCGGGTGCCCTGGCCCGATGCGGACGAGGAGGACCCTCTGCTCGTCGCCCTGCTCGGCGAGCCGGCCCATGCGGACCGGCCCGTCGAGCGCATCGACTTCGACGGTGCGGGACGGCCCCTGGGACGCGGGCGTCTCGAGAGATCCGATCTGTCCGGGCCGCTACTGGCCGCGGCCCGACGGGACGGGTCCGCGTGGGGAGCCGAGGTATCGGGAGGGCGCCGCTGGAGGACGACGGTCCGGAGTGAGGGAACCGGGTTCGTCGGATGGGGAATCGAGGTCGCAACGCCGGTCTTCGCCCTCGGTTCGGCGATCGCCGCTGCCGAGATGGTCCTGCCGTTCGCCCTCGTCCTCCTCATCGGAGGAGATGTCGCGGTCGTCGTCCGCGCCCGCGCGAAGCGGCCCGCCGGGTCGCGCGTGCGTCTCTTCGGCACCTTCCGGGGGCGTCTCGCGCTCGCCCTTCTCGTCTCGGGCGCCGCGCCCCTCGCGGCCGGCGCCGTGATGGTCCGCACCGCGCTGGATCGCTCCTCCGCCCGTGCGACGGAGAAGCACGCCCTCCAGCTCCTGACGGAGGGCCGCCGCCTCCTCGAGGATCGGTTGGAGGGGACGCCGTCGCCCGCCGAGCTGAACCGGGCGGCGTCGGTGGTCGGCGTGGATCTGCTCCTCTATCGTGACGGCGCCCTCGCCGCGGCGTCGCGGGCCGTCCCCGTGGCAGCGGGGCTGGCTCCGGAACGCCTCGCCTCGCTCGTCGCGGCCGGACTCGCGAATGGCGCCAGCGAAGCCGCGGCGATCCGGGCCCCGGTCCGGCAGGGCGCCAGGAGAGTCGCGGAAGCGGCGGTGACGCTCTCGAGGGAAGAGAGGACGACCCTGGCCGTCGTGCTCGGCGAGGACCCTGCGGGGCGCGAGGCCGTGGATGCGCTCGTCCTCCTCGCGGTCGCCGTCGCGCTGGGAGCCCTCGCCGTCGGGGGGCGCGGGGCGCTCGAGCTCTCCAGGCCCCTCGAAGATCTCGTCGCCGCGGCCGAACGCGTCGGCGCCGGTGAGCCGCCCGGTCCGATCCGGACACCGGAGGTGGTCGATCTCGCGCGGCTGGTCGACGCGTTCGGGGAGATGTCCGAAAGGGTCCGGGAACGAACGGAGCTCCTCGAGCGCGAGCGGGAATCCGCCGTGAGCGTCCTGGGAAGCCTGACCCCGGCGGCGGTTCTCTTCCGTGAGGAGGACGGGCGGATCCTGTTCGCGAATCCGGCGGCCGACGCCCTCCTCCCCGGCGGCGCCCGGATTCTCGACCGGCTCGCACAGGCACGCTTCGCGCCCGTCGTGGCCGCTCTCGGGCACGCGAGGCCGTTCGAGACCAGGGTCGCTCTCCCCGCGGAGGGAACGGATGCGGTCTTGCGTGTCGTCGTGGCCGACCTCCCGGCGGACGCGGAGGGACACCGCACGGTTCTCCTTCTGGAGGACCTTACCGACTTCACACGAGCCGAGCGGCTCGAGACGTGGGTCGAGGCGGCCCGGGCCGTGGCGCACGACATCAAGAACCCCCTCACTCCGATCCGGCTGACGGCGGAGCGGCTCGCACGAAGCGCGAGTCGTGGAGCCCCTCCCGATTCCGCGCGACTCGTGGAGGCGGCGTCGACGATCCTCCGGCAGGTCGATCTCCTGACGGAGCGAACCGGCCGTCTCTCCCGCTTCGCGAGCCCTGCGGCGCCGCAGAGGATCCGCCTCGAGGGACAGGGGCTGGCCGCTCTCCTGGCTGAGGTGGCGTCGGACTTCGCCGCCCACGCGACCGTGAAGGTCACTTCGAGTGCGTCGGAGAGGCTGGCCGATCTCCTCGTGGACCGATCCCTGCTGCGGGACGCCGTGTCGAACTTCGTCCTCAACGCCGTGGAGGCCCTCGAGCAGGTGGGCGGAACCGTGGAGATCGGGGCGAGGTCCGCCACCTGGCCGGGAGGAGTCGAGGGCGTCGAGGTGACCTGCGACGACGACGGACCGGGGGTGCCGGAGGCCGATCTGCACCGGCTCTTCGACCCGTCCTTCTCGACGAAGTCACGCGGCTCGGGCATGGGCCTGGCGGCTGCCCGGCGAGCCGTAGAGGAGAACGGCGGGCGCCTCCTTGCCGAACGCTCTCCGCGGGGAGGGCTCCGGATCGGCTTCGTTCTGCCGGCAGCCGGCTGATATCATTTTCCGACAATGCTCTCGAAATCCTGGAACGTCCGCTGCCTCGCTGTCGGTCTGCTCCTGCTCGGCACGCTCGGCGCCGGAGCGTGCAAGAAGGGCCTGCCTCTCGTCGGCCGGGGGTCCTCAGCCCCACCGCCCCGCACGGACGCGCTCTTCCTCGCGGAGGCTCCCGCGGTCGTCCCCGAGGAGCTTGCTCCCGAGTTCGACGCGATGGGGATCCGCCGGCTCTACGTCGTAGCGGCGACGTTGACGGGAGGAGGGCAGGTTCGGCCTTTTCCTCCGCCGCCGAACGCGATCCAACGGCCGGTCGTCCTCGTCCTGATGGGTGAGCCGGGCGCCGAGGGGGCACTGCGAACGGCCCAGCCCGAGCTGGTGGGCGAAACGTGGGCCGACGGTGCCGTCCGTCTGGTCGCCGAAGCAAAATCCTGGGCCCAGGTCTCGGGTGTCCACATCCACATCCTGCCGACGCCGGCGGACGCACCCGCCCTGGCCAAGGCGCTCTCGGCCGTCAAGTCACGGTTGAAGGGTCTGACGGTCTCGGTCACGCTCCTGCCGGGAGCACCTGAGGGAACGTGGGAGCCGCTCGAAGGAGCCGCCGACGAAGCCCTCGTGTTTTCGTTCGGACGCCGTCCCGAGACGAGCGATACGTTCGTTCGGGAGATGTCCCAGGAAGAGGCGAAGTCGTTCCCGATTCCGTTCCGTCTCCTGTTCGTCCCGGGGGGCTATGGAGTCGCGGGTGTCGGCGCCAAAGCCCGCCGTCTGGCCGACGGCGAGATCGACAAGCTCTCGGAGGACCGCAACCTCGATTTCGATTTCGCGGCCGTCCTCTCGAGCGAGCCCGGCAGCATCTACAACTTCAAGCCCCGGGCCGGATACGAGAGGTCGAAGAGCGTTCTCTCGGAGGATGGCGGCCGGGCCCGGTTCGACATCCTTCCGTTCGCCGATCTCGTGCGCCTCGTCTCGGAGACCTCCCGGTGGAGCGCGCCAAAGCTCGCGGGGCGGGTCTTTCTCCTGGACGGCGTTCCGCGAGACGGACGGCTCAGCGGCTACCCGGCGATCCGCGCGTTGCTGACCGGAAAGCCATGGGAGCCGAGCCTCTCCGTCGAGCCGGCGGAAGGGACGGGTCGTGGCGGCGAGGTCTGGCTGCGCGTGTCGAACCCTGGTCCGACGCCGAGCGAGCTGTCGCGCTTCGGCAACCAGATCACGATTCGGCTCGAGGGGGGTGTCTTCACGGCCCTCGGCGCCGGCGAGTTCGACCGCTACGAGATCTTCGCCTCGGCCCGCGACATGAAGCAGCCGGCGCCGTTCGGCCGGGCGACGGCCTGCCGGCTCTTCGAGAACTTCTTCGCGCCCGAGGAGGCGAACGTGGTGGGCCCCATCCGGATCGCCGGCGGGCGGCCCCGGGCCTTCGTGTCCTATCAGCTGACGCTGCCCGACGGGCGAACCCTCACCGGGGCCGAGACCGAAGTGGCCATCTCGCCGCCGCCCTCACCGACGAAGGCGCCGAAAGAGAAGGCCAAGAAACAGCCGTCGATCCCGAAGCTGAAGAAACGCTGAGGAGGGGGCGCTGCTCAGGCGTCGGGGAGGAGGCCCCTTTCGGCGACCGCCGCCTCGGCGATCCTCACGGCCAGGAGCGCCCCGGGGCGCCTGAGGTCGTCGGAGGCGAGGAGCAGCCGAACGGTCGAGCCCGCGCTGGACGAGCGGATGAGAAGAGTCTCGTCGCGCCCCGCGGCGTCGACGACTCCGGCCGGCCCGTCGACGTCGGGCTCGGCGAAGCCGCGGCCCGTCGCCAGGAGCGCCGATCGAACGGTCCGGTGCTCCGGCGCCTCACCGTCGAAGCGAATCTCCAGACGCAGCGTCGTCCCGTGGAAGACGCTGGCCCGGGCCGAAAGGATGCCGATGGGAAGGTCGCGTCCGAGGAGGGCCCGGATGTCTCCAGCCACGCGGGCCTCGAAGGCGTCCGCGTCGGCGGGGGAGAAGACGTTGAAGGCGCACTGCGCACCGAGGTGGTCCTTCGGGACGCTCCGGAATGAGGCGATGGCGATCGCCTGCTGGAAGAGTTCGTCGAGGGCGTCCTTGCCGAGCTCGCTGGCGGGGCGGTCGATCGCGACGGTCACCGCCTGGACGGGGAGGAGGCCGTCGAGAGCGGCCACGGCATCTGCGAGGACGGTGGCCGCCGGGTCACGCAGGAGGAGGTGGTCACTCGAAGGAAGCGGAGAGGGGAGGGTGCCGCGCAGGGCGTCGACGAACGCTCCTGCAGCGCGCTGGCCCGAAAGGTCTATGGCGAAGCAGGCATCGGGTGAGCGGACGGACAGGAATCGGGTGGTCGCCGCGGGAGAGCCGCAGAAGAATGCGATCTGGCAGGTGGAGAGGCTGTCCGGCTCGAGCGCGGCCACGTAGGCGGCTTCCCCGTCGTCTTCGGTCAGCAGGCCCGAGGAAGGGTCGTCGGACTGGAAGAGGTGGAGGTGAGCGGCCGGAAATCCGCGCTCGCGAAGGACGGCCTTCACGTCGCGGCCGACGAGAGTGCCGGGGTCCACGACGGCGACGGACAGACCTCTCACGACGTCACCCCGGCCGCCGGAGGCGTTCGGTGGGGAATCAGCGCCGTCACGACACGCGCGACCGGGGCCGAGAGGGCGTAGATCAGAGCGATCCCGGCCAGGCAGACGTCCGGGCGCCACGCCGCCACGGCCGCGACCAGGAAGCCGAGGAGCGGTACGAGGCGAGCTGAACGCCGGGAGCGGAGGTCCACGTCCTTGAAGGAGCGGTAGCGGAAGGTCGAGACCATCAGGAAACCGAGCAGCAGCGTGATGCCGAGAAACGCCACCGCGATCCGCGGGTCGGGGAGCGGCTCCGGCAGGACCCAGATGAGACCGCAGAGGGCGCCCGCTGCGGCCGGAATGGGCAGGCCCACGAACCACCGCTTGTCGACCACGTTGAGCTGGACGTTGAACCGCGCGAGCCGGCACGCCCCGCAGACGAGGAAGAGGAACGAGGCGAAGAGGCCGATCCGGCCGTAGCCCGCCAGGGCCCAGTGGTAGACGAGGAATGCAGGGGCGAGCCCGAACGAGAGAACGTCGGCGAGCGAGTCGAGCTGCTCGCCGAACGCCGACGTCGAGCCCGTCATCCGCGCGACCCGACCGTCGAGTGAATCGAGGAAGCCGGCGAGGAAGATGAGCCCCGCGGCGAGGTCGAACCGGCCGTGGACCGTCGCGTCGAGGGACAGGTACCCACAGAAGATGTTCCCGACCGTGAAGAGGGCCGGGATGACGTAAACGCCGCGGCGAACGCCGCGGCGCTGAACCTCCTGGGAGGTTCCAGTCATGGGTGTGTCGACGGGACCGTTCCTGTCGAGCGCGAGCTGGTCCTAATGGGGCGCTCCAACCCGGGCCCTGTGCTCACGAGCGATCTCTTCCATCCTGTCCTTCACGATCAGCTTCTGCTTCTTCAGGCGCTTTTCCTCGCCCTCCTCGTCGGAGGAAAGGAACGTCTTGGACGCCAGCTCGGCAAGCCGTTTCTCGAAGTCGTGATGGGTTCGGACGAGGTTCTTGAATTCCTCGTGGGTCTGGGCCAGCTCGCGCTTCAACTCTTCGGTCAAAGTCGGCATGAACACCTCCTCGAAGTGAATTTCGAAAGAGCCGCGGCGAGTCTCCCTTTTTCGAAGGGGCAGAGTCAAGGTGAAGGACTCGGCACTGTCAGAAACAGCGACATGACGAGCGCGTCCTCGCCGTCGGCGTAGTACTGGGGGCGCCTTCCGACATCCCGGAACCCGAGCGCCATGTAGAAGTTGCGTGCCGGAACGTTCGAAGGGCGGACCTCGAGATAGATCTCCTCGGCCACGATCCGGGCGGAGAAGTCGAGGACGTCCTTCATCAGCAGCCGGGCGACTCCCCGGCGGCGATAGAGGGGGTCGACCGCGATCTTGTTGACATGGATCTCGCCTCCGGCGAACGCGCAGAAGACGTAGCCCGCGAGGATCCCGCCGGGGGCGCGGACGACCCGGTTGAAACGGTGGGCCTGCCCCACCTCCGAGGCGAAGAACTCCCGCTTCCAGGGCACCGGGAAGGAGATCCGCTCCAGCTCCGCCACGGCGTCCATGTCGGTGAGGCGCGCATCCCGGAGCGTGAGCGTCTCTGCGAGCGCGTTCACGACGTCTCCCCGGTGCCGAAACGTTCGACGGCGGCCGGGAGCCGGCCATAGGCAAGCGCTCCCTGCTCCTCCGCCGGGGCGCGACGGGCCAGCGAGATCGCAGCGGGTGCGAGCAGAAGGGCCGACGACCCGAGATCGATTCCCGCAGCCCCGTCGCGATCGGCTTCGAACAGTGCGGTCTCGCGGTTCAGGCGCTCCTCCTCTGGCAGGAGGGACCCGTTCCGGCGGCGCCGCCGGTGGACCTCACCGCGCAGCGCGTCGAGGAAGAAGTCCGCCTCGGGTGGGGCTGGGATCGTCTCGGACGCCGCGACGAACGTCGGGACGAGGACGAGAAGGGCGCCGGTCGCCCGGGCCAGGCCGCGGGCGAAGGCCAGGGAGGAGCGGAGCCCCGTGAAGGAGCCGGGGCCCGAAACGACCGCAATCCGGTCGAGGTCTCGCGGAACGAGCCCCAGGTCGAAAAGCAGCGAAGCGACGGCCGGCGCGAGAGCCTCGGCTCCAAGCCGCGGCAGCTCGACCGTCCGCGGCGCCGAGCCGTCCACGGCAACGGCGAGGGACGGGTGCGGGGTCGCCGTGTCGATGGCGAGGAGCCTCATCGGCGTAGCCGCAATCGTAGCAGGGAGCCGGGATTTCCAGCGGACTGCTCGGCCCCGCTGCGGCCCTGCTAGGATCGCCCCCCTTCCGATGCGGACCACCCCGATGCTCGAGCAGTACTGGGCGCTGAAGAGGGAGGTTCCGGACGCGATCCTCCTCTACCGGCTCGGCGACTTCTACGAGATGTTCTTCGAGGACGCCGAGGAAGCCGCACCGCTCCTCGGCCTCGTCCTGACCGCCCGTCACCGGGATACCGACGTCGAGGCTCCGATGTGCGGGGTCCCGCACCACGCGCTCGAGGCCTACGTCGCACGGCTGGTCGGCGCGGGCCGGAAGGTCGCCATCGCCGAGCAGACCGAGGCGCCCCAGAAAGGGAAGTCCCTCGTCGCCCGCGCCATCGTCCGCGTCATCACGCCCGGGACGCTCGTCGACCCGGATCGGCTCGACGCGCGGCAGGCGAACGACCTCGCGGCCATCGTCCTTTCGGGTGAAGCGCCGGCCCTCGCCTACCTGGATCTCTCGACGGGCGAGTTCCTCGTGATGCGTCTCGACGGAGCGACGCCTGGCGAGATGCTCTCCCGGCGGACGGCGCGCGAGCTCGTGGCCTTTCCGTCCGAGCGGGAGGCGGTCACCCGCCTGCTGGAGCCGCTCGGCCCGGAAGCCCCGGTGTTGTCGGTCCTCCCCTCGGAATCGCCGCGTGGGCCGAGCGCCGCCGACCTCCTGCAGGGGCACTTCCGGACCTCCACGCTCGCCGGGTTCGGGCTCCCTCCATCCGGCCCGCTCGTCGACGCCGCCGCGGCCGTCCTCGCCTACGCCCGCTCGACGCAGAAGGCCGACTGCGCCCACGTCACCTCGCTCAGGACCGGGTCGGCCGGCGAGGGCCTCGTCGTGGACGCCGTGACGCAGGGGCACCTCGAGCTCTTCCGCTCGCTCCGGGACGGGGGGCGTACGGGAACCCTCCTGTCCGTCGTCGACCGGACCGGGACTCCTTTCGGGGCGCGCGCCCTGCGCCGCATCCTCGAGCAGCCGCCGGGCGCCAAGGACGCGATCGAGGAGCGCCTCGACGCCGTCGAGGACCTGGTCTCCACCCCGTCGCGCCTCGAGCCCCTGCGTGCGGCTCTCGCGACGCTACCCGACCTTCCGCGGCTCCTCGCCCGCGTCGCCGTCGGAAGCGGGACGCCGAGGGACCTGGGCGCCCTCGGCCTCGGCCTGGCCCGGGCCGCGGCGCTCGGACCGATTCTGGAGGGCTCCGTCTCCACGCTCCTGACGCCCGGCGGGGCGGCGTATCCGTCCGGGATTCCCGACGCCCTCGCGGCGCGGCTCGCCTCGACGCTCGTCGAAGCGCCTCCCGTCTCCGCCAAGGAGGGCAGCCTCGTCCGCGACGGCGCGGACGAGGCCGTCGACGCTCTCAGGAGGCTCCGCCTCGACGCCGCGACGCTGCTCGGCGCGCTGGAAGCGGCGGAGCGCAGCCGGCGCGGCATCCCGACGCTCCGCGTGAAGTTCAACCAGGTCTTCGGGCACGTCTTCGAGGTGCCCGGATCGGCGAGGGCGAAGATCCCCGAGGACGCGGTGAAGAGGCAGACGCTCGCGTCGGTCGAGCGCTACGCCACGGCCGAGCTCGTCGCGCTCGACGAAAAGCTCCGGTCGGCCGACGAGCGGCTCGCCGAGCGCGAGGCGGAGATCTTCCGCGAACTCTGCGACGCCGCGACGGCCGAAGCCGCCGCCGTGGGGGCGCTGTCCTCGGCGATCGGCCTGCTCGACGTCCTCGCCTCCCTTGCGGGCGTGGCCCGCGCCGAGCGCTGGTGCCGGCCCCGCATGGTCGCCGAGCCGGTGCTCGCGGTCGAAGGCGGGCGCCACCCGGTCGTCGAGGCGCTCCGCCGGCGCGAGCCGTTCGTCCCCAACGACACGGACCTGGGAGGCGACGCCCGCGTCGTCATCCTCACGGGGCCCAACATGGGGGGCAAGTCGACGTACCTGAGGCAGAACGCCCTCATCGTCCTTCTCGCCCACGCGGGCTCGTTCGTTCCGGCGTCGATGGCGACCGTCGGCCTCTGCGACCGCATCTTCACGCGCGTCGGGGCGTCCGACTCCCTCGCCCGGGGCGAGTCGACCTTCCTCACCGAGATGGCCGAGACGGCGCACATCCTCAGGCACGCGACCCTGCGCAGCCTCGTCGTCCTCGACGAGATCGGGCGCGGCACCGCGACGTTCGACGGCCTCTCGCTCGCCTGGGCGATCGCCGAGCATCTCCACGACACGCCCGGCGCTCCGGCGCGGGTCCTCTTCGCGACGCACTACCACGAGCTCACCGAGCTGGCCCTCGTGCGCCCCGGCGTGAAGAACCGGACGATGGCGGTCAAGGAGTGGAAGGGCGAGGTCGTCTTCCTCCGGAAGGTCGTGGACGGGGTCGCCGACCGCTCCTACGGCGTCCAGGTGGCCAGGCTCGCGGGTATTCCCGCCACGGTGACCGAGCGGGCGAAGGAGATCCTCGGGAACCTCGAGAAGCAGCAGCTCGACGTCGGCGGGCGGCCGCGCCTGGCCGAGCACGCGGGCGCTCCGCCTCCGTCCGACGTGCAGCTCGACCTGTTCCGGGGCCAGGAGGAGGTCGTCGTCGACGCGCTCCGCCGGCTCGACCTCGACACCCTCACGCCGCTCGCGGCGCTGAACGTCCTCGCGTCGCTCCGGGCGCGGCTGGAAGGAGCGGAATGAGCCTAGCCCCCCGTCTCGTCGTCGGCCTCGAAGGCCCCGGGCTCACCCCGGACGAACGCGCGTTCCTGTCGGAGCGCCGGCCGCTCGGCGTGATCCTCTTCCCGCGCAACCTCGAATCGGCCACCCAGGCCGCGGCTCTCGTTCAGGAGATCCGGGCTGCCTGCGATCCCTCTCCGCTTCTATTCGTCGACCAGGAAGGGGGACCCGTCGACCGGATCGGTCCGCTGCTCGGGGTCGCCTTCCCGTCCGCGGGCTCGCTCGCGGACAAGGGCGTCGACCGGATCCAGGAGTGCGCGTACCTGATGGGCCGCGCGGCGCGGCTCCTCGGCTTCGACGTCGACTTCGCCCCGGTCCTCGACCTTTCGCAACCCGGGACAGGAGCCGTCGTCCTGGCGGGGCGCTGCTACGGATTCCACGCCGAGGACGTCGTCATCGCGGGCATGGTGTTCCTTCACGGTC
Source organism: Holophagales bacterium (assembly GCA_016719485.1). NCBI lineage: Bacteria > Pseudomonadati > Acidobacteriota > Holophagae > Holophagales > Holophagales bacterium. Next base: position 138,375 of record JADJZB010000002.1, read on the forward strand.
TCGCGCGCGCCGGCGTCGCGTCGTGCGTCAAGCATTTCCCCGGCCTCGGGCGCGGCCCGGTCGATTCCCACGTATCGCTCCCGGTCGTCGACGCCCACGACGTCGACCTGATGGTGACCGACGTCGCCCCGTTCACGAAGCTCGCGCGCGCCGCCGACGGAGTCATGGTGGGTCACGGGGCCTACCCCGGCTTCACGGGCGACGAGACCCCTGCGTCGCTCTCACCCCGGATCCACGCGATCCTGAGGGAGCGGATCGGCTGGGACGGCGTCGTCTACTCCGACGACCTCGGGATGGGCGCTCTCTCGGCCCGGAGCCATTCCGACCGCGCCTTGGAGGCGGCACGTGCCGGATGCGACGTCCTCGTCGTCTCCGGCAGCCTCGCCGAAGCCGTCGCCGCGGCCGACCGGCTCGAAGAAGCGGGCCTTTCAGAGGACCCCGGGCCGCTCGCCCGGATCGCGGCCCTCAGGAGGCGCGCCGACAGCTTCCCCCGGACGCCATTCGGCCCGGAGGCGTGGGACGCGCTCCGGGCCGAGGTGGAATCGTGGCTCGCGGAGCTGGCGAAGCCGCGCGTTTCGCGGAGCTTCGACGGCCCGTTTCCGCTCTAGAACGGCACGCTGTCGTCGGGGTCTTCGGCGGAGGGCTCGGGCGTGCCGGTGCCGGCGGGGGCGGCGGCGCCGCGGGTGCCGTCGGGCCTGCCTCCGAGCATGCGCATCTCGCGCGCCTTGATCTCCGTCATGTATTTCTTCTGCCCGCTCTCCTTGTCGTCCCAGCTGCGGGTCTGGATGGAGCCCTCGATGTAGACGAGCTGCCCCTTCGACAGGTAGCGCTCGCAGATCTGCGCGAGCTTGGGGTCCATCACGACCACCTTGTGCCACTCGGTCCGCTCCTGGCGCTGGCCGCTCGTCTTGTCGGTCCAGCTCTCGGACGTCGCGAGGCTCAGCTTGGCCATCGTGGAGCCGGACGGCAGCGCCTTGATCTCCGGATCTCCTCCGAGGTGGCCTACGAGGATGACCTTGTTCACGGAACCCGCCATGGGTTGTCCTCCTCCACTTCCGAATCTGAATGGCGCGCGAGGATATCAGAGGCTTTCGGGGCGCCCGGATCGTCCGGCTGCGAGAATGGCCGGGTGATCCTGCTCCTGCAGCGCGTCTCCCGTGCCGCCGTTCGGGTCTCCGGTGTAACGGTGGGGGAGGTCGGCCGCGGTCTCCTCGTCTTCGCCTGCGTCGAGCCCGGAGACGGTACCGACACGATGGACGAGGCGGCACGGAAGACCGTCGAGCTGAGGGTCTTCGAGGACGATCAGGGGAAGATGAACCTGGACGTGACCCAGGCGGGGGGAGCGGTCCTTGCCGTCTCCCAGTTCACGCTCGGAGCCGACCTCTCACGCGGGAGAAGGCCCGGCTTCGAGGGGGCCGCTCGCCCCGACGAGGCGCGGCCGCTCTTCGGGCGCTACCTCGCGGTCCTGCGTGCCTCGGGTGTCGCGGTCGAGACCGGGAGCTTCGGGGCGTCCATGGAGGTCGAGCTCGTGAACGACGGTCCCGCGACCTTCACGTGGCGGACGAAGCGGCGTCCGATCCCCTGAATCGCGAATCGGCACCGGGACGAAGCTCAGGACCGCGATCAGGAGGACGGCTGCCGCGATCCACTTGCGGAACGGGTCGAGGGGCGTGTCCTCGTCGTACACCTGGGGGTGACGCAGGCCCGTCAGCACGAGGACGATGCCGGCCCAGACCCACCAGCCCGTGTAGAGAAACCCCAGGGCGACGAGCGCGGCGAGGACGGGCCACCGGAAGTGCCTGTGGCGCCGGCCGAACACCGCGTAGAGCGTGTGGCCGCCATCGAGCTGGCCCGCCGGGATCAGGTTGATGGCCGTGACGAAAAAGCCCCACCACGCCGCCATGAAAGCAGGGTGCTCGACGACGTGGACGCTCGTGAAGGTGTGCCCCGTCAGGAGGAGCTGAAGGGCCTTCATCGCGAGCGGGTACCCGAAAAAGATGGTTCCCTCTCCGAGCGGCTCGAAGTTGAGCCGGGTGTGGAGGATCCCGTACACGGCGAACGGGATCGCCACGACGAAGCCGGCGATCGGTCCGGCCACCGCCATGTCGAAGAGGACTTTCTTGTCGCGGATCGGCTCCCTCACGCGAATGAAGGCTCCAAACGTTCCCGGAAGCGGAACGATCGGAAGGAAGGGCAGGAAGAACGGCGGCGAGGCGTCGACGCCGTACCGCCGGCACGCGAGGTAGTGCCCGAGCTCGTGCGCGAGGAGGATGAGCAGGAGCGGGACCGAGTAACCCAGGCCGGCCAGGATCAGTGCCGGCGTGATCCCGAGGAGCCCGGAGCGGGCGTCCACGAGCGCCAGTCGCGGGTCGTACCCCGCGGCCAGCTGAATCCCGACGAACGTCGTCGTCGCGAAGGTCAGCAATAGAAGCAGGGCGTGAAGCCACCACCGTTCAGGGCGGGGACGCGATGCAGGATGGGCCGTGGCGGGGAGGGGGAAGGCGACGGGAAGCGGTGGGAGGGGCGGCTCGGTATACGGCGCCGGGGGGAGGGGTGGGCCGGAGCTGTTCAGGCCTGCTCCGGGGAGGCTGCGACCGGGTCGGCCGCCGGCTCCTCGACCGTCATCAGGTCGCGAAGCTCCTTCCCGGGTTTGAAGCGGATGGTGAAGCCGGGCGGGATCTCGACCTGCTCGTCCGGGCGCTTGGGGTTCCGGCCGATCCCCTTCTTGCGCCGCTTGACGAGGAAGACCCCGAAACCGCGCAGCTCGATGCGTCCACCCGACGCCAGGGAGTGCCGCATGGTCTCGATGATCGTCTCGACGGCGCGGGCCGCCTTGATCCTCGCGACGCCCGTCTCCTCGGTCACGCGGTTGACGAGGTCGTTCTTGATCATTCGAGCGAAGTGTAAATCAAGTCGGGTCTAGAGGCTGCGAAGCCGGTTCTTGAGCAGGAGGATCTCGAGGGCGATCGCCGTGAGCGCTCCGAGACGCTTGAGCTCCATCGCTTTCGGAGGAGCTTCTCCTGGTCGGGCCTCGCCGAGAAGGAACAGGACGCTCTTCCCCTTCAGGGTCACCGGCACCGCAGCGACGACGGTCGGAAAAGCGGCACCGAGCGCCTCGAGGACCCGGCGGTTCCCGGGAAGGTCCGGGCAGGGACCGACGTAGAAACCGTCGGTGTTGCGCAGCGAGGCGAAGATCGACGGTTCCGAGAAGGTGATCGAAAAGGACCGAAGCCCGTCGGGGGGCTCGGGCACGGCGGCCCAGCCGATGACGCGATCGGCCTGCGCGATGAAGAGGGCGGCGCGATGGAGGAGCCGGCTGGCCTCGCCGAGAACGGCAGTGGCGATATCGTCCCGCGATTCCGCTCCCGAGAGGCTCGCGACGAGGTCGGCCGGAGCTTCCTCCTCCACGAGGGGTGCGGTCTCCTCGCCGCCGACGGCGCTCGTCGGCTCGGGAGGGTCGGCTGGGATCCCGACGGCCGTTCGGAGATTCCGCTCCTCGTGCTCGCCGAGCTCGATCTCGGTGACCGGAGTCGCCGTGAGCCGCGGGGGAGACGGCAACTCGGCGGGGTCGGGCGACACGACCGAAGAGGGCTCGGCGGCCTCGAACGGAAGAGGCTCCTGGAACGGACGCGGGGCCGGTCCGGCGGCGGTCCCGGCGGGGAGCGGCCGGAGGACGGCGGACGACGAACGCAAGAACGGCTTCGGCGTCTTCGGCGGCGCCACGGCGACCATGCCGTTTCCCGCTTCGATCCGCGCGGCCAGCTCCGGGTAGCGCGCGTCGATGGACACCCCGTAGTACTTCGAAAGGGCGACCTGCACCCGGAGGTCGAGGGCGACGAACGGACTGATGGCGAGACCGGTGAGAAAGGAGATCTCGTCGAGGGCGGGAAGGTCCCTGGGGTCCCGCATCGCGAGAGACAGGTTTCGGCCGAGCCGCCGGAAGGGGACCACGAAGAGGTTCGCGGCGAGCTTGCCCGGGACGAGGCGGAGGATATCGGGACGGATCTCGACGAGGTCCTCGGGTGTGCAGGTGGCCACTCCGTGCTGCACGGCGAGGGCCCGCAGGAGGAGATCCTCACGGATTCCTCCCAGCTCGAGGAGGTTCGTGCAGAGGCGCCCGCGCTGGCGAACCTGCTGGGCGAGCGCCCGGTCTCTCAGCTCGGCCGAGACCGCCCTTCCTCCGACGAGGATTTCTCCGATCCGGCGCCGCACCCCGTGAATCTAGCAGGAACGGCGGCGGACGCCGGTTAGAATTCGCTCGTCATGACGGCAAGACCACTCAGAGTCCTCATCGCCAAGCCCGGACTGGACGGCCACGACCGCGGTGCCAAGGTCGTCGCGCGTGCCCTGCGCGACGCCGGGATGGAAGTCATCTACACGGGCCTCCGGCAGACGCCCGAGCAGATCGCTGCGGCAGCCGTGCAGGAGGACGTCGACGTCGTCGGCCTCTCCATCCTCTCCGGGGCCCACAACGTTCTCGTTCCCGAGGTCATCGCCGCGCTGACCCGCAGGGGCTCCGAAGGGGTCTCGGTCGTCGTCGGAGGAATCATTCCCGACCGGGACATCGCCGGGCTGACCGCAGCGGGCGTCAAGGCGATCTTCCCCCCGGGGACCCCGACCACGACCGTCATCGAGTCCGTGCGCGCGCTGCGCAGGCCCCTGGAGGCGATCGCCGCCTCCTGAGCCCCTTCCGGGCGCGCCGGCAGGAGAGCGGCTCGGACGGGACGGGGACGAAAGCCCCGAAGAAACGGGGCGCGCCGCTAGAATCGCCGCCGTGAGCGACGTTCTCGCCAGCCGGATCGACCCCACCTCCGACGAGTACCGACGGAACCGCGAGCACCACGAGGCGCTCGCCCGCGAGCTGCGAGACCGGGTCGCGACGGCCCGGGAGGGCGGCGGATCGAAAGGCACCGCGCGTCAGGCCGAGCTCGGGAAGCTCTCCGTCCGTGGGCGCATCGAGCGCCTCCTCGACCACGACACGGCGTTTCTCGAGCTCTCGCCCCTGGCCGGCGACGGGATGTACGACGGGCAGGCTCCGGGCGCGGGCCTCCTGACGGGCATCGGCCGCGTGTCGGGGCGGGACGTGATGGTCGTCGCGAACGACCCGTCCGTGAAGGGTGGAACGTACTTCCCGATCACGGTCAGGAAGCACCTGCGCGCACAGGAAGTGGCGCTGGAGAACCACCTGCCGTGCATCTACCTCGTCGACTCCGGCGGGGCGTTCCTGCCGCTCCAGGCCGAGGTCTTCCCCGACCGCGACCACTTCGGACGGATCTTCTACAACCAGGCGCGGATGTCGGCCGCGGGCATTCCGCAGGTGTCGGCCGTTCTCGGTTCCTGTACCGCGGGCGGGGCGTACGTTCCGGCGATGTCGGACGAGGTCGTCATCGTGAAGGGTCAGGGGACGATCTTCCTCGCGGGTCCACCACTGGTCAAAGCGGCCACCGGAGAAACGGTCACGTCCGAGGAGCTCGGCGGCGGAGACGTCCACACCCGGATCTCCGGCGTCGCCGACTACCTCGCCGGGAGCGACGCCGAGGCGCTCGAGATGGTCCGCGAGATCGTCGCGCGCCTCAACACCACGAAGACGTTCTCGGGCGATCTGGCGCCCGCGGAGGACCCGCTCTATCCGGTGGAGGAGCTCTACGGCGTCCTTCCCCGGGACCTGAAGAAGCAGCTCGAGATCCGCGAGGTCCTGGCGCGGCTCCTCGACGGCTCGCGCCTGCACGAGTTCAAGCCGCGCTACGGGGCGACGCTCGTCTGCGGCTTCGGGCGGATCGCGGGGCTCCCGGTCGGGGTCCTCGCCAACAACGGCATCCTCTTCTCGGAGTCGGCCCTCAAGGGAACGCACTTCATCGAGATGGCCTGCCAGCGGCGGGTGCCGCTCCTGTTCGTCCAGAACATCACGGGCTTCATGGTGGGGAAGGCCTACGAGCACGGTGGCATCGCCAAGGACGGGGCGAAGATGGTCCACGCCGTCGCGAACGCCGCCGTCCCGAAGCTGACGCTCCTCGTCGGCGGCTCGTTCGGCGCCGGCAACTACGGCATGTGCGGCCGCGCCTACCAGCCCCGTTTCTCTTCAGCTGGCCGAATGCGCGGATCAGCGTCATGGGTGGAGAGCAGGCGGCCGGCGTCCTGGCGACGGTGAAGAACGACCAGCGCGAGCGCCAGGGACAGCCGCCGATGAGCCCGGAAGAGGATGCCGCCTTCCGGCGACCGACGCTCGAGAAGTACGAGGCCGAAGGAAGCCCGTACTACGCCACGGCGCGTCTCTGGGACGACGGCGTTCTCGACCCGGCCGAGACGCGGACCGTGCTGGCTCTCGCCCTCTCGGCCTGCCACAACGCACCGATTCCCGCGACGCCCTTCGGCGTCTTCCGGATGTGAGTCGACACGTGAGACGAATCCCCGCGCTCGCCCTCTCCCTCGTCCTTTTCGTTCTCGCCCTGCCCGCGGCCGCGGCGCCCCGGCGAGGAACCATCCGCGCGGTCGAGGTCACGTCGTTGACCCGGCAGAAGGCGTTTCTCTTCGTGAGGGCGAACCTGACGGCCGCGGCCCGGGGCGCGAGGCAGACCTTCCGCGGAGACGCGACGGTGTGGGGTGTCCCCCTGCCGCTGAAGGGCCCCGTCCAGGTCGCCGTGCAGCCCTCCGGGTCCGGGTGGGACGCCACGTTCCTCGTCGACCTCGAGCTGGGCTCGCTGCCGAAGGGGCTCCTCGACCGCGGAAGCGCCACCGCCGTTCCCGTCACGCTGAAGGGGACGCTCTCGGGCGAGGCGGGAACCGCGGTGACGGTCGATGCCGCCGGGGCGCTCCGCCCGGGAACCTCCGATCTCGTCGCTGGCCGCGACCTCGCGGAGACCTTCGTCCGCTTCGCCGGCGCCCGCCTCTCGGGGATCGGTCTCGCGGAGTCGAAGGGCGAGGCGCGGATCGCCGTCTTCAACCCGTTCCGCTTCGACGTGGCGCTGCGCAGCGTCCGGTATGAGCTGTCGTCCGACGGCCGCGAGGTCGCCCGGGGCAGCCGGCAGGGCCTCCTCGTCCGGCCGGGACGCGAAAACGAGATCGCCCTGCCGCTCACCGTCGGCAACGCCGCGGCGATCGCGGCCGCGGGGAAGGCGGTGGTGTCCGGCGGAAGGCTCTCGGGCCGCCTGACCGGGCAGCTCGTCGTCAAGCTCGGGACGGGCGACGTGAAGATCCCGCTCGAGGGCTCGGGGACGATCGAGGTGATGAAGTGACGTCACCGCTCCGGGTCGAGCGGCCACGGCCCGGCGTCGCGCGCGTCGTTCTCGACCGGCCCGACCTGAGGAACGCCTTCGACGACGTCCTGATCGCGAGGCTGACGGAAGCGTTCGGGATGCTGGCCGCGGACGACACCGTCCGCGCGATCGTCCTCGCCGGGGAGGGCCGGTCCTTCTGCGCCGGAGCCGACCTCTCCTGGATGAAGAGGATGGTCTCGTACGGGCCCGAGGAGAACCGGCGCGACGCCGCGGCCCTCGCGGAGATGTTCCGCCGCGTCGACACCTGCCCCAGGCCCGTCGTCGCCCGCGTCCAGGGGGCCGCGCTGGGTGGCGGAGCGGGCCTCGTGGCCGTCTGCGACGTCGCCGTCGCGGCGGAAGACGCGCTTTTCGGGACGACGGAGGTTCGGCTCGGCATCGTGCCGGCCGTCATCTCCCCGTTCGTCGTCCGGAAGATCGGCGAGTCGCACGCCCGGCGCTGGTTCCTGACGGGCGAGAGGTTCTCCGCGGCGGAAGCGCTTCGCGCCGGCCTCGTCCACGCCGTCGTGCCGGAAGCGGCGCTCGACGCCGAGGTCGATCGCGTCGTCGACGCTCTCCTTCTCGGCGGGCCCGAGGCCCTCGCCGTCTCGAAGGACCTCGCGCGGCGGATGGGTCGCCTGCCTCTCGACGAGGCGCTCGAGGAGGCGACGGGGGTGATCGCGACGCGTCGCGCTTCGGCGGAAGGGCAGGAGGGGATGCGGGCGTTCCTGGAGCGCCGCAGCCCGTCCTGGACCGAGCGGAGCGTCCCGTGAACGCGCGCCCGTTCCGAAAGGTCCTCGTCGCGAACCGGGGCGAGATCGCCGTCCGCGTCCTCACGGCCTGCCGGACGCAGGGACTCGCGACGGTCGCCGTCGCGTCGGAGGCCGACGTCGGCGCACGCCACGCGCGCCTCGCGGACGAGCTCGTCGTCCTCGGCCCGGCACCGGCCCGGGAGTCGTACCTCGTCGCCGCGAAGATCCTCGACGCCGCGCGCGCCACGGGGGCCGACGCCGTCCATCCCGGCTACGGGTTCCTCTCCGAGAACGGCGCGTTCGCCCGCGCCGTCCTCGACGCCGGGCTGGTCTGGATCGGGCCTCCTCCCACGGCAATGGAGGCGATGGGTCTGAAGGTCCCGTCGCGGGAGCGGATGAAGGCGGCGGGCGTTCCGGTCGTTCCCGGCTCGCACGACCTCTCGCCGACACCCCTCGCCGCGATCGGGTTCCCGCTCGTCATCAAGGCTTCGGCCGGCGGCGGGGGCAAGGGGATGCGTGTCGTCCGGTCGGAAGGGGAGCTCGCCGCGGCGATCGCGTCGTGCCGCCGAGAGGCCGAGGCCGCCTTCGGCGACCCGACGCTCTACGCCGAGAGGTACCTCGAGCACCCCCGTCACATCGAGATCCAGGTCTTCGGCGACGTTCACGGCCGCGTCGTGGCGCTCGGCGAGCGCGAGTGCTCGCTCCAGCGCCGCCACCAGAAAGTCGTCGAGGAGAGCCCTTCCCCCGTGGTGACTCCGGAGCTGCGCGCGCGGATGAGCGAGGCGGCCGTGGCGGCGGCCAGGGCAGTGGGCTACGTCAACGCCGGGACGGTGGAGTTCCTCCTCGATGCCGACGGTTCGTTCTACTTCCTCGAGATGAACACGCGCCTCCAGGTGGAGCACCCCGTCACCGAGGAGGCGTGGGGCCTCGACCTCGTCACTCTCCAGCTCGCGGTCGCGGCGGGCCAGCCGCTTCCCCTCGACCTGCCGGCGGCGCCGGTCGCGCACGCGATCGAGGCGCGCCTCTACGCGGAGGATCCCGAGAACGGATTCCTGCCCCAGGTCGGGACGGTCCTCGCGTACGAGGAGCCCGGAGGCCCGGGAGTGAGGGTCGACTCGGGAATCGAGGCGGGGAGCGAGATCTCCGTCCACTACGACCCGATGCTCGCGAAGATCGTGGCGAGGGGCCGCTCGCGCGAAGAGGCGCGCCGCCGGCTCGTCGACGCCCTTGGCCGGACCGTCGTTCTCGGGGTCGCGACGAACGTCTCCTGGCTCCGGCGCCTGCTCGAGACGCCCGAGTTCGTCCGTGGTGACCTCGACACGTCGCTCCTGTCCCGCCTCGAGGTCCCTGCCTCGCCGGAACCGCCGCCCGAGGTCCTCGCGGCGGTCGCGGGTGTCCACTCCGTCGGAGACGGCAGGGGTGCTGCGGCAACGCACGCGGCATTTCCGGACCCCTACGCCGGAGGGGCTTTCCGGGTGCTCGCATGAAGCTGAAGAACCTCGCGACGGGAACCGTCCACGAAATTGCGGCCGAACGGGGCGATATTCCCCGCGGCGCCCGGGCCGTGCGGGACGGCCTGACGACCTGGGTCCACTTCCGCGGCGAAACGTGGCGTCTCGCGCGCCTCGTCGAGAGGCCTGGCGCGCGCGAGGAGGAGGAACACGACCTGCGCGCTCCGATGCCGGGCGTCGTCGCGCGCGTCCTCGCCGAAGAGGGACAGGTCGTCGAGAAGGGGACGCCGCTCCTCGTCCTTTCCGCGATGAAGATGGAGCACGAGATCCGGAGCCCGCGGCCGGGGCGGCTCGTGAAGCTCTTCCGCGCCGTGGGGGAGAGGGTCGACATGGGCGACCCGCTCGCGGAGATCGAGTGACGGGGTCGGGGCGGGTCACGGTCGTCGAGGTGGGGCCGCGGGATGGCCTCCAGAACGAGCGGGGATTCGTCCCGACCGGCGTGAAGGTCGCCTTCGTCGAGGCGCTCGCGGACGCCGGCCTGCCCGTCGTCGAGACGACCGCTTTCGTCTCGCCGCGGGCGATTCCGCAGCTCGCCGACTCGGCAGAGGTCTTCTCGCGCGTGAGAAAGAAGCCCGGCGTGCGGTATCCGGTCCTGGTCCCGAACGAGAAGGGGCTCACGAGAGCGCTCGCGGCCGGGGCCCGCGAGATCGCGCTCTTCACCGCCGCGACGGACACGTTCAACCTGCGGAACACGAACGCCACGGTCGAGGAGTCGTTCGGCCGTTTCGCGCCGGTCCTGGTCCGGGCGAAAGCAGAAGGCCTCCGCGTCCGGGGCTACGTCTCGACCGTCTTCGGCTGCCCGTACGAGGGGCGCGTCGACGCCGCGAAGGCCGCCGCCGTCGCGGCACGCCTCTACGAGGCCGGGTGCGGGGAGATCTCTCTCGGCGACACCATCGGCGTCGCCGTTCCGACGCAGGTCGCCGACGTCGTCGGACGCCTCCGGGAGGCGGGCGTGCCGATCGGCCGGATCGCCCTGCACATGCACGACACGCGCGGCACCGCCCTCGCGAACGTCGTCGAAGGCCTCCGGGAGGGGGTCCGGGTCTTCGATTCGTCCGCAGGCGGGCTCGGAGGCTGTCCCTATGCGCCAGGAGCGGCGGGAAATCTCGCTACCGAGGATCTGGTCTACCTCCTCCACGGAATGGACTTCGAGACCGGGATCGACCTGTCGAAGGTGGCCCAGGCGTCGCAGGTCCTCGCCGAGACGACCGGCCGCCCGCCGGTCTCGCGCGTCTTCGCGGCGCTCCGGGGCGCCTCCTGACGCACCTGACGCTATGCTCCCGCGTTGACCCATCCCTCTCTGGGACGTAGACTTTCCGCCACGTAAGCCTGTCCCGTCGAACGGCCGTTCGAGGAGTCGAAATGGCGATCAAGATCCTGCTCGCGGACGACAGCCTGACTATCCAGAAGGTCGTCGAGCTGACCTTCTCGGACGCAGAGACCCGCCTCATGGCCGTCGGGAGCGGCGACCGGGCCGTACAGGCCCTCGACGACTTCCAGCCGGACATCGTCCTGGCCGACGTCGTCATGCCAGGCCTGACGGGCTACGACGTCTGCGAGGCGGTAAAGCGGCGTTCCGGTGGACCATTCGTCCCCGTCGTCCTCCTGACCGGGACCTTCGAGCCATTCGACCGGGCCCGGGCGGAGCGGGTGGGCAGCGACGCCATCGTGACCAAGCCGTTCGATTCACACGCCCTGCAGGGGCTCGTCCGTGACCTCGTCACCCGGGCTCGAGCCGCCCGCCAGGACGCAGAGACCGCGGCCCTCGCCGCCCCGCCGCCCGCTCCCGAGCCGCCACCGACCATGATCCTCTCGGCCACCGAGCTGGAAGAGGAGATCCCGGCGACGGCGCCGGGCGCCGAGGACACGGGGGCGACGCAGGCGATGCCGGCCCTCGACCTGAACGAAGCGCTCCTGCCGCCTTTCGTCGCCCGGGAGGAGGTCCTGCCCGTCGAGGACGCGAACTACCGGACGATGGCGATGAAGATTCCCACGCCGGAAGAGCTCGCCGCAGCGGCCCCGATCGACGCGTTCGAACCGCCGCCGCCTCCCGCGTTCCACGAGCCGGAGCCTGCGGCGGCCGTCCCGCCTCCTTCGCCTCCTTTCTACGAGCCAGAGCCGATTTCGCTCGCTCCTCCGCCGCCCTCTCCGTTCTACAGGCCGGAACTGGTTCCCTCCGTCGAACCCCCGCCGGCCTTCGTCGCCGAGACGGAGCGCGCGGGCGTCGAGCCTCCTCCTCCCTTCGATTTCGAGCCGGTCACCGCCGCGGATCCTCCTGCTCCGCCCGCGTTCTACGAGCTGGAACCGGCATTCGTGCCTCCGGTGCCTCCTCCTCCTCCCGCGTTCTACGAGCCGGAACCGGCATTCGAGCCTCCGCCCCCTCCTCCTCCCCCCATGGCGTTCGAGCCGGAGCCTGCGGCGTTCATCCCACCGCCACCTCCTCCTCCGCCCGCGTTCTACGAGCCCGAAGCCGAACTCCACACCGAACCGCCGGCGACTTTCGATACCAGGTCGGTAGAGACCGTCGAACCCTTCTTCGAGGAGGCGGGGAGTCCCGAGGCTCCCGTTCCCGCTGAAGAAGCGGGATCGCCGTTCGCGGCGCTTTCTGAAGCCGAAGCCGTTCCCGCGGCCGAGGAGGTCGAGGTCGCGTTCTCCGCCGAAGATTCAGACGCCGTCGCCCTGGAGACGGCTCCTGCCGAGAACGTCGCCTTCGAGGTTCCGGCCGAAGAGTCCGTCCCGCAGTCCGAGGAGCCGGCCGCGGCGCCAGCCGCCGCGGTGGAGGAGTCCATCGAGCCGTTCCCGGAGATGGACGAGCCCGTCCTTTCGTCGGAGGCCGAAGCCGCTCCCTGGGACGAAGGTCCTGCGGTCGAGATTCCACCTCCTCCTCCGGAGCTCTCGGGGGCACCAGAAGAGACCGACGGGACGGAGCCCGTCACCCGGGACATCGAGGCCGATCTCGAAGCGTTCGAAGCCTCCGGCCGCGTGCGGCGCAGGCCCGAGATCTGGGAACGGCACGCCGCTCTCATCGGCGAGGAGACCCCGACCGACATCGACATGCCCGACTCCTCGGAGGCGCTGCAGGACGTCGAGCCGATGCCGATGGGCGAGCCGACGTCGTCCGAGCTGGAAGAGATGGCCGCCGCGGCCCGGCTCGAAGACCTCTCGGCCCTGATTCCGGCAGCCCCGGTCGCGGCCGTCGCGACAGTCGCACCGCCGCCGCCCACCGCCGCCGCCGAAGCCGTGGCCGACGCCGCGGTCACGACCGCGCCACTCGGAAACGCGGCGGGGTCCGCACTCTCCGAAGGCGACGTCGACCGGATCGCCCGCCGGGTCGTCCAGCTCCTCTCGGACAAGGCCGTCCGCGACATCGCGTGGGAGGTCGTGCCGGAGTACGCCGAGCGCCTCGTCCGCGAGCGGATCGCCGAGGTCGAGCGGGCCGGCTGAGCCGTCGGCCGTCCCGCCACCGAAGCCTCGATTAGACTCGGCGGACTTATGTCTTCCGCGCCCCGCCCCGAGCTCGACAAACGTTTCGATCCCCAGTCGTTCGAGATGACGTGGTACCGGCTCCAGGAGGAGTCGGGGCAGTTCCGTCCGGAAGTGGCGTCCGAGGACGCCCGGCCATACACCCTCGTCATTCCGCCGCCGAACGTCACGGGGCGCCTTCACGTCGGACACGCGCTGGGACGGACGCTCGAGGACGTCCTCGCGCGCTGGAAGCGGATGCAGGGGCGCGCGGTCCTCTGGGTCCCCGGAGTCGACCACGCCGGCATCGCCACGCAGATGGTCGTCGAGCGCGACCTCCTGGAGCGGACGGGCAAGAGCCGCCACGATCTCGGCCGCGAGCCGTTCCTGGCGATCTGCCGCGAATGGGCGGACGCCCGCCGCGGCGACATCCTGAACCAGATCCGCCGCCTCGGCTGCTCCTGCGACTTCTCCCGCGAGTACTACACGCTCGACGAGGCGCGGTCCAAGGCCGTACGCCGCGTCTTCAGCGAGCTGTTCCACCAGGGCCTCGCCTATCGCGACAGCCGGATGGTGAACTGGTGCACCCGCTGCGCGACGGTCCTCTCCGACCTCGAGGTGAACCACGTCGAGAGCTCGGGGCACCTCTGGTCCGTGGCGTACCCGCTCGCGGGCGGCAGCGGGGAAGTGGTCGTCGCGACGACGCGCCCCGAGACGATCCTCGGCGACACGGCGGTCGCGGTCCATCCCGAGGACGAGCGCTACGCGGCGCTCGTCGGCCGCCAGGTCCGCCTGCCGCTCACCGACCGCCTCATCCCCGTCGTCGCCGACGAGATGGTCGACCGCACCTTCGGGACGGGCGTCGTGAAGATCACGCCCGCCCACGACCCGAACGACTTCGAGGCGGGGCGGCGGCACGGTCTCGCCCAGATCGCCGTCATCGGATTCGACGGGAAGATGACCGCCGAGGCGGGCGCAGCGTACGCCGGGCTCGAGCGGGCCGCGGCCCGCAAGAAGGTCCTGGCCGACCTCAGGGAGCTGGGTCTTCGCCGCGACGACAAGCCTCACACCTCCGCCGTGGGACGCTGCCAGCGGTGCGACACCGTCCTGGAGCCCCTCGTCTCGCTCCAGTGGTTCGTGAAGATCAAGCCGCTGGCCGACAAGGCGGTCGCGGCGACCGAGGCCCGCGAGGTCACCTTCACCCCAGAGCTCTGGAAGAAGACGTACGACGAGTGGATGAAGAACATCCGCGACTGGTGCGTCTCCAGGCAGCTCTGGTGGGGGCACGAGATCCCGGCCTGGTACTGCCCCGAGGGCCACGTCACGGTGCCGAAGCCGGGAGAAGAGACCGATCCGTCCGCGTGCGCGTCCTGCGGCAGCGCGGCGATCACGCGCGACCCCGACGTTTTCGACACGTGGTTCTCCTCCTGGCTCATGCCTCTCTCGGTTCTCGGCTGGCCGGACAGGACGAAGGACCTCTCCCGCTTCTACCCGACGGACGTCATGGTCACCGGCTTCGACATCCTCTTCTTCTGGGTCGCACGGATGATCATGGCCGGCGTCTGGTTCGACGGCCGCGTCCCCTTCCGGGAGGTCTTCCTGCACGGCCTCGTCCGCGACGAGAAGGGCCAGAAGATGTCGAAGACGAAGGGGAACGTCATCGACCCGCTCGTCATGTGCGACGAGTACGGTGCCGACGCCGTCCGCTTCGCCCTCGCCGTCCTCTCGGGGACCGGGCGCGACCTGCCGTTCGGGACGACACGCGTCGCGGCCTCGCGCGCCTTCGCGACGAAAGTCTGGAACGCAGCCCGCTTCGCCATGGGGATGCTCGGCGAGGAGAAGGTCGCCGGCGAGCCCGATTTCGCCTCGCTCGGACGGGTCGACCGGTGGATTCTCGACCGGCTCTCCGCGACGGCGGCGAAGGTGAACGAGTCGCTCGGGGTCTTTCGCTTCGACGAGGCCGCCAACGCCCTCTACGCCTTCTTCTGGACCGAGTTCTGCGACGGTTACGTCGAGATGGTCAAGCAGGTCCTGCGCGACCCGGACGTCGCCGAGACCGAGAAGGTGAAGACGCGCGCGGTCCTGCGCCACGTCCTCCTCGACTCGCTGGCGCTTCTCCATCCCTTCATGCCCTTCATCTCCTGCGAGATTCGCGAGGCGCTGAACGGCGACGGGGCGAAGCTGCCGGTCCTCCCGTACCCGGCCGGGCGCGGCGACTGGAGCGACCCATTCGCCGTGGAGGTCGTCGAGACGCTCCGCGAGACGGCCACCCGCGTGAGGAACCTGCGAGCCGAGCGCGGCATGGCCCAGACCGTCGAGCTCGCTGCGGGCCTCGAGGTGCCCGAGGGCCCCGTAGCCGAGGCGCTCCGTTCGCACGCGCCGCTCCTCGTCCACATGGCCCGGCTCTCGAGCCTCGTCGTGGCGCCGAAGGTCGAGCTCCCGGGCGCCTTCCACGAGCACGTCGGCGTGGCGGGCCTCGTGGTCTCGCTTCCGAAGATGGAGCTCTCCGCGGACGACGCGGCGAAGATCCGCAAGGAGATCGCGGCCCTCGACAAGGACGCCGAGGGCATCGGCCGAAAGCTCTCCGACGCGTCCTTCCTCGCCCGCGCGCCGGAGGCGGTCGTCGAGAAGGTGCGCCGCCAGCTCGAAGAGCTGAACGCCCGCCGCGGAAAGCTCGTGGCGAACCTGGGGGAGGGAACGGTCACGTGACGAGCCCGCTCGGTCCCATCGTGCCGCTCGGCGGCCCGCGTTTCGAGAGGATCGCCAACGTCGTCCTGCTCGGCGAGGCCAGCTCGACGAACGACGTCGCGCGGGCCCTGGTGGAGCGGATGGTGACCGAGGAGACGGACCTCCTTCCGACCTGCATCGTGGCCCGTCGCCAGACCGCCGGAAAGGGCCGCGCCGGCCGGACCTGGGAAACTGCGGGAGACGGGGCCGTCGCCGTGTCGCTCGTGGCGCCGTGGCCCGAGGGGCCGGACCGGATCCGCGTTCCGGTGGCCACCGGAATCTCGCTCGCCCGCTCCCTCTCGCGCGCCTTCGGGCTCGACATTCGCCTGAAATGGCCGAACGATCTCCTCGCCGGCGGCCGGAAGGTTGCGGGAATCCTCGTGGAGGGCCGGTTCCTTCAGGACGGAACCGGATACGTCGTCGTCGGCCTCGGGCTGAACGTGAACGCCACCCGCGAGGAGCTCGACGGCCTGAACCTCCCGGGCGCGACGTCGCTCGCACTGGAAGGGGCCGGCGCCGCGGCGCTCGAGGGAGAGGCCCCGCTCGTCGCGGTGCTCTTCGCGCTCGATGCCCTTCTCGTCGGAGAGATCCCCGACCTCCCGGCGGCCTTCGCCGAGGTGACGATCCACCAGCCGGGCGACGCCCTGGAGGTGCGGGACGGGGAAAAGGTCGTTCGGGGCCGGTACGCCGGGCTCTCGAAGGACGGCCTCCTCCGGCTCGAGCTCGAGACGGGCCCCATCGAGCTGATCTCCGGCGACGTGACGTCGTTCTGAAGCGCCGATGGGCCTTCTTCTCGCTCTCGACGTCGGCAACACGAACACCGTCATCGGCTTCTTCCAGGCCGATGTCCTCGTCGCGACCGCGCGCCTGACGACCGTCCGCGAGCGGACGTCCGACGAGCATTCCCTGTTCCTTCGGGCCGTCATCGAGGCGAAGGGCCGGAAGGTGGAGGAGATCGACGACGTCATCGTCTCCTCGGTCGTCCCGTCACAGGACTTCCCGATCCGGACCGCCTGCCGCGACGCCTTCGGCATCGACCCGCTCTTCGTCGCGCCGGGCGTGAAGACGGGCATGAAGATCCTCTACGACCACCCGTCGGAGGTCGGCGCGGACCGGATCGTGAACGCCGTGGCCGCCGTCGCGGCCCACGGCGCTCCGTGCATCGTCGTCGACTTCGGCACCGCCACGACGTTCGACGTCGTCACGGCCGCGGGCGACTACCTCGGGGGCGTCATCTGCCCCGGGCCCGGCATCAGCGCCGACGCCCTTTTCTCGCGGGCGGCGCGCTTGTCGCGCGTGGACCTCCATCGGCCGGAGAAGGTCGTGGGAAAGAACACCGCACAGAGCATCCAGTCGGGCCTCTTCTGGGGCGTCCTCGCGCAGGCGGAAGGGCTCGTTGCCCGCATCCGCGCCGAGCTCGGCGAGCCGAAGATGAAAGTCGTCGTCACGGGCGGCCTCGCCCCCCTCTTCTCTGCAGCCTCTCCCGACCTCGCCCTGGTCGACTCCGACCTCACGCTGCGCGGACTGAAGATCCTCCATGACCGGAACGCCGACGGACGCCCGCCCCGGCGTGCCTGAGCCGCTCGAGGACGAAGCCTCCTACGGCACCCGCGTGGAGGAGGCGTTCATCGAGGAGCGCGGGACACCCTTCTTCCTCCTGCCGAAGGACTGGCAGCTGATCCAGGACTGGCGCGAGGGTGGCGTTCCCGCCGACACGGTGATCCGGGCCGTCCGCGGGGCGTTCGAGAAGAGGCGCGCGCGCGGCGACGTCTCGAAGATCTCGAGCCTGTCCTACTGCGCCAACGCGGTGGAGGTCCTCTGGGAGATGGAGCGGCGGGGGCTCGTCGGCGCGCACGGAGCCCGGCCCGCCCCGGAGAGCGTTCCGTTCGACGGGACGCAGAGGCTGCGCAGCCTGGCCGCGGCGCTCGACGAGGCCGCATCGGCCTCACCCGCCGGGGCCGACGCCTCCGCGGCCGCGGAGGCGATCCGGTCGGCCCGCGAAGCGGTCGAAGCGCTCGACCCCGCCAGCGGTCTCGAGGCGCTCGAGGAGGCTCTCGCGAAGACGGAGAAGACGCTCGTGAAGAAGCTCGAGAAGGCGCTGGGCGACGTGGAGAGAGAGAGCCTCGATCGCGCCGTGGAGGAGGAGGCCGGCGACGTCTCGACCCTGACGAAGGAGACGCAGCGGCGGATTCACGCAGCGATCCGGCGCCGCGCCGTGCGGCGGGCCTTCGGTCTGACACCGCTGACCCTCCTGGGGGAGTGACGCCCATGC
The DNA here is from genome assembly GCA_016719485.1 of Holophagales bacterium. Taxonomy (NCBI): domain Bacteria; kingdom Pseudomonadati; phylum Acidobacteriota; class Holophagae; order Holophagales; species Holophagales bacterium. Next base: position 156,349 of record JADJZB010000002.1, read on the forward strand.
CGCGTGAGCTGACGGTCGAGCGTGTCGTCCCGGGAGGAAGCGGCCTCGGCCGGCTCGACGGCGCCGTGACGCTCGTCTCGGGAGGCCTCCCCGGCGACCGGCTCCTCGTCGATCCGCAGTCCGACGGTCCGCGGCTCGTCCGGGCGGACGTCGTCTCCGTGATCGAACCGGGGCCGCACCGCCGGCCCGAAGAGGACGTCTGCCCCCGGGCGCGGGACGGCTCCTGCGGCGGGTGCGACTGGCCGGCGCTGCGACTCGAGTCGCACGGAACGTTGAAGGAGGAGATCCTGCGCGACGCGCTGCGCCGGATCGGCCGCGTCCCGGACGCCGAGGTGCCGCAGGTCCGGTTCGTTCCGTCGCCGAGGAGCTACCGGCTGAGGAGCCGGCTGCGATGGGACGGGCGCGGCGCTCTCGGATTCGTCGGAAAGGCGTCCTCGAAGGTGTCGGATCTCGTCTCCTGCGAGGTCGTTTCGGAGACGCTCCTCTCGAGGCTTCCGGCCGTGAGAGAGGCCCTCGCCGGGGCTCGGGTACCCGAGTGCGAGCTGCAGACGCTGGAGGGGCGCCGGGGCGCCCCGCTCCTCGGCGAGCTGAGATTCGAGCGGCCCGTGCCGGCGCCGGAGCGGATCGCGGCGGCCCTCCAGGGTCCTCTCGACGGAGTCCGCGTGGTCGTGGCGAACCGGCTTGCGGGCTCTCGCGGCCCTGCCGCCCTCGAGATCGAGGCCGGCGGGGCGCGCTTTCGGGTGTCGGTCTCCTCGTTCTTCCAGGCGAACCGGTTCCTCCTCGACGCCTTCCTCGACGAGGCTCGCTCCGTGGCCCGGGCTGCCGCGGCCGAGGGGACGTCCCGCGGGGCGCTCGACCTCTACGCCGGGGCGGGCTTCCTGACGCGGCCCCTCCTCGAGTCGGGCTTCGACACGGACGCCGTCGAGTCGGACCCGTCCTCCTCGGCGGATCTCGCTTCGAACCTCGCCTCGTGGCGCGCCGAAGGGTTGCCCGGGCGCGGCCGGGCGGTGGCGACGGACGTGGAAACACACGTATCGCGCATGCGCGAGCCGTTCGACGTCGTCTTTGCCGACCCGCCGCGCGAGGGGCTCTCGCCCGTCGTCCGGCAAGCGCTCCTGAGAATCCGGCCGAGGAGTCTCTTCCTCGTCTCGTGCGACCCGGCCACGTTCGCGCGCGACCTCGCCGCCCTCCTTCCGCGCCTGCGCGTTCGCTCGCTCACCCTTCTCGATCTCTTCCCCGGAACGCACCACGTGGAGACGCTCGCCGAGCTGGAACGGCGGCCGTGAACCGTTCCTGGTCGCTGAAGGCTCCCGCGCCCGCCGTCCCCGCCGCGCTCGCCTTCGCCTCCGGAATCCTGCTCGCGGTCACGCTCCCGGTGCCACCGGCGCCGTTGCAGTGGACGCTTCTCGCGGCCGCCTCCCTTGCCGCGGTCGCCGCCGGCCTGCGCGGCGACCGCCGCCTCGCCGTCGCCGCGGCGCTCCTCCTCGTCCTGGGTGCCGGTTTCGTCCGCTCGCGCGGTCCGCTCGTCGAGGACCGGGAGCGGGCGCGAAAGATCGCGGCGGAGTCGGGCGACGACGACGTCTTCGAGATCCGGGGGCGGCTCGCGACGTGGTGGACCCGCAGCGGCTCGCTCTGGTCCGCCCGCCTCGACGTCGAAACGGCGACGCGAAACGGCACGGCCGTGGCCCTCGGGGGCCGGGTCGTCGTGAGCGTCGCGGGCGAGACCGACCCGGCGCCCCTCGCCGGGCTCGGCGACGTCGTGAGGCTTCGCGGGCCGTTGAGGCTGCCCGATCCGGGCGCCATCCCGTCGAGCCCCTTCGTCCTCGCCCCCGAGCCCAGGCTGCCCCAGAAGGGGGCGGAGCAGATCGAGGTCCTCGAGGGGCCTCGCGGCCCGCTGGGCCCTCTCGTGCGCGTGCACAGGGCCGCCAGCGCGCGCCTTGCCACGAACCTCGAGGGGGCGTCCCCTTCCGAACGCCGGGCGGCGGCTCTCGCGAAGGCGCTCCTTCTCGGGGAGACGGCCGAGCTGGAGCCCGAGACCGTCTCGGCGTTTCGCGACGGCGGCGTCGCGCACGTCCTGGCCATCTCGGGCCTTCACGTCGGTCTCCTCGCGCTCGGTCTGACGGTCGCGCTCCGGCCCCTGCGGCTCGGCGTACGGCTGCGCGACGGCGTCGTGCTGCTGGCGACGCTGGGGTACGCCGCCTTCACCGGCGGACGCGCGCCGGTTCTCCGCGCTGCCCTGATGATCGGCCTCTACCTCGCGGCCCGCCTCCTCGGGCGGCCCACTTCACCCGGCCACGTCATGGCCCTCTCGGCGCTCGTTCTTCTCGCGGCGGACCCGGCGAGCCTCTTCGACGTCGGTTTCCTCCTGAGCTACGCGGCCGTATTCGGCATCGCCGCCATCGCGCCGCACTTCGGGGCGGCGCTGAGGCGCCGTCTCCCGGCCCCCCTCGCCGACGGGATCGCCGCGACACTGGGTGCCGAGCTCTGCGTCTTCCCGATCCAGGCCACCGTATTCCACGTCGTCCCCTTCGTCGCGCTCGTGTCGAACCTCGTCGTCGTCCCTGTCGCCAGCCTGTTCCTCTTCGCCGCCGCTCTCCTCTCGCCGCTCCTCCTCGCCGGGCCGCTGTCGGCGGCGTTCGCCCTCGGACCGCTCACGCTCCTCGCCGAGGGGATCGCCGCGCTGCTGCGTCTCCTCGACGCGCTCGGAGCCGTCCGCGTCGTCCCGAAGCCGCTGTTCGCCGAGGCCGCCCTCCTCGCGCTCCTCCTGGCCGCGGTCGGGATGCTCCGGTCGCGCAGGCCGCGGCGTGCCGCCCTGGCCGGCGCTCTCGCCCTCGTGTTCCTGGCCTCGGCCAGGCCCTCGGCCGCCGCGCGCGCGGGCGAGGCGAGGCTCGTCGCGCTCGACGTGGGGCAGGGGGATGCGTTCCTCATCCTGACCGACCGGGGGCGCGTCCTGGTGGATGGCGGCGGGACCTTCGACGCTTCCTACGAGTTCGGCCGGACTCGCCTCCTGCCGCGCCTCGCGGCGCTCGGAGCCGTCTCGTTCGACGCCGTCGTCCTCACGCATCCCCACCCCGACCATTCGCGAGGTCTCCTGGCGGCCCTGAAGCTCCTGCCGGTCGGCCGTGTCTACCTTCCGCGTGGGGCGCCCCGAAACCTCTTCCTCGACGAGACCCTCGGAGGCGCGGCGCGCGGAGGGGTTCCGGTGGAGGCGCTCGGTGCGGGCGACCGATTCGTCGCGGGCGGGGCGGGCTTCGAGGTACTGCACCCCGGGCCGTTCAACTACCTCCGCTCTCCCGAGAACAACGGCTCCCTCGTCCTCCTCCTCAGCCTCGGCACGCGAAGTGTCCTGCTGACCGGGGACATCGAGGCGGCCGCGGAGGCGGACCTCGTCGCCGGTGGATCCCGGCTCTCGGCCGACGTTCTGAAGGTCGCCCACCACGGGAGCCGGACCTCGACCACGCAGGCCTTTCTCGAGAAGGTCTCCCCGCGCCTCGCCCTCGTGGGTGTCGGACGGCGCAACCGGTTCGGACACCCGGGCAGAGAGGTGATGAACCGACTCGCCTCGGCCGGCGCCGCCGTCTTCCGCACCGACCGCCACGGCGACGTGGCGCTCCTCTTCCGGGAGGGGCACATCTTCCCGTCCCGTCCCTTCGCGGGCCTTCCGGGAGGGTTGCCGTGAGCGCGCCGCAGGGCGTGCTCGCCGTCGTCGGCGCGACGGCGACGGGGAAGTCGGCCCTCGCGGTCGACGTGGCGCTCCGTCTCGGTGGAGAGGTCATCTCCGCCGACGCCTTCACCGCCTATCGCGGTATCGACGCCGGAACCGCCAAGCCGACCGTGGAGGAACGCCGCGGCGTGCCGCACCATCTCGTCGACATCAAGGACCCGTCCGATCCCTTCAGCGCCGGCGAGTTCGCGCGCCTGGCAAGGGCCATCTCGCGCGAGATCCTGTCGAGGGGGAAGCTCCCCATCCTCTGCGGAGGCACGGGGTTCTACGTCCGGGCCTTCTTCGAGGGGCTCTTCGTGGGCCCTCCGCGCGACGAACGGCTCCGGACGGCCCTCCGGATCGTCCAGGAGCGGCATGGGGCGCCGTGGCTCGTCCGGGCCCTCGGGCTCATCGACCCCGAGAGCGGGGCACGGATCTCGCAGCGCGACGGGGCGCGTGCCATTCGCTACCTCGAGATCGCCATTTCGACCGGGCGCCGGCCGTCGGACCTCTTTCGCGAGAGGCCCGGCGAACGGTGGGAGGGACCGTCCGTGAAGGTCCTCCTCACGTTGCCGCGTCCGGACCTCTATGGAAGAATCGAACGGAGGTTTCGAGAATCCATCATGACCCGGCTCCCCGACGAGGTCAGGCGCCTCCTCGAGGCGGGTGTACCGGCCACGGCTCCGGCCATGGCGGCCATCGGTTACCGTGAGACGGTCGAGCTCGTCGAGGGACGCATGACCCCCGCCGAGTGGGCCGAGACCGTCATCCGCCAGACGCGGCGCTATGCCAAGAGACAGGAAACCTGGTTCCGGTCAGAGCCGGATCTTCATTCTTTCCGGGCCGACGTCCCCGGCCTCGTCGACGAGGTCGTCGCGACGGCGGGCCCGCTCTTCTCCTGATTTTTTTGAAGGGAGATCTCGATGATCAACAAGCCGCCGATCAACGTCCAGGACGGGTTCTTCTACCAGCTGCGGAAGGACAACACGCTCGTCGACGTGGTTCTCCTCTCCGAACGCAAGCGGCTCGGACGGATCAAGCGATTCGACAAGTACGCCCTGGTGCTCGACGTGGACGGACGCGAGGAGATGATCTACAAGCACGCGATCGCCTCGGTCAGCCCCACCCCGGTCGCCAGGCCCGCCGCGCCGGCCGCCCCAGTCCCGAATCCGGCGCCGGCTCCCTGACGCCCGGGAGCCGCTTGCCCCACCCAGCCTCCTCCTCCGGGCGCGGAGGATGGTCGGCCGCGCAGTCCGCCGCCTTCACCCTCGCGCTTCTCGCCGCGCTCGCGGGCGGATGCACGAGTGTGCCGGCCGCCGCGCCGGGCGTGCCCCGGACGGCCGACGGGCCCTTCGCGTACCGCGACCCGCGGGTTGGTGCGCCCCCGCCCCACCTCGCCGCCCGTGACGCGAAGGCGCTCGAAGCGGCCGTCGCGGCGCTCCGCCGAGGCGATACCTCCGGAATGGCGAGGGCTCTCGAAGGAAAGCGCAGGAAAGGGGCTCCTCCGCCACCTCTCGAGCTCGTCGCGGCGTACGCCGATCTCGCGGAAGGAAACCTGGAGGACGCGAAGGCCTCCCTTGCCGCCCTCGTGACGGCGCATCCGGCCTGGATCGCCGCGGTCGAGGCCGACGCGGACCTGGCGGCCGTGCAGGGTCGATCTGCCGACGCCCTCGAGCGCTACAGGACCCTCGGCCGGCTGGTTCCCCACGACGAGAGGGCGCGAGAACGGGTCGAGGTCCTCCGGTCGGAAGTGGCGGCGGCGAAGAGACAGGAGGCCGAGGCGGCCCTGGCTTCCGGCGACCTCGACGCGGCCCGGCGCGCGGCCCATTCCCTCCTCCAGCTCGAGCCGACGTCACCCGCCGGCCTCGTGCTTCTCGCTCGCGCCGCGGCGGCGGGTGGCCGGAACGACGACGCCTGGACCTGGGCGAAGGAAGCGCGCAAGAGGGCTCCGGCAGACCCCGCCGTCGCGGCCTTCGCCGCCGGGACCGCTGCCAACGCCGGCCGCTGGGCCGACGCCGCCAGCCTGTACGACGGGCTCGCCGCGACCGACCCCGCCTTTGCACCGAAGGCCGAGGAGGCGAGGGTCGAGTTCAAGGTACAGAACCTGCCCGAGGCGGCCCGCCGGGCGGCGGAATCGACGCGCGTGACCCGGGCGCAGCTCGCCGCGCTTCTCTGGTGGACGCTCCCCGAGTTCCGCGATGCCCTCGTGCCGCCGGGCGTGGAGATCGCGGTCGACGTCGTGGATCGCCAGGACAGGGGAGTCCTCGTGCGCGCCATCGGCCTCGGGTTCTTCGCCGTCTCGCCGGAGACACACCGGGTCGGGGCGGAGGCAGCCGTCTCGCGAATCGAGATGGCCGCGGCCCTTCGAAGGGTGGCCCTCCTGGCGGGGCGCGGGCGTGCGCCGAAGGGGTGCCTCGCTCCCGAGCCGCCTTCGCCCGCGCTTCTTGCCGAATGCGGGATACTCAGCGAAACGCCGTCCCGAAACGTGACCGGTCGCGAGGCCCTGCGGGCTCTCGAGAAGGCCGCACGCCTCGGGCGCGAGGGAGGAACGAGATGATCGTCCCGGATCTCTTCTCGAAAGTGGCCCTGTTCGACGGGCTTTCGCCGGCCGATCGCGCCGCGATCTCCAGGGTTTCGACGCTGCGGACTTACCGGCGCGGCGAGCGGATCGTCACCCAGGGCCAGCCCGGAGACTCCTTCTTCGTCCTCACGAAGGGGCGGGTCGCCGTTTCGATCCTCTCGCCGGAGGGGCGCGAGGTCGTCCTGTCGACCCTCTCGGCGGGAGACCATTTCGGCGAGATGGCCCTCCTGGACGACGCTCCCCGCTCCGCGACCGTCACGGCGGCCGAGCGTTCGGAGCTGGCGGTCCTGACCCGCGACGCGTTCTTCGATCTGCTCAAGGGGAACTTCGTCCTCAGCCGGGCGCTCCTTTCGACCTTCTCCCGCCGGCTCCGGCACGCGAACGCCACGATCGAGGGGCTGGCCTCCCTCGACGTGAAGGGCCGGCTCGCCCGCTACTTTCGCGACCTCGCCGACGAACGGGGCCGGAAAGCGGGCGGCGGCTGGACCGTCGTCGTCCGCCCGTCGCAGCGCGAGATCGCCGACACCATCGGGTCCAGCCGGGAGACCGTCTCCCGCACGATGTCCCAGCTGTCGCGGGAGAACCTCATCGTGCCGAAGGGCAAGGCCATCTACGTCCGCCTCGAGGGAGCTCCGGCCGCCGGGGGCTGAACCGCGATGGAGCTGCGTCCCTGGACCCTGCCGAACCTCCTGACGTTCGCCCGGCTCGTCGCCCTGCCGTTCCTGATCAGCGCCATCGTCGAGGGCCAGCACATGCAGGCCTTCGCGATCTTCTTCGCGATGGCCGTGAGCGATTTCGTCGATGGATACCTGGCGCGTCACTTCGGAATGGCCTCGCCACTCGGGGCGCTGCTCGACCCGATCGCCGACAAGCTCTTTCTCGTTTCGACCTTCATCGTCTTCGCTCTGAAGTCGACTCCGACGAACATCCACATTCCCCTCTGGCTCGTCCTCATGACGGTGGGGCGAGACGTCCTGATCGTGGTGGTCGCCCTCGTCATGGCCCTCGGCCTCGGCATCAAGTCGTTCCCACCGACCTTCCTCGGCAAGGCGAACACGTTCGCCGAGATCTCGACGGTCGTGGCGATCCTGATGAACAACATCGGCCGGATGCCGGCCTGGGTCGCGGACGTCTGCTTCCCCGTGACGGCGCTTCTCACCATCGCCTCCGGCGTCCACTACGTCTTCCGGGCCTCAGGGATCATCGCCCGTGCCTCCAGCGGTTCCCCGGCCCCGGAGGGCGGCGGGAGCGGCGCCGCCCCGCCCTCCGGCTCGCCCCCGTCCTGAATCCGGCCGGCTCTGCCCCGGTTTCCGGGCCCGTTTCCGGTATGTCGTCTTGACGGAGTCTCGCGGAAACGGTAAAAGACCCGTCCCACGCCTCGAGCGGGCGTAGCTCAGTTGGTAGAGCGCCAGCTTCCCAAGCTGGATGTCGCGAGTTCAACCCTCGTCGCCCGCTCCAATTTGAAACCTCCCTCCGCAGGCGCCTCCCGGGGGGGGGGGGGGGGGGGGGCTGGCGGCGGGGGGGGGGGGGGGGGGGGGGGGGGGCGGGGGGGTGGGGGGGGGGGGGGGGGGGGCGGGGGGGGGGGGGGGGGGGGGGGGGGGGGGGGCCGGCCGGGCCCCGCGGGCGGGGGGGGGGGGGGGGGGGGGGGGGGGGGGGGGGTCGCCGCCTGCCAGGGGGGCCGGGGGGGGGGCGGGGCGGGGGGGGCGCGGGGCGGGGGGGGGGGGGGGGGGCGGGGGGGGGGGGGGGGGGGGGGGGGGGGGGGGGGGGGGGGGCGGGGGGGGGGGGGGGGGGGGGGGGGGGGGGGGGGGGGGGGGGGGCGGGGGGGGGGGGGGGGGGGGGGGGGGGGGGGGGGGGGGGGGGGGGGGGGGGGGGGGGGGGGGGGGGGGGGGGGGGGGGGGGGGGGGGGGGGGGGGGGGGGGGGGGGGGGGGGGGGGGCGGGGGGGGGGGGGGGGGGGGGGGGGGGGGGGGGGGGGGGGGGGGGGGGGGGGGGGGGGGGGGGGGGGGGGGGGGGGGGGGGGGGGGGGGGGGGGGGGGGGGGGGGGGGGGGGCGGGGCCGGGGGGGGGGGGGGGGGGGGGGGGGGGGCGGGGGGCGGGGGGGGGGGGGGGGGGGGGGGGGGGGGGGGGGGGGGGGCGCCCCCCCCCCCGGCGCGGCCCCCGCCCCCGGGGGGGGGGGGGGGGGGGGGGGGGGGGGGGGGGGGGGGGGGGGGGGGGGGGGGGGGGGGGGGGGGGGGGGGGGGGGGGGGGGGGGGGGGGGGGGGGGGGGGGGGGGGGGGGGGGGGGGGGGGGGGGGGGGGGGGGGGGGGGGGGGGGGGGGGGGGGGGGGGGGGGGGGGGGGGGGGGGGGGGGGGGGGGGGGGGGGGGGGGGGCCGGGGGGGGCCCGGGGGGGGGCGGCGGGGGCGGGCCGGCCGGGGGGGGCGGGGGGGGGGGGGGGGGGGGGGGCGGGGGGGGGGGGGGGGGGGGGCGGGGGGGGGGGGGGGGGGGGGGGGGGGCGGGGGGGGGGGGGGGGGGGGGGGGGGGGGGGGGGCCGGGGGGGGGGGGGGGGCGGGCCGGGGGGGGGCGGGGGGGGGGGGGGCGGGGCGGGGGGGGGGGGGGGGGGGGGGGGGGGCGGCGGGGCGGGGGGGGGGGGGCCCGGGGGGGGGGGGGGGGGGGGGGGGGGGGGGGGGGGGGGGGGGGGGGGGGGGGGGGGGGGGGGCGGGGGGGGGGCCGGGGGGGGGGGGGGGGGGGGGGGGGGGGGGGGGGGGGGGGGGGGGGGGGGGGGGGGGGGGGGGGGGGCGGGGGGGGGGGGGGGGGGCGCCCGGGGGGGGGGGGGGGGGCGCGGGGCGGGGGGGGGGGGAGCCGGGGCGGGCCGGGGGGGGGGGGGGGGGGGCGGGGGGGGGGGGGGGAGGGGGGAGGGGGGGGGGGGGGGGGGGGGGGGGGGGGGGGGGGGGGGGGGGGGGGGGGGGACGGGGGGGGGGGGGGGGGGGGGGGGCGGCGGGGGGGGGGGGGGGGGGGGGGGGGGCGGGGGGGGGGGGGGGGGGGGGGGGGGGGGGGGGGGGGGGGGGGGGGGGGGGGGGGGGGGGGGGGGGGGGGGGGGGGGGGGGGGGGGGGGGGGGGGGGGGGGGGGGGGGGGGGGCGGGGGGGGGGGGGGGGGGGGGGGGCGGGGGGGGGGGGGGGGGGCCGCGCGGGGGGGGGGGGGGGGGGGGGGGGGGGGGGGGGGGGGGGGGGGGGGGGGGGGGGGGGGGGGGGGGGGGGGGGGGGGGGGGGGGGGGGGGGGGGGGGGGGGGGGGGGGGGGGGGGGGGGGGGGGGGGCGGGGGGGGGGGGGGGGGGGGGGCGGGGGGGGGGGGGGGGGGCCGGGGGGGGGGGGGGGGGGGGGGGGGGGGGGAAGGGGGAGGGGGGGGGGGGGGGGGGGGGGGGGGGGGGGGGGGGGGGGGGGGGGGGGGGGGGGGGGGGGGGGGGGGGGGGGGGGGGGGGGGGGGGGGGGGGGGGGGGGGGGGGGGGGGGGGGGCGGCGGGGGGGGGGGGGGGGGGGGGGGGGGGGGGCGGGGGGGGGGGGGGGGGGGGGGGGGCGGCGGCCGCCCGGGGGCCGGGGCGCGGCGGGCGGGGGGGGGGGGGGGGGGGGGGGGGGGGGGGGGGGGGGGGGGGGGGGGGGGGGGGGGGGGGGGGGGGGGGGGGGGGGGGGGGGGGGGGGGGGGGGGGGGGGGGGGGGGGGGGGGGGGGGGGGGGGGGGGGGGGGGGGGGGGGGGGGGGGGGGGGGGGGGGGGGGGGGGGGGGGGGGGGGTGGGGCGGGGGGGGGGGGGGGGGGGGGGGGGGGGGGGGGGGGGGGGGGGGGGGGGGGGGGGGGGGCGCGGGGGGGGGGGGGGGGGGGGGGGGGGGGGGGGTCCGGGCCCGGGGGGGGGGGGGGGGGGGGGGGCGGGGGGGGGGGGGGGGGCGGGGGGGGGCCGCCGCCCGGCGCGGGGGGGGGGCGGGGGGGGGGGGGGGGGGGGGGGGGGGGGGGGGGGGGGGGGGGGGGGGGGGGGGGGGGGGGGGGGGGGGGGGGGGGGGGGGGGGGGGGGGGGGGGGGGGGGGGGGGGGGGGGGGGGGGGGGGGGGGGGGGGGGGGGGGGGGGGGGGGGGGGGGGGGGGGGGGGGGGGGGGGGGGGGGGGGGGGGGGGGGGGGGGGGGGGGGGGGGGGGGGGGGGGGGGGGGGGGGGGGGGGGGGGGGGGGGGGGGGGGGGGGGGGGGGGGGGGGGGGGGGGGGGGGGGGGGGGGGGGGGGGGGGGGGGGGGGGGGGGGGGGGGGGGGGGGGGGGGGGGGGGGGGGGGGGGGGGGGGGGGGGGGGGGGGGGGGGGGGGGGGGGGGGGGGGGGGGGGGGGGGGGGGGGGGGGGGGGGGGGGGGGGGGGGGGGGGGGGGGGGGGGGGGGGGGGGGGGGGGGGGGGGGGGGGGGGGGGGGGGGGGGGGGGGGGGGGGGGGGGGGGGGGGGGGGGGGGGGGTGGGGGGGGGGGGGGGGGAGCGCTTCGCCCGCTGCGACGCCCCATTTCTTAGACCCTATCTCGATTTGTGTCCCGGGGCCCGCGCGGGTAGAGTCGGCCGGTTTCGTCGTGCTCCCAACCCTCCGTTCCAGCAGCCCCAGACGATTCCGAGGATCCGCGAGGATCCTCTTCCTGTGTCCGGCGGTTCCCGCGGGGGGAGACCGGGTCGCCGGGGAGAGAGAGACCGCATGAAGACCTCCGGCCTCGACGCTGAATCCCTCGAGATGACCCTCCAGAGCCTGCGCGACTTCGCGGAGCAGAAGCTCCCCGTCGCGAGGCTCCTGCAGCTCGACCACGACGACGAGTTTCCCGAGGACGCCATCCGCGAGATGTGCAACCCGAAGACTCTCGGTGTCCAGCTCGTGTTCATCCAGGAGGCGTACGGCGGCTTCGGCGGAAGCGCCTGGGACGTCTACCGGACCTGCGAGCTCGTCGCCGCGATCGACCTCGGCGTCGCGACGGGGGTCCTCGCCACGTTCCTCGGATCCGACCCCATCTCCTTCGGCGGCACCGAGGAGCAGAAGAAGCACTGGCTCGGCCGGATCGCCGAGGAGGGGATCCTCTTCGCGTACGGAGCGACCGAGCCCGCCGCCGGAAGCGACCTCGGAGCGCTGAAGACGACGGCGACGCCCGTCGTCGAGGACGGGAAGGTCACCGGCTACAGGCTCAACGGCGCCAAGCAGTGGATCAGCAACGGCGGCTACGCCGACGTCTACACGATCCTGGCGAACGCCCCGGCCGGTCCGACGTGGTTCATCCTCGAGAAGGGGACCGAGGGCTTCACCCACGGCAAGCCGGAGGACAAGCACGGCATCCGCGCCTCGAATACCGCCGCCCTCTCGCTGTCGGACGTCTGGGTGCCGGTCGAGAACCTGGTCGGCGGCGTGGAAGGGCAGGGTCTCCTCCAGGCGCAGCTCGTCTTCGGCTACACGCGGCTCATGGTGGCCGCCTTCGGCCTCGGCGCCGGCTGGGCAGCGGTCGACCGGGCGATCCCGTATTCGAAGGAGCGCCTCCAGGGCGGCAGCCCCCTCTCCGAGAAGCAGGGCTACACCCACAAGCTCATCGTCCCGCACGCCGTCCGCCTCGAGGCGGGGCGCGCCTTCATCGAGGAGACGGCCGAGCGGCTCGACGCGGGCGAGGAGATGCTCAACACCGAGGGGGCGATCGCGAAGTACCTCGCCACCGAGGCGGGCGTCGCGGCGGCCGACGCCGCCATCCAGGCGCTCGGCGGCTACGGCTACACGCGCGAGTACATGGTCGAGAAGATCCGGCGCGACGTCCGCATCACGACGATCTACGAGGGGACCTCGGAGATCATGGAGATGACGATCGCCCGCGACCGCTGGCAGCAGCACCTGAAGACGCGCGGCCAGCACTACCACGACAAGGCGCGCGAGATGGAAGCCCTCGAGGCCTCCTCGCCCGGCTGCGGGGCCCGCTTCGCCGCGCTCGCGCTCCACTCCCTCGCCGAGGTCCTCGAGCGCTTTCGCGCCCAGAGACTCACGCGGCACCAGCACATCCTGTTCCGCGCGGGCCGGATGGTCGCGATCGCCGAGGGGGCCATGGTCCTCGCGAAGCGCGCCGCACGCGCCGCCAGGGGAGAGCTTTCCGAGAAGGCCGACCGCCGCTTCGACGCGGCGGGGCTCGGGGCCGTCAGCCGCGCGAACGCGCGCGAAGCGGCGTTCGAGGTGGCAGAGGAAGGGCTCCGGTGGGCCGTGGGCGCCGACGGCGTCCCCGCTGCCGAGCTCGCCGCGTTCGTCGCGGCGGTCCGCTTCCAGGAGATCCTCGGGGCCCAGGCCGGCCTGATCGCCGACCTCGACCTCGTCGCCGACGCCCTCTACGGGCGCACGCCCGCCCCGCGGGCCTGAGAGAAAAGGACGAATCAATGGATGACACGTCCCACCGCGCGGTCGCCGTCGTCGGCGTCGGCGCGATCATGCCCGGCGCGCCCACCGCCACGTCCTTCTGGGAGAACGTGACGAAGGGGGTCTACGGAATCTCCGAGGTCGACCCGAAACGCTGGGACCCCGCGCTCTACTACGACCCCGATCCGAGAGCGCCCCTGAAGACCTACTCGAAGATCGGCGGCTGGGTCCGCGAGTTCCCCTGGGAGCCGGTGAAGTGGAAGCTTCCGATCCCGCCGCTCGTCGAGGCGGGGATGGACGACGGGCAGAAGTGGGCGATCGCGATCACGCGCGAGACGCTCGCCGACTACGGGTGGCCCGCGCGGCCCCTCGACCTCGACCGGACGGCGGTCATCCTCGGGAACGCGATGGGGGGCGAGAAGCACTACCAGACCTCGCACCACATCGCGCACGCCGAGTTCGAGGCCGATCTCGGGGAAACGGCCCACTTCGCGGCCCTCCCGCCGGCCGAGCGCGCCCGCGCCCTCGCCGAGTTCCGCGAGAAGATCGACAGGCGCTTCCCCCCGGTCACCGAGGACACGATGCCGGGCGAGCTGTCGAACTGCATCGCCGGGCGGATCGCGAACCTCTTCAACTTCCACGGCGCCAACTACGTCACCGACGCCGCCTGCGCCTCCGCCCTCGCGGCGATGAGCGCGGCCGTCGACGGCCTCGTCGCGGGCCACTTCGACACCGTCCTGACCGGCGGCCTCGACCGGAACATGGGTCCGACGAGCTTCGTGAAGTTCTGCAAGATCGGCGCGCTCTCGGCGACCGGGACGCGCCCCTACGCGGACGGGGCCGACGGCTTCGTCATGGGCGAAGGGGCGGCGTTCTTCCTCCTCAAGCGCCTCGCCGACGCCGAGCGCGACGGCGACCGGATCTACGCCGTCATCCGCGGCATCGGCGGCTCGAGCGACGGGCGCGGCAAGGGGATCACCGCCCCGAACCCGGTCGGCCAGCGCTTCGCGCTCCGGCACGGCTGGGCGACCGCGGGCCTGGACCCGGCGACCTGCTCGCTCGTCGAGGGGCACGGCACGTCCACGAAGGTCGGAGACGTCGTCGAGGTCGAGGGGCTCATCGACGCGTTCGGCGCGGCGGGACTCCCGGTCCACTCCATCCCGCTCGGCTCGGTCAAGTCGAACATCGGCCACCTGAAGGCCGGTGCGGGCGCGGCCGGCTTCCTGAAGACGACGCTCGCCCTCGCGGCGAAGGTCGTCCCCCCGAGCCTCAACTTCCAGAAGCCGAACCCGAACCTCGACTGGTCCCGGTCGCCCTTCTACGTCAACACCGAGCTGCGCGCGTGGGAGAAGCCGGCCTGCGGCGTCCGTCGCGCCGGCCTCTCGGCGTTCGGCTTCGGCGGGACGAACTTCCACGTCGTCCTCGAGGAGCACATCCCCGGCGCGCTGACGAAGGGGTCGCGCCCCGTCCAGGTCTCCGTGCCAGAGCGGCCGCGGGTCACCTCGTCCGAGCCGCCGAAAGCGCCGCTGCGCGGAGCCGTCCTGATCGGCGCCTCCACCGAGAAGGAGCTCGCGGAGAAGCTCGCCGCCGTCCAGCGTGACGCCCGCGCGGGGAAAGCCCCGGCGCCCGGCGCGCCGAGAGAGAACGAGCTGAAGGCCGAGGAGCGTGTCGCGATCGACTTCGGCACCCCGACCGAGCTCGCCGACAAGATCGAGAAGGCGCTCAAGGCGCTCGCCGGCGGAAAGGCGGCGGCGTGGCGCCCGCTCCGCGGCCAGGGGATCTTCCGGGGAAGCGGTCCCGCGGCGAAGGTCGCATTCCTGTTCACCGGGCAGGGCTCGCAGTACGTGAACATGGGGCGCGCCCTGCGCGAGATCGAGCCGGTCGTCGCAGAGACGTTCGCCCAGGCCGACCGGAAGATGGAGCCGATCCTCGGCCGGACGCTCAGCTCGTACCTCTTCGTCGACGGCAAGGACGCCGGCGCGGTGGCCGAGGCCGAGGAAGCGCTCAAGCAGACCGCCATCACGCAGCCGGCGGTCCTCGCGACCGACCTCGCGCTCGCGCGGCTCCTCGGCGCCTACGGCGTCGTTCCCGACATGGTGATGGGGCACAGCCTCGGCGAGTACGGGGCCCTCGTCGCGGCCGGCGTCCTGCCGTTCGAGGATGCCCTCGAGGCGGTGGCCGCACGCGGCCGCGAGATGTCGCGCGTCTCCGTGGCCGACAACGGGAAGATGGCCGCGGTCTTCGCGCCGCTTCCCGAGATCGAGCGGACGCTCCAGGGGATCGGCGGCTACGTCGTCGTCGCGAACTACAACAGCAACGGCCAGGCGGTCATCGGCGGGGCGACCGCCGCCGTCGAGACCGCGCTCGAAGCCTTCCACCGCGCCGGCGTGACGGCCTCGCTGATTCCCGTCAGCCACGCGTTCCACACGAAGATCGTCGAGCCCGCGACCGCCCCGTTCACGCGCGTTCTCGAACGTCTCCGCATCGAGGCGCCGAAGATCCCGGCCATCGCCAACGTCACGGGAGCGTTCTACCCGACGGACGGCGACGTCCGCCGGAAGGTCATCGACCTCCTGTCGCAGCAGGTGGCCTCGCCCGTCCAGTTCGTCCAGGGGCTCGAGGCGCTCTACCACGCGGGAGCGCGCGTCTTCGTCGAGGTCGGCCCGAAGCGGGCGCTCCAGGGCTTCGTGGAGGACGTCCTCGGGCAGCGTCCCGACGTCGTCTCCCTCGCCACGAACCACCCGCGCCTCGGCGACGTCGTCGCCTTCAACCAGGCCGTCTGCGGCTTCTACGCCGCCGGCCTCGGGGCCGCCACGGCCTTCGAGCACCCGGCGGTCCACGAGCTCGCGCCGGCGCCGCGGTTCGAGTCCGTGACGCTCTCCTCTCCCGCCGTCGCGCCCGCGGCGCCTCCCGCCCCGGCCATGGCCGCGACGTCACCCGCCCCGTTCGTCTCCACCGCCCTCGCCGCGGGCGGCAGCGGCGATTCGATCCGCGACCTCGGCCTCCTCTTCGCCGAGTTCCTCGAGAAGGGGATGAGGATCCACCGCGGGGAAGCGGTCCCGGCGCCGGCCGCCCCTCCCGCCCCGGCGGAGGAGCCGGTCGTCGTGACCGGCGCCTCGCTCGGCCTGCCGGGCCGGCCCCGGGTGTTCGCGGACGACAACGTCGCCGCGATCCTGCGCGGCGACCAGCTCATCGGCCGGCTTCCCGACCGGATCCTCGAGGCGATGGCGACCAAGCACATCACCCGGCTCGTCAAGAGCGAGCACGGGGAGAGCCGGTTCGAGGAGGTCACGTCGACCGACGAGGTCATCAAGCTCGCCGGGCGGATCGGGGAGCTCGACCTCGCCGGGGAGTTCGGCGTTCCGGACGAACGGATCCCGTCACTGGACAGCGTGACGCGGCTCGCCATCGGGGCGGGCATAGACGCGCTGCGCGACGCGGGAATCCCGCTCGTGATGCGCTACAAGACGACGACGAAGGGCACGAAGCTGCCCGAACGCTGGGCCCTCCCCGAGGCCCTTCAGGACGACACCGGGATCATCTTCGCCTCGGCATTCCCCGGATACGACTCGTTCTCCGAGCGCGTCAAGGGCTACAACATCGACCACGAGCGCCGCAAGCGCCTCGCGGAGCTGGAATCCCTCCGCACCTCCCTCGCTGCGCGGGGCGTCGCGCCGGAGGCCCTCGCCGACGTCGACGAGAAGGTCGCCGCATTGAGAGAGCTCCTCGAGAAGGAGCACTACACCTTCGATCGCCGCTTCCTCTTCCGGATCCTCTCGATGGGCCACTCGCAGTTCGCCGAGCTGATCGGCGCGCGCGGCCCGAACACCCAGATCAACACCGCGTGCGGCTCGATGGGGTTCGCCGCCGGCCTCGCCGAGGACTGGATCCGCGCCGGCCGCTGCCGCCGGGTCCTCATCCTCTCGTCCGACAACGCCACCTCCGACTACATGATGGAGTGGATCGGCGCCGGGTTCGTCGCCTCGGGCGCCGCCGCGCTCGACGAGAAGGTCGAGGACGCGGCCCTTCCGTTCGACCGCCGCCGTCACGGCATGGTGATCGGCGCGGGCGCCGCGGCTTTCGTCGTCGAGAGCGCCGAGGCCGCCCGCGAGCGCGGCGTCACCCCGATCTGCCGGCTCCTCTCCTCCGTCGCCGGCAACAGCGCTTTCCACGGCACGCGCCTCGACGTGAACCACATCGCCCAGGTGATGGAGACGCTCGTCTCCGGCGCGGAGCGCAAGTGGGGCGTCGATCGCCACGCCATCGCGCCGCACACCGTCTTCGTCTCCCACGAGACCTACACCCCGGCGCGTGGCGGAAGCGCCTCGGCCGAGGTCTTCGCCCTCCGGAGCGTCTTCGGCGCCTCGGCCGACAGCATCGTCATGGCCAACACGAAGGGCTTCACGGGGCACGCGATGGCCACCGGCATCGAGGACGTCGTCGGCGTCAAGATGCTCGAGACGGGGCTCGTCCCGCCGATCCCGAACTTCAAGGAAGTCGATCCCGAGCTGGGCGTGCTCAACCTCTCCAAGGGAGGCCGCTACGACTGCGACTTCGCGCTGCGCCTCGGCGCGGGGTTCGGCTCGCAGATCACCATGACCCTGATGGAGCGCGTCCCGCCCCCGGACGGACGCCGTCACGCGCCCGACGCGCTGGGCTTCGCCTACCGGATTCACGACCCGGCCCGTTTCCGTGCCTGGCTCTCGGCCGTCAGCGGCTACGACGCCCCCGAGACGGAGGTCGAGAAGCGGACCTTCCGCGTGAGGAACGCCGGTGCGCCCCCGCGCCCCTCGCAAAGGCTCGACGCGCCGGCGGCTCCGGCTCGTGCCCTGGCTCCGGCTCCCGTCGCAGCGGTTCCCGTGCCTGCGATGTCGCCGGCGGCCGCACCGGCAAACGCTCCCGCCTCCTTCGCGTCCCTGGCATTTCCGGTCCCGGCGGCCGTGCAGGTCGTCGCACCCGTTCCGGCGGCTGCGCCGGACCGGGACCCCGTCGAGACGCGCGTCCTGGCCATCGTCGCGGAGAAGACCGGCTACGCCTCGGAGATGCTCGCCCTCGACCTCGACCTCGAGGCCGACCTCGGCATCGACACCGTCAAGCAGGCCGAGCTCTTCAGCGCCGTGCGCGAGGAGTGGGGCATTCCCCGCGACGACAGCCGCAAGCTGCGCGAGTACCCGACCCTCGCCCACGTCATCCGGTTCGTGCACGACGGACGACCCGACCTCGCGAAAACGGCGTCCGCGGTGCCGGCGAGCGCCGTCCCCGTCGCCGCAGCCGCGCCGGCCTCGCCTTCTCCGGCCGCGTCCACGGGAGACCCGGTCCTGGTGCGCGTCCTCGCCATCGTGACCGAGAAGACGGGCTACCCAGCCGAGATGCTCGATCCCGACCTCGACCTCGAGGCCGACCTCGGGGTCGACACGGTCAAGCAGGCGGAGCTCTTCAGCGCCGTGCGCGAGGAGTGGGGGATTCCCCGCGACGACAGCCGCAAGCTGCGCGAGTATCCGACGCTCGCGCACGTCGTCCGCTTCGTCTACGACAACCGTCCCGACCTGCCGAAGCAGGGTACGGCTCCCGGTGCTGCGCCAGCGCCGTCCCTCGCTGCGGCCCCGCTCGCGGCAGCCGCATCCACGGCGCAGGCCGCTCCCGCGGCGATCGTCGTGCCACTGGCCGATCCGGTCCTGGCGCGGGTGCTTTCCATCGTCACGGAGAAGACGGGCTACCCGGCCGAGATGCTCGATCCGGAGCTGGACCTCGAAGCGGACCTCGGCGTCGACACGGTGAAGCAGGCCGAGCTCTTCAGCGCCGTGCGCGAGGAGTGGGGGATTCCGCGCGACGACAGCCGCAAGCTGCGCGAGTACCCGACGCTCGCGCACGTCGTTCGCTTCGTCTACGACAACCGTCCCGACCTCGCGAGGCCGGAGGCGGCGGTACCCGCGGCGTCGCCCATGGCGCCTGCGGCCGTACGCGCCCCGGCGCCGGTCGCGCCCTCGGCAGCGGCCGTGGGTGCTCGTGCGCCCGTCGTGTCCGTGGCGGCAGCGTCGACCGAGGACCCGGTCCTCGCCCGCGTCCTGGCGATCGTGACCGAGAAGACCGGGTATCCGGCCGAGATGCTCGACCCCGAGCTGGACCTCGAGGCCGACCTCGGCGTCGACACGGTCAAGCAGGCCGAGCTCTTCAGCACGGTGCGCGAGGAGTGGGGAATCCCGCGCGACGACAGCCGCAAGCTGCGCGAATACCCGACCCTCGCGCACGTCGTACGCTTCGTCTACGACAATCGCCCCGATCTCGTTCGCGGGGCCGGCGCCGCCGGGGCTGCCGCCGGCTCCGCGGCGGCCGCGGCGCACGTCACCGATGGGGCCCTCTCCGTCCCCGCCGTCGCCGGCAGCTTCGTCGAGGCCGGGAAGATCCCGAGAAGGGTCGCCGTGTCGGTCCTGAGGCCAGCGCTGCCTCACTGCAAGGCAAC
Organism: Holophagales bacterium; assembly: GCA_016719485.1. Taxonomy (NCBI): domain Bacteria; kingdom Pseudomonadati; phylum Acidobacteriota; class Holophagae; order Holophagales; species Holophagales bacterium. The sequence goes on from JADJZB010000002.1 coordinate 175,445, forward strand.
CGGCGTCTCGCTCGATAGCGGGCGTCGCGTGGCGGTCATGTACGACCGCGGTGGCGCCGCCGAGGCCCTCGTCGAGAGACTGCGCACCCGAGGCGTCGACGTCCTGACGCTCGAGAACGGTGCCTCTGCCGAATCGCTCTCAGAGCGGATCGCCGAGTGGCTCGCGGGCGGCCCGGCCCACGGCCTCTTCTGGCTCCCGGCGCTCGACGCCGAGGGCGACCTTCGTTCCATGGATCTCGCGGCGTTCCGCGAGGCGCTCCGGATCCGGGTAAAGAACCTCTACACGACGGCTCGGGCGGTCTACGAGATGCTCGGCGCCGCCGGCACCTTCCTCGTCTCTGCCACGCGCCTCGGCGGCCGCCACGGCTACGACGCCGCGGGGGCCGTCGCCCCGCTCGGCGGCGCAGTCACCGGCTTCACCAAGGCGTTCAAGCGCGAGAAGCCGGAGGCGACCGTGAAGGCGGTCGATTTCGGCCCCGACGCCGCGCCCTCCGTCGTCGCCGACCTCCTCATCGAGGAGGCGCTCCGCGACCCGGGCTGCGTCGAGGTCGGCTACGCCGACGGCCTGCGCACGTCGGTCGGAATGCGCGAGCTGCCGATCCTCGACGGGACGCCCGGGATGACGCTCGGCCGCGAGAGCGTCTTCGTCGTCACCGGCGCGGCCGGGAGCATCGTCTCGGCCATCACGACCGACCTGGCCGCCGCGTCCGGCGGCACCTTCCACCTCCTCGACCTTCTCCCCGAGCCCGACCCGAGCGACCCCGACCTCGCCCGCTTCACGACGGACAAGGACGGCCTCAAGCACGACATCTTCGAGCGCCTCAAGGCGAAGGGCGAGCGGGCCACGCCCGCCCTCGTCGAGAAGGAGCTCGCGCGCATCGAGCGGCTCGCGGCGGCCCTCGTCGCGATCCGCGCCGTCGAGGCGGCCGGCGGAACCGTCCACTGGTACGCGGGCGACCTTCGTGACGCCGCGCGCGTCGGCGAGATCGGCGCGGAAATCCTCGCGAAGAGCCCGCGCGTCGACGTCCTCCTCCACGGCGCGGGTCTCGAGATCAGCCGTTTCCTGAAGGACAAGGAACCGCGGGAGTTCGACCTCGTCTTCGACGTCAAGGCCGACGGTTTCTTCAACCTCCTGAACGCGCTCGGCGACGCGCCGATCGGCGCCACCGTGGCGTTCAGCTCCGTCGCCGGCCGTTTCGGCAACGGCGGGCAGACCGACTACAGCTCGGCCAACGACCTCCTCTGCAAGCTCTCCTCGAGCTTCCGGACGACGCGTCCCGGCACCCGCGGCATCGCGCTCGACTGGACCGCCTGGGGCGACATCGGCATGGCGACGCGCGGCTCGATCCCGAAGATGATGGAGCTGGCCGGCATCGACTTCCTCCCGGCGGCTTCGGGAATCCCGATCATCCGCCGCGAGCTCGTCTCGTCCTCGTTCGCGGGCGAGATCGTCGAGGGGCTCCGGCTCGGCATCCTCGCGAAGGAGTGGGACGAGACGGGCGGCCTGGACCCGGCCGTGGCGCCGATCGTCGCCGCCGGCCCGATGTCGGGCCGGCGTTCGGCCTTCCTCCTGCACGGCGGCCTCGCCGTCGAGACCGAGCTCGATCCCAAGGTCCAGCCGTTCCTCTTCGACCATCGGATCGACGGCACGGCCGTCCTGCCTGGCGTCATGGGCATCGAGGCCTTCGCGGAGGCTGCCGCCGCTCTCGTACCCGGGTTCCGCGTCGCGTCCGTCGAGGACGTCGACTTCCTCGCCCCCTTCAAGCTCTACCGCGACGAGCCGCGGAGCGTCCGCATCGAAGCGATCCTGCGACCCGCGGGGGACGGCGTCGAGGCCGAGTGCCGCCTCGTCGGGCGCCGGGCCCTTCCCGGGCAGGCCGAACCGCAGGAGACGGTCCACTTCCGGGCCCGCGTGAGGCTCGAACGCGGCGACGCCCGCCCGAGGCGGTCGCCGCCGTGCTCGAGAACCCCGGTGCGCCGCTGGCGGCGGCCGACATCTACTCGGTCTACTTCCACGGCCCGGCCTACCAGGTCCTCGAGAGCGCCTGGAAGAACGGCTCGGGGGTCGTCGGACTCCTCGCCGACGCGCTCCCGCCGAACCACGTCCCGGAGGGCCTGCCGACCCTCGTCGCCCCGCGGCTCATCGAGCTCGCCTTCCAGACGGCGGGTGTCTTCGAGCTCGGGACGCGAGGCCTGATGGGCCTGCCACTCCGCGTCGAGCGCGTCCGGTCCGTCCGGCCGCCGGAAACGGCCAGCGGGCGGCTCCACGCGGTCGTGACGCCGTCCCCTTCCGCCAACGGCAGCTTCGACGCGCGGGTCGTGGACGCCGACGGCAACGTCTACCTCGTCGTCGACGGCTACAGGACCGTCGAGCTCCCCGGGGCCGCCTCGGCCGCGCAGCTCGAGCCGTTCCGCGCCGCGATGGCCTGACCTGTTCCTTTGGTGCCCCTCGCGGGGCGGTCCGAGGACCGCCCCGCGAAGCCGCCCCATCTGGAGGAGACATGCACCCCGAGTTCGAGCGCGTGGCGATCGTCAACCGCGGCGAGGCCGCGATGCGCTTCATCAACGCCGTCCGCGAGTTCAACCAGGAGCGCGGCACGCGCATCCGGACGATCGCCCTCTACACCGACCCCGACCGGCAATCCATGTTCGTGCGGGAGGCCGACGAAGCGTTCGGGCTGGGACCCGCCACGGTCACAGATCCGCGCAACGGCGAGAGGCAGCTGGCCTACCTCGACTACCGGCGGCTCGAGGCTGCGCTGGCGGCCTCGAAGGCCGACGCGGTCTGGACGGGCTGGGGCTTCGTCTCCGAGCACGCCGGCTTCGCCGAGCTCTGCGAACGGCTGGGCATCGTCTTCATCGGTCCGCCCCCCGACGCGATGCGCCGGCTCAGCGACAAGATCAGCGCCAAGAGGCTGGCGGAGGAGGCGCGCGTTCCCGTCGTCCCGTGGAGCGGCCGGGCCGTCGCCGGAGTCGCCGACGCGGCCTCCGCCGCCCAGGCCCTCGGCTACCCGGTGCTCGTGAAGGCGGCCGCGGGCGGGGGAGGGCGCGGCATCCGCCTCGTCACCCGGGCCGAGGAGATGCCCGAGGCGTTCGAGGGCGCCCGGAACGAGTCGCTCCGCGCCTTCGGCGACGCGACCGTTTTCGTCGAGAAGCTCCTGCAGGGCGTGCGGCACGTGGAAGTCCAGGTCCTCGGGGACGCGCACGGTACGACGTGGGCCGTCGGCGTGCGCGACTGCACCATCCAGCGGCGGCACCAGAAGGTCCTCGAGGAGTCTCCCGCCCCCACGCTTCCGGCCGACGTGGACCGCGACCTGCGCGCCGCGGCGCTCCGGATCGCGCGAACGGCCGGCTACCGCAATGCCGGCACCGTCGAGTTCCTCTTCGACCCGAAGAGCGTCACGTTCGCGTTCCTCGAGGTCAACGCGCGCCTGCAGGTCGAGCACGCCGTCACGGAGGTGACGACCGGACTCGACCTCGTGAAGCTCCAGATCCACGTGGCCCGCGGCGGGCGCCTCGTGGGCGACCCGCCGCCCCCCTCGGGCCATGCCATCGAGGTACGGCTCAACGCCGAGGACCCCGACGCCGGCTTCGCTCCCGCGCCGGGCAGGTTCGTCTACTTCCGCCTCCCGACCGGTCCGGGCCTCAGGATCGACCGCGGCGTGACGGAGGGGGACTCGGTCGCACCCGAGTTCGACCCGATGATCGCGAAGCTGATCGCGCACGGCACCGACCGGGGCGAGGCGCTCGCGAGGCTTCGCCGGGCCCTTTCGGAGAGCGCCGTCGTCCTCGACGGTGGCACCACGAACAAGGCGTTCCTCCTCGAGCTCCTCGATCGCCCCGAGGTGAGGCGTTCGCAGGTCGACACCGGCTGGCTCGAGCGCTGGGCGGCGGAGCGCGTCGACGCCATCCGCCCCAACGCCGGCGTCGCGCTCCTCGCCGCGGCCGTGGAGGCCTACGACGACGAGCTACGGCTGGAGGAAGAGCAGTTCTACGAGTCGGCCGCCCGGATGCGTCCCGAGATCCGCAAGGAGGTCGGCCGCACGATCGAGTTCCGGCACCGCGGGCAGAACTACCAGCTCAAGGTCTTCCGGCTGGGTCACCACGACTACCGCGTCGAGATGGACGGAGCGCGGAGCGAAGTCCGCGTCGAGCACCTCTCCCGCTTCGAGCGATGGCTCCTCGTGGGCGGGACCCGTTACCGGATTCTCTGCGTCCTCCAGGGGCTCGACTACCTCGTCGAGGCCGATGGCGTGCCGCACCGCTTCTCGCGCGACGACCTCGGCATCCTTCGCGCGCCGTCGCCGGCGGTCGTCGTGTCGATCGGCGTCACCCCGGGCGAGCGGGTCGAGAAAGGGCGCCGCATCGCCACCCTCGAGGCGATGAAGATGGAGATGCCGATCCCGGCGCCGTTCGCCGGCACGGTGAGGACCGTCTTCGTCGTCCCGAACGTCCAGGTCGGGCCCGGGACGCCGCTCGTCCAGATCGACCCCTCGGCCGCGGACGAGGAGCCGAGAACGGTGCAGCGGATCGCCCTGCCCGCGGAGCCGGTCTCAGCGGACTCGGGCGACCCTGCTGGCGCTCTCGACGTTCTCGACGAGATCCACAGGCTCGTTCTCGGGTTCGACGTCGATCCCGGCGACGTCCGCCGCATGGCGCGGACCTACGTCGAGAGGGCCCCGGCCCTCTCCGGCGACGACGCGGTACTGGAAGCGGAGGAGGGGATCCTACGGGTCTTCGCCGACGTCTCGTCGCTCTTCCGCCGCCAGACGGGCTCCGAGGACCCGTCGGGCGTGGCGGCCGTTTCGACCGGCGAGTACCTGCTGACCTACCTGCGGACCTACGACACGCAGACGCCGGACCTGCCGGCCCGCTTCATGGGCCGTCTCTCGCGCGCGGTCGATCACTACGGCGTCGAAGGGGCGAAGAAGAGCGCCTCCCAGAGGGAGGCGCTCCTCTGGATCTGGAAGTCCCGGCAGAGGGCCGAGCACCAGGTCGAGCCGGTCCTCGCGATTCTCGAGCGGCGGCTCGCCGCCGCCGAAGCGGGCGGATCGTCGGGCTCGCCGGCGTTCCGCTCGCTTCTCGACCGTCTCGTGAGCGTCTCGGAGAACCGCTGGCCCGCGCTCGGCGACGTGGCGCGCGACCTGCGCTACCGGGTCTTCGACCAGCCCGCCTTCGAGGCCGCGCGGAAGAAGGTCTACGCCGAGATGGACGAGGTCCTGGCGAGCCTCGTCGCCGGACCCGACGGGCCGGAGCGCGCGGAGCGGGTCCGGCTGCTCGTCGACTGCCCGCAGCCCCTCCAGAGCCTCTATCTCGGCCGCTTCGAGTCGGCGGGCGCGGCGACCCGCGAGGCGATGCTCGAGGTCCTCACGAGGCGCTACTACCGCTTCCGGCCGCTGGAGAACTTCCGCGCCGCATCCTTCGCGGGCCGGGCCGGCGGGCTCGCCGAGTACGCCTTCGAGGGAACGAGGCACCTCGTCGTCTCGACCTACGCTCTCGAGGCCGACCTCGAAGCGGCCCTTCGGGACGTCGCGGCTCACCTCGCCGCCTCTCCCTCCGAGCACGACGTCCTCATCGACGTCTTCTCCTGGCGGCCCGGTCCGCTCGGCGACGCCGACGCGAAGGCCGCGGAGGTGAAGGCCGTCATCGACGCGGTCGGGCTCGGGCCGCGCGTCGCGAGGGTCGTGGTCGGGCTCGCGGGGGCGGGTGCCGGCCTCGGCATGGGCGGGATGCAGCACTTCACCTTGCGGCCCGGCGAGGGAGGGTTCACGGAGGACGAGGTCTACCGCGGGATGCACCCGATGATCGGCAAGAGGCTCGACGTCTGGCGTCTCGAGGGATTCCACCTCGAGCGGCTTCCCTCGGCCGAGGACGTCTACCTCTTCCGCGGCGTCGCCCGCGAGAACCCGAAGGACGAGCGGCTCTTCGTCCTCGCCGAGGTGCGGGACCTGACTCCGGCGTACGACGCTCACGGGCGCCTCGTGAGCCTGCCGCAGATGGAGCGGACGCTCCTCGAGGCGTTCGAAGCGATCCGGCTCTTCCAGGCTCACCGCAGGGCCGAGGACCGCCTCCAGTGGAACCGCGTCTTCCTCTACGTCTGGCCGCCGTTCCCGCACGGGGCCGCCGTCGTCCGCGCCTTCGCCCGCCACGTGGCGCCCGCGGCCGAGGGGCTCGGCCTGGAGAAGGTCGCCATCCAGGCCCGCGTCCCCGACGCCGCGGCCCCGGGCGGCCTGAAGGAGGTCGTCTTCTCGGTCGCGCAGGCGGGACGCACGGGCATCACCGTCTCCGTCACGCCGCCGAGCCGAAACCCGCTGCGCACGCTCTCCGAGTACGAGCAGAAGGTCGTGCGCCTCCGGCAGCGCGGCCTGACGTACCCGTACGAGATCGTGCGGATGCTCACGCCCCCGAGAGACGCCGCCCACGCCGATTTCCCGGCCGGGACGTTCGCGGAGTGGGACCTCGACGAGAAGGACGAGCTCGTCCCCGTGGACCGGCCCCTCGGGAAGAACCGGTCCAACATCGTCGTCGGGCTTCTGACCAGCCACACGGCGAAGGTGCCGGAGGGGATGACGCGCGTCGTCCTCCTCGGTGACCCGATGGGGGCGATGGGCTCGCTGGCCGAGCCGGAGTGCCGCCGCATCCTCGCCGGTCTCGACCTCGCCGAGAAGATGCGGATCCCGCTCGAGTGGTTCGCGCTCTCGGCCGGCGCGAAGATCGCCATGGACTCGGGCACCGAGAACATGGACTGGATCTCCCGCGTCCTGCGCCGCCTCATCACGTTCACGCAGGCCGGCAACGAGGTGAACGTCATCGTCTGCGGCATCAACGTCGGCGCCCAGCCCTACTGGAACGCCGAGGCGACGATGCTCATGCACACGAAGGGGAATCCTCGTCATGACGCGGGACGGGGCGATGGTCCTTACCGGAAAGACCGCCCTCGACTACTCCGGCTCCGTCTCGGCCGAGGACAACCTCGGCATCGGCGGCTACGAGCGCGTCATGGGACCGAACGGCCAGGCGCAGTACTGGGCCCGCGACATCCCCGACGCCTGCCGGATCCTCCTCAGGCACTACGACCACACCTACGTCGTGCCGGGCGAGCGCTTCCCGCGCCGCGCCGTCTCGACCGACGCGATCGACCGCGACGTCTGCCGCTCGCCCCACGGCGGGGACGACCCCGACGCCTTCACCCTCGTCGGCGAGATCTTCTCCGACGCGACGAACCCCGGCCGCAAGCGCCCCTTCGAGATCCGCAAGGTCATGGCCGCCGCGGCCGACCAGGACCATCCGCCGCTCGAGCGGTGGGCCGGCATGCGCGACGCCGAGAACGGCGTCGTCTGGGACGCCCACATCGGGGGCTGGCCCGTCTGCCTTCTCGGCTTCGAGTCGCGCCCCGTCAAGCGCATCGGGTTCGTGGCCACGGACGGTCCCGAGAACTGGACGTCGGGCACGCTGTTCCCGCTCGCCTCGAAGAAGATCGCGCGCGCCATCAACGCGGCCAGCGGCAACCGGCCGCTCGTCGTCCTCGCAAACCTCTCCGGCTTCGACGGCTCGCCCGAGTCGATGCGGAAAGTGCAGCTCGAGTACGGCGCCGAGATCGGGCGCGCCGTCACGAACTTCCAGGGGCCCATCGTCTTCACCGTCGTCTCGCGGTACCACGGTGGCGCGTTCGTCGTCTTCTCGAAGACGCTGAACGACAACATGGAGGTCGCGGCGCTGGAGGGCACCTACGCCTCGGTCATCGGGGGAGCCCCCGCGGCCGCCGTCGTCTTCGCGCGCGAGGTCGACCAGAGGACGAAGAAGGACCCGCGCGTCGTCGCTCTCGAGAAGGAGATCGCGACCGCGCCGGATGCCGCGAAACGCAAGCTCCGCAAGAGCCTCGCCGACCTCGTGAAGTCGGTCCGGTCCGAGAAGCTGGGACAGGTGGCCGACGAGTTCGACGGCATTCACAGCGTCCAGCGAGCGCTCGCCGTCGGCTCTCTGGACCGGATCCTTCCCGCGGCGCAGCTGAGGCCCTACCTCGTCGATGCGATCGAGAGGGGCATGGCGAAGGAGCGGACACGACTCGGCCTCTGAGCACCCTGCACTGGCTCGCCGGGCGACAGGAAGAGCTGCCGCGCGGCGAAGCCTGGCTCACGGGGGCCGAGCGCGAGGTCCTCTCCCGCCTGCGGGTCCCGAAGAGGCGTGGCGACTGGCTCCTCGGCCGGTGGGTCGCCAAGAGGGCGCTCGTCCTGGCCGGGGAGGCCCAGACGGAGGACGGAGTGGCCATCGTGGCTTCCGCGTCCGGCGCTCCCGAGGCGTTCCTCCCGAACGGTCTCCCCGTCGGGGTCTCCCTCTCCCTCACGCACAGCCACGGTGTCGCCGTCGCGGCGCTCGGACCGGCCGGCATCCGCCTCGGCGTCGACCTCGAGGCCATCGAGGAGCGCCCCGCGACGTTCCTCGGGGACTGGTTCACCCCGGCGGAGCAGGCCTTCGTGGCGGAGAGCGAAACGGGGACGGCCGCGCTCGCCGCCACCCTCGTCTGGAGCGCGAAGGAGAGCGTGATGAAGGCGCTCGGCGAAGGTCTCCGGATTCCTCCGAAGGCCGTCGAGGTGGCGCCCGACCGGGGCCCGGCAGACGGCTCGTGGCGAGCGTTCGTCGCGCGAGGTCCGGGGGAGGAGAGCTGGCACGGATGGTGGCGGGCGGACGCGGGTTTCGCCCTCTCCGCCGTGGCGCGTCCCGCCTCCGGACCGCCCCGGCCGATCGGGTAGACTGGCGGCACATGGGACTCTTCGGATCGAAAACGCCACCGCGCCCCGAAGGCGAGCGGCCCTCCCATCCCCACGAAACGCAGCGGCCGGCGGCCGCCCCGGCCCCTGCCGGGCAGAGAGCGCCGGCAGAGGTGAAGACAGCCGTGATCGGACCCAACATTCGCATCCAGGGTGAGCTTTCGGGCGACGAGGACCTCGTCGTCGAGGGGCGCGTCGAGGGAAAGATCTCCGTCACGAAGGGCCTTCGCATCGGCCCGCAGGCGCAGGTGAACGCCGAGGTCAAGGCGCACCACGTCGTCATCGCGGGACGCATCGTCGGCAACGTGATCGCCACGGAGAAGGTGGAGATCCTCCCTTCGGGGATCCTCGAGGGGAACATCCGCGCTCCGAAGATCGCCATCGCCGAGGGCGCGCAGTTCAAGGGGAGCGTCGACATGGGCGGCAAACCCGCCGCCGAGACGGCCGCGGCGCACGCCCCGAACGCGCCGAACGCGCCGAACGCTCCCGACAAGAGGGACCCGAAGGACCACGGCAAGAGCTGACTGCGGTCGCGTCCGCACTGGAACACGGTCCCCCGGCGTCGCGACTGCGGGGCGGGGGCCCCGAGCACGTGAGGGAATCGCGATGAGGTGCCGGACTCTCTTCCTCCTCTCCCTGCTTCTTCCCGGCGTCCCGATCCGCGCGAGCGAGCCCGTCGCGGACGAGGGGTGGCAGCGCATCCGCTCCACCGTCCTGAACGAGGACCGGGAGTTCCAGGTGCGCCTTCCGGAGAGCTACCGGTGGGCGAAGGACCGCCGTTATCCGGTCCTCTACCTCCTCGACGGGAAGTCCCACGTCGACCACACCGCCGCCTCCGTGGCCTTCCTGGCGACCCACGGAGAGATCCCCGAGATGATCGTCGTGGCCGTCGCGAGCACGGTGCGCGTGCGGGACTTCACCCAGTCCGACTGGCCGAAGGCGTGGATCGGCGGGGGCGGTGCCGCCAACTTCCGGCGCTTCCTGTCCGCGGAGCTGATCCCCTGGATCGAGAGGGGCTACCGCGCGAACGGCTTCCGGATCCTTTACGGCCACTCCGCGGCCGGGCAGTTCGCGCTCTACTGCCTCGCTTCCGAGCCTTCGCTCTTCCGGGCCTACTTCGCCTTCAGCCCCAGCCTCGACTGGGACGACAACCTGCCCCGGCGCTCGCTCGAGAAGTCGCTCGAGGCGTCGAAGGGCCTGTCGGCGTTCCTCTATGTCGCCCGCTCGGACGATGCGGGGCGCGCGCTGGCCGACTACGAGGACCTCGTCCGGGCGCTCGAGCGGAAGGCGCCGTCTGGCCTTCGGTGGAAGAGCCGGGCGTGGCCGGAGGAGCGGCACGTCACGATTCCCCTCCTCGGGCAGGTCGACGCCCTCCGCAAGCTGTACGACGGGTACCGGTTCCACGACGACCTCCTCCCGAAGGGTTACCCGTTCGCGAAGAAGCACTACGAGACCGTCTCGAAGACGGTCGGATGGCTCATCGACATTCCGGAGGGGGTGCTGAACGAGCTCGGATACGCCGCGCTGTCCGAAGGGAAGACGCAGGACGCGATCGGGCTCTTCCGGCGGAACGTGGAGGCGAACCCGAATTCGGCCAATGCCTGGGACAGCCTCGCGGACGCCCATGCGAAGGCCGGAGACGCGAAGGCCGCCCTCGAGGCCTCCCGCCGGGCCGCGGCGCTCGCGACGGAGTTCGACCTCCCGAATCGCGTCCTGTTCGTCGAGCAGTCCAAGAAGAGGGAGCGCGAGCTGGCGGAGACGCCGGCGAAGCTCGACTGACGCGGGAAGCCTTACGCCTTCGACGGAACGCTCGTTTCCCCAATTGCGGAGGCGTTTCCCGATCCCGGGAGGTCCCGGGGTCTCCTGGCGGTCAGATCCCCTTCGCAGCGCGGCACGGCCTATGCTGCATCGCCGGCGTTGCCCTCAGGAGGCTCCATGCGCGAATGTCTCAGGCGTCCGGTCCTCTCCACCGTCCTCGTTCTGGCCGTCACCCTCTCGGTCGTGGCCCCGGCGGCGGATGCGCCCCGGGCCGGCTTTCCCGACACGCCCGCCGGCCGCCGCGTGGCCGCGTTCTTTGCGGCGTACCTCTCCGGGACCGAGGAGAGTCTCGCGGCCTTCTTCTCCGGGGCCATCGGACCGGAGGCCCTGAAGCAGCGGACGGCCACCGAGCGCGCACGGCGCATCGTGGCGATGAGGGGCCAGCTCGGCGACGTCGAGGTCCGCCGCGTGGACGCGCCCTCGGCGGAGCAGCTCGTCGTCGTCACGGAAGGCCCGGAAAAGCGGCTCGACAAGTGGGCGTTCTCCTTCGGCCCCCCGCCGGATGCATTCCTCCTCGGGATCGGCGTCGACGACGCGGACGAGAGCGACCTCGCCGGCCCGCCGCCGCCTTTGACCGAGGCGCAGGCCCTCGCCCAGATCGCGAAGGCCGCGGACGAAGCCGCCGCCGCAGATCGATTCTCCGGCGTCGTTCTCGTGGCGCGCGACGGCAAGCCTCTCCTCCATCGCGCCTGGGGCCTCGCGAACCGCGAGCACGCCGTCCCGAACCGAGCGGACACGAAGTTCAACCTCGGCTCGATCAACAAGCTCTTCACGAAGATCGCCATCGGGCAGCTCGCCGAGACCGGCCGCCTCTCGCTCGACGACACGATCGGGAAGCACCTGCCGAGCTACCCGAACGCCGAGGCGGCGCAAAAGGTCACGATCCGGCAGCTCCTCGACATGCAGTCGGGAATCGGCGACTTCTTCGGCGAGGAGTTCGATGCCACGCCGAAGGACCGCCTCCGCAGAAACGCCGACTTTCTCCCTCTCTTCGCGGGCAAGCCGCTCCTCTTCCCGCCCGGGACCGACCGGCGCTACTCCAATGGCGGCTACGTCGTCCTGGGGGAGATCGTCGCGAAGGCGAGCGGCCGGGACTACCACGACTACGTCCGCGAGAACGTCTACGCCCGGGCCGGAATGACCGATGCAGACTCCTTCGAAGCCGACGTCCCGGCGCCGAACCTGGCCGAGGGGTACTCGCGCATCCGGGGCTTCGGGGAGCGGACCGAGGGCCCTCGGCGGCGGAACGTCTACACGCGCCCCGCGCGGGGGAGCGCGGCGGGAGGCGGCTATGCGACGGCGCCCGACCTCCTCCGCTTCGCGACCGCCCTTCTCGGCGACAGGCTCCTTTCGGCCCCCTTCACCGAGTGGATCGTCGCGCGCACCGAGCCCGCTGCCGGCAAGCCCGTCGGCGACCGGCGGCGCGGAGGGCTCGGCGTGGCCGGAGGCGCGCCGGGAATCAACGCGGCGCTCGAGGTCGACCGCGAAACGGGCCTCGTCCTCGTGGTCCTCGCCAACGACGACCCGCCCGCAGCCGAGACCCTGGCGAAGAAAGCCCGGCGCCTCCTCGACGCGATCCGGCGCTGACCGGGACGCTTTGGCGGGCGGACGGTTTCCGGATCAGGCTCTACCGGAACCCGCGGATGAGGACGGCGTCGCTGCTGTCGGTGCCGGCCGAAACGACGAGGCGGCGGCTGTCGGGCATCCAGCGGACGGAGAAGATCTCGAGCTCCGGGAACTTCGTGGCGCGGACGGGCCGAGTCCCGTCCGCCTCGGTCACCCAGAGGTCGACCCCCTCCCGCGTTCGGATCGTGACGGCCAGCTTCCGGCCGTCGGGGGACCAGAAGTGGCCCATCAGCCGGCCTTCGGTGAAGCGCGTCACCTGGACCGGCTCGCCCTCGTCGAGGCCCTGCCGGAAGATGTTCCAGGCGGGGTCGGCGCGCCGGCGGAAGCTGAGGCCGCGGCTGTCCGGCGTCCAGGCGAGGCCGAGGGCGCCGTCCGGGACGGGAAAACTCGGGAGCGCCGACCCGCCCGCGACGGGGATGGCGTGGAGGAGCGGGCGGGCCTGCCCCTTTTCGTCCGGCTCGAGGCGCGTCACCAGATACCGCTTCGAGTCGGGTGAGAACCCGAAGGAATTGCCGGAGCGTTCGAAGAGCTTCGACACTTCGCCGGTCGCAAGGTCGGCGAGGTGGATGTCGCCTTCGGCCTCCCACTTCTCGAAGGCGGCGAATCGTCCGTCGGGCGAAACGTGGCGGATCAGCTCCCCTTTGCCCGAGGTCACCTGCTTGCGGCCGGTGCCGTCGGGCGCCATGCGCCACACGTGGGCACCGGTGTCGTCGAGCCGGTCGAAGAGGACGACCCCGGGGGCGGCCCTGCTGTTGAACGTGTGGGCGGAGTCCGTCGTGAGGATTCTCGCCTCTCCTTCCGCGGCGTCCACGCTCCAGATCCGGAGCTTCCCGTCGCCGGGCACCTCGTAGAGGACCTGCTCCGGTCCGGGGACGGACACGTTCCACGGCGAGCCCTCCGGGCTCGTGACCGAAGTGAGCTTTCGGGCCGCGCCCCCCGACACGTCGGCGATCCAGAGATTCGCGAGGCGGGACGTGCGGACCGCGGCAATCGCCTCGTCGGAGGTCGAGACCGAGACGACGCCGTAGTTGTAGAAGTCGTTCGTGACCCGCTGGAGGCGGCCTCCGGGATACGCGACGAGGAAGACCTGCCCCTGGAGGATCCCGTGCAGGCTGACGCCCGTCCCGACGAGCCCGCTGCCGTCGGCGAGCCAGCCGACGCTCGAGAGCATCGCGTTCGGCAGCATCAGGGTGGACCGGCGGGCGCCGGTCGCGGCGTCGAACGAGTGGATGTTCGAGCCGAGCCCGGGAGGTGGAGCCTGGCTCAGTGTCGCGAGGGTGAGTCCGTCCGGGGACCAGGCCGGCGAGCCCACCACCGGGTCCTCCGGACCAAGGGTGGCGAGGACCTTCTCCTCCGATGTCTCGAGGTCGAAGACGACGAGGTGGCTCTCCTGCTTCTGCGGCACCCCGCGCCAGCAGGCCAGACGCTTGCCGTCGGGAGAGAAGCTCGCCTTCGAATCGACGTCGAAGAGCCGCTCCCGCGGCGCCCCGCCCAGCGAAGGGACGACGAAAAGCCCCTGGTATCTCCTGTCCTCGGGCTTTCGGGCGAGGTAGTAGACGTAGTTCCCGTCGGGGGAGAAGGCGACGTTCGAGAGGCCGGCCTCGCTCGGAGCCAGCACCTCCACGTCGCTCCCGGTCGCCACCTGGCGCACGCGCAGGCCCGCGGACCCGCCGCGGCCGTGGAGGTAGGCGAGGTAGCGGCCGTCGCGCGAGAGGGTGGCGTCGAAGACGTCGCCGCGGCTCGTCTGCGTGGACATCCGCATCGTCTGGAAGGCCTGCGCCGGCTCGGGGTTCTCGCCGCCTCCGCGCCGGCCCCGGAGGCCGAAGGCGAGCCCCGCGACGACGGCCAGCATCCCGGCCCCGGCAGCGACGAGGACGAGAGGCCGCGCCCGCTTCGTGGCGGCGGCGGCACCCGGCCCGGACGCGACGGAGCTTCCCGAGGCGGGGAGCGAGTCCCACTCGTCCACGATCTCGCGGAGCTGGAGCGCGAGGTCCTTCACCGACTGCACGCGCTGGTCGGGGGCCTTCGCGAGGCAGCGGCGGATGACGCGCCGCAGCTCCGCGGGGGCCTTCGGGTTCAGCTCCTCCACCGGGACCGGCTTGTCGTTCAGGATCCGGTGCATCGCCTCGACCGCCGTGGCGGCCTCGAATGGGCGCCGGTGCGTGGCCGCCTCGTAGAGGACGCAGCCGAACGAGAAGACGTCCGACCTGTGGTCCACGGCGCGGCCCGCCACCTGCTCCGGGGACATGTATCCCGCCGTGCCCAGGACGCTGCCTACCGCGCTCCCGGGAGACTCCATCGTCGGCGCGTCGGAGAGGTCCGACCCGCCCTCGCGCGCTTCGGCCAGCTTCGCGAGGCCGAAGTCGAGGACCTTCGTGAAGCCGTCGGTGGACACCATGATGTTCGCGGGCTTCAGGTCCCTGTGGACGATGCCCGCCGCGTGGGCCTTGGCGAGGCCGTCCGCGGCCTGCGCCAGGTAGCCGACGAGGGTTCTGAGGTCAGTCTTCTCCTCGTGGATGAGGCTCGCCAGGGTCCGCCCGCTCACGAGCTCCATGGCGATGTAGCGCACCGGGCCCGAATCGGGCTCGCCCGCCATCCTCACGGGCGCGTTCCCGATCTCGTAGATCGTGACGATGTTGGGGTGGTTCAGCTGCGACGCCGACCGGGCCTCCAGCTCGAAGCGGCGGATGCGGTCCTCGTCCCTGACGAGCTCGGGCGGCAGGATCTTGATCGCGACCCGGCGCTGCAGGCTGCGGTCCTCGGCCAGGAAGACCTCGCCCATGCCGCCCGCGCCCAGCGGGGAGACGATCCGGTAGTGCGCGACCTCGGCCTCCGGGCGCAGGGTGCGCGCGGTCTGGTTCGACATCGTCCGGCCTCCTGGGGTTGCGGGAAGTCTACCGTTCACAACCGCGAAACGCCGCGGAGGGTCGGATTCGGCGTAACCTCCCTCGTTCCCGATTCCGCGCGCCTGCGAGGCGAGAGGTGTTTCGATGATCCGACCGGTCCGGGTTCTCGTCGCCTGCGGGGCGCTTCTCGCCGCGTCGGGCTGCACGTCGCCCGCGAGAAGCCGCGCCCTGACCCTCGCCGACGGCGGCGCCGCGGTGGCGAAGGCCGCCGCGGCCTCGATCGTCGAGACGCAGGCGGCCGTCGACGGCTACATCGAGGGGCAGTACCTCCTCGGCCCGCTCACGGGTCGTCCCGAGCCGGGCGAGGAGACCCTGGCCAGCCTCCGGCGGGTCCGCGACGCCCTCGGCGCCCGCGCCGCCGTCATGCAGAGCCTCGACGCCGCCTACGCGGCGCTCCACGCGCACGCCTCGTTCGACGCCGCCGGGCGCGTCGAGAGGGGGTGAACGGCCTCGCCGGCGCCGTGAACGCGTACGGCGGGGCCCTGCTGGGGAAGCAGCCCGGCGACTCCTCCGGGGCGTGGGGCCTCGGAAAGGCCGGCGGCGTCCTCGCAGGAGCGAAGCAGGAGAGAGAGCTGAGGGCCGCGAGCGCCGCCATCCGCGAGAGCGTGGAGCGCGTCGTCGAGCTTCTCCGAAGAGAGCGTGACATCCACGTCTCCCTGCGGGCCATCCTCGTGGAGGCCAGGGGCGCCGCGGCGCGGCAGCTCTGGCTGCTCGGGCTGGGGCGTCCCGGCGCCCTCCTCCAGCGGCACGTCACGGGGTTCGGCCTCGTCTGGGACGACAAGCAGCTCGACGGCGTCCTCACGCTCCTGCGCAAGGAGCCGTCGATCACCGGCGGGTCGGACCGCAGCCGCGAGGACGACCTGCGCCTCGCCGTCGGGCGGGTGCTCGAATACCGCGTGCAGCGGCAGGCGACCCTCGAAGGAGAGATCCTCGACGAGACGCTCGCAGGGCTCGAGGGGCTCGCCCTGGCCCACGCGGCGTTCGAGGCGAAGGAGGAAGTGGACCTAACGCGGCTGGAGACGCTCGTCGCCGCCCTCCGGGCGACGCTGGACGAGTACCGCGGGCCTTCGGGCAAGTAGGGAAGCAGGGGAGAAGGACGATGGCAACCTCGAAGGCGAGCCACGAGCGACTGCTCTCGAGCATCGAGACGACCTACCGGCTGGCCGAGCGCAACTTCGACAGGCTCTTCGCCGCGGCGGCGACGCCCCAGGCCAGGGAGCAGGTGAGGGACCTCTACGGCGCGGCGCGCGACGCCTACTGGAAGGCCGTCGTCGCCTCGCTCGAAGACCACAGCAGCGTCGTGTCGTCCATCCACGACGACCTGAAGCGGACGAACCGGGAGCTGAAGAAGTCGCTCGAGAGCCTGGAGGACGTTGCCAGAACGCTCGCCGTCCTGACCGAAGCGGTGAAGCTGGCGGCCTCGCTCGTGACGCTCGGGGCGGTGTAGGGCGCGTCGTCCCGCTGAACGATCAGGGCCCTGACGGCGGGGCGAGGAGGAGCCCCAGGAAAGCGGCGTCGGAGAAGCCGGTTCTCTCGCCCCGGAGCGCACGAAGAATCCCCTTCGCCTGCCTCACGACGACCAGGGAACGTCCACGGCTCACGTAGAGCCGCTGGTCGCCCGCACCCGCCGCGAAGACGAGGTCGCGCGGGACGCCGGGCACCTCCCACAAGGAGGCCGCGTTCCGCCGGAGGACGGGAATACTCAGCGCGAGAGGCCGGTCGATCGGCCGGTTCAGCCACCAGCTCAGGCCGTAGCGTGGGTTCGCCGCCGTCCCCTCGAAGCAGGCGTCCAGCGCTTCCGGGTCGAGGAGTGCGACGCCGTTCCGCCTCCCTCCGAGCCTCACGAGCTCCCCGAGCTTCGCCCAGTCTCGCGCCGTCAGCGCCGCTCCCGAGGGGAGGTGCGGGTTGCCGTCCACCCCCCGCCTCCACCGCCCCGCGGAGAGACCGATCGGGTCGAGGACCCTTCGCCGAAGGTACTCGAGCGGCCCTTCGCCCCGCGGAGCGAGCTTGCGGCGCATCACCTCTCCGAAGACCTGGAACGGCACGGCCCCGTAGGAGAAGCGCTGGCCCGGTGCGTCGGCCAGCGGCGCTGCGACGGCGTCGGCGTACGTGGGAACCCGGCCCCTCTCGCCCCCGGTCTTCACGCCGCTCGTCAGGCTCAGGAGCTGCCGAACCGTGACCTTCGCTTTTCGCGGGTCGACCCGCCACTCGGAGATCGAGTCGACGACCCTCTCGTCGAGGCGCAGGAGACCGTCCTTCACCGCCGCGGCCGCCATCACGCCCGAGAAGCTCTTCGTCCCGCTCGCCAGCTCGTGCGGGCGGGTGGCGGCGCCCCCGTTCGGGTAATCCTCGAAGACGACCCGGCCTTCGACCAGCACGAGGAAGGAGATCCCCTCGCGCGCGGCGCTGTACGCGGCGGCGGCGTGCAGCGCCTCGATGGGAGGAGAGGACGGTGGGGTGGCCGTTCCGGCGTTCGCCCGAGCCGCCAGCGCCGCAGCGAGGAGGAGGATGGCGCGTCTCACGGCGGATTCGACGCGCGGGACCCGGTACCGGTTGACCCTTGCCGATCGCCGACGGCGTTCGCGCGGGAATCGGCCCTCGGAGTCCCGTCGCGCTAGACTGATCCGTCCGCGGCGCCGGCCACGACGTACCGTGGACGCGGAGGGCACGATGCGACAGATCGGGCGGGCCCGCTGGCTCCCCATCGTCCTTGCGGCAGCCGTCTTCATCGTTCCGATCCTTCCGTCGGCGCGCGCGTTCCCGGGCTCGGGCAGCGCCCGGGTCGTACCCTTCGGAGCCCTGGCGACTCCGCCGGTCATCTACGTCCCGGCATCCGCGCACGCCGGGGGAGCGAACGGGGCCGACTGGCGCACCGACCTGCAGATCCACAACGCGGGAACGGCGGCGACGACCGCCACGATCGCCCTCCTCGTCCGCGACGCCGCGAACCCCTCGCCCCAGACGCGGACCGTGCCCGTGGCGGCCGGGACCTCGGTCCGGCTGCCGGATGTCCTCCTGAACACGTTCGCGTTCACGGGCGCCGCGGCGCTCCGGGTGACCTCGTCTTCCGATCGCCTCGTCGTCACGAGCCGCACCTACAACCTCGTCGGCCCCGGCGCCGCGGGGCTCCCGCAGGGATCGTCGTTCGGCCAGTTCGTGCGCGGCGTCTCCGAGGAAACCGCCATCCCCTACGGACAGGAAGGCCGGCTCATCCAGCTCACGCAGCGCGACGCCTCGAGCGGCCTCGACTTCCGGACGAACGTCGGCTTCGTCAACCTCACGGCGTCCACGCTGGAGATCCGAATCGACCTCTACCGGTCGGACGGGACCTGGCTCGGGGCGCGCTCGGGGGACGAGACGCGGCTCAGGGCGTACGAGTTCCGCCAGCTCACGGAGGTGATGAAACCGTACGGCACGATCGCCGACGGCTATGCCGTGCTGCGCACGACGACGCCCGGCGGCCGCTTCCTCGCGTTCGCCACCGTCATCGACAACCATCTCTCGGGCGACCCCGTCTTCGTTCCCGCCGCGGTGACGAGCGCCGCCGCCGCGCCCACGCCCACTCCCACGCCCACTCCAACCCCCCCGACGGGCGCCCGGCCGAACCTCGTCCTCCACCAGCCCGCGGGCTGGTCGGAGTGCTTCTCGGCCAGCTCTGCCGCGGGCTGCTGCAACGACACGGTCTGCTGCGTGCCGTCGCTGTCGACCTTCTCGAGCACCTACATCCAGTTCTTCCTCGCGAACGCGGGCAGCGCGATGCTGACCGGACCGGTGGCCTTCGTCCTCCTCATCGACGGCGCCGTCGCGGGGAGGGCGGGCTGGACGAACGGCACGGGGCTCGACTGGGGGTACGGCCTCGTCCTCACCTGGGAGTTCAAGGGCGCCGTTTCGCCCGGCGCTCACAGCCTCCAGCTCGCGATCGACCCGGACGACGAGATACCTGAGTCGAACGAGGGAGATAACGCTTGCAACATCCTGGCCACGTGGGGCGGCGAGCCGCTCGTCACGCTGCCGCTCTCGGCCGGGCCGTTGACCGCCGACCAGCTCGAGGCGGGAGCGCCGATCCCTCTCGGCGGCCGCGTGCCGCGCCGCGCGCTCGCCGCGGCTGGCGAGACCTGGCTTCCGGCCACGGCGCACGCCTCCGGCCTGAACGGAGCGAACTGGCGGACGGACCTCGAGATCCACAACCCGGGCTCGACGGCCGCGAGCTTCGCGCTGCAGCTCCTCCCGCGGGACGCGAACAACACGACGCCGGCGGGGGAGCTCGGCTTCTCGCTCGACCCGCAGAAGTCCGTCCGGTACGTCGACGTCCTCGACTCGGTCTTCCGCTTCACCGGAGCCGCCGCACTCCGCATCGTGCCGACCGCGGGGACGGTCGTCGCCACGAGCCGAACCTACAACCTCGTCGGCGCGAACCCGGTCGGCCTGCCGGTCGGGGCGTCCTTCGGGCAGTTCGTGCCGGGTCTGCCGGAGACCGCGGCGATCTCGTCCACGGAGGAAGGCCGCCTCATCCAGCTCACGCAGCGCGACTCGGGGAGCGGCACGGAGTTCCGGACGAACATCGGCATCGTCAACACCACCGGCGCAACCGTCGACGTCCGGCTCGACTTCTTCAGGGCGGACGGGACGTGGCTCGGCGTGAAGCAGGGGAGCGACACGCGCCTCCCGCCCTTCGGCTTCCGCCAGCTTTCGGAGGCATTCGCGCCGTGGGGCGCCGTCGCCGACGGCTACGTCGTCGCGCGCCCGACCACGGCGGGCGGACGGATCTTCGCGTTTGCGACCGTCATCGACAACCACCTCTCCGGCGACCCGATCTTCATCCCGGCCGAGCGGATGGCCGCCTCGGCGATCCCGACGCCGGGCCCGACACCCACGCCGACCGCGACGCCGACGCCCGGGGCGGGCGTCATTGCAGGTCCGGGTGGGACGACGATCGCCCTGCCGCCGGAGACCGCGTCGAGCGGCGCCTCCGTCACGCTCGTCGCGGGCGACGGGACGACGCTGCCGAAGGCGGGCGAGACGCTCGTTTCCACCGTCGTGAAGACGAGCGTCGACGGCACGGGTGTCGCGATCGGGAACGGGACGTTCACCGTCACGCTCCCCGTGACCGGCGCCGTGTCCGACCCGGAGAAGCTCCTCCTGAAGGTGGCGGTCTCCACCGGCCGCGTCTACCCGGTGGCGGGCGTCTACGACAGCACGAAGAAGACCTTCACCGCCGAGCTGATGAAACTCTGGGACGGCTGGACGATGGGGGTCGTCACGAACCCGGGCCTGACCGTGACCTCGACGACCACGCCGGGCCCCGCTTCCGACGTCTCGACGACGGGCTGGGCCACGCCCACCGACTGGGAGACGTGCGAGTTCCGTGTCGTCGACGACGCGCACGCGGCCTCGGCCGCGTTCAAGAGCGGCATCCCCAGCGGCATGAAGAGGGCGTGCGAACACCTGCGGGGCGCCGAGTTCCGGTCGCCGCAGCTCTGGATGGACCGCAGCCGGAACCGGAAAGAACGCGTGTTGCACCTCGTCCAGGGGACCGGGCCGAACGACCCGGAGACGTCGTTCTCGCTGTCCACCGGAGAGGAGGCCGAGGCTTTCTCGATCGCCGGCTACACCGACGCCCAGATGCAGAGCCTCGGGCAGGTCTACTTCAACTGGGACGGGTGGACCGCCGTCGAGCAGCCGAACGGCTGGTCGTACGAGAACATCACGATTCACGAGCTCCTCCACGCGGTGCAGGCGGGGTACGACTTCCGCGGCAAGTGGTGGCGATCGGGAGAAACGTGGCGGCATTCGGCGCTGGGGATCATGGAAGGGACGGCGACGCTCGTCGGGCAGGCCTTCCAGTCGAACCCGAATGGCATCTACGGCGGCGACATTCCCGTACGCTTGCCGGATCCGCCGGCGAAGGTCGACCAGCCCGTCCTCTGGCCCTCGGGCGTTCAGGCCTACGCCCGCCAGGACTTCTTCGCCTACGTGGCCAAGCGCTGGAACGGCGGGAGCCTGCGCGACCTTCGGTGGCTCTTCCAGCACCTTTCCGACCAGACGGACAAGCAGTTCGGCAAGTCGGCCGAGGAGTACTGGACGCTCTACCGGAAGGCGATGGACATTCATTACCAGAGCGCCTTCGGCATTTCCCTGCCCGAGCTCTACGCCGAGTACGCGCGCGACCGGGCCTACAGGCACGAGACGCCCGCGCTCCTTCGCGCAGCAGACTCGAGCCTGAAGAAGAACTCTCTCGACCGCTCGCTCTTCATCGACGCGCCCACGTTCGATCCCGCCGCAGGCACGCCCCTCGAGCTCAAGGACATCTGGCCGCTGGCGGCCCGCGCGGTCACGGTCCCGGTGTCCGGTGCCGCTCGGGCTGCGAAGAAGCTCACGATGACTCTGTCGCTCAAGGGCGCCACTCTCGGCAGGCAGGGTCTGCGGATCTTCGTCTACCCCGAGAAGGACGGGGTCCTCGAGCCAGGGACCGACCTGGAGCTGACCGACCTCAGCAAGCCCGTGGAGGTCCCCGTCGGTCCGGAGACGGCCATGCTGACGGTCCTCGTCTTGAACGGGTCGGTCGCGCCGGACCTCGCGACCGTGACGTTCTCGTCGTCGAGCGGGCCGTCCATCACGACCGGAGACTTCTGCAACCTCGCCGTCGGCCAGGCTCTGACGGTCGAAGGCTCGGGCTTCGGCGCCGTCCAGGGCAACAGCGTCTTTCACTTCGGTGGGCTTACAGGGAACCTCGCTCGCATCACGTCCTGGTCCGATACCCGGATCACGCTGGTCGTTCCCGATCCGTTCGCCGCGGAGCCCGGAAAGACGTCGGACGCCGGGGGTGCCGGCGTCTGCCGAAGCAGCGGAAGCATCGGGTGCAGCAAGTCCGTGTCCTACGTCATCACTCGCAACGGGACGTTCCCCACTATGGATCCCGTCGGCTACAACTACTGCAAGTCGCACTTCTATTACTGACCGGCCGGGTCGAATCGAGAGCAGCAACATGGTTCCCTGGAGCGCTCTCGGTACCTGGATACGCTCTCCTGACACGGATACGCCGGGAGAGCTCCGAGGTTCAGGGCTCCTGTCGTGCCGGGGGCGAGGGGCCGACCGAATCTACCCGCACCCGTAAGGAGACCATTCGCAGTGGACATCCCACGAATATTCAACGTCACAGAAGGGGCTCACCGCATCCACAACCCGATCACACCCGAGAAGCTCGCCACTCTCGGCGCGGCGCTGCGTCTGGAGTCCGGGGCCCGAGTGCTCGACCTCGGCAGCGGTTCGGGGGAGATGCTGTGCACCTGGGCACGCGATCACGGCGTCGTCGGCACCGGCATCGACATGAGCGAGTCGTTTACCGCGCAGGCGAAGCTCCGTGCTGAAGAGCTCGGCGTCGCCGATCGAGTCCGTTTCATCCATGGCGATGCGGCCGGCTATGTCTCTGCCGAGAAGGTCAGCGTGGCCGCCTGTGTCGGCGCCACCTGGATCGGCGGCGGAATCGTCGGCACGATCGAGCTTCTGGCGCGGAGCCTGCGTACCGGAGGGATCATCCTGATCGGCGAGCCCTACTGGCGGCAGGCACCGCCGACGGAAGAGGTGGCCAGGGGGTGTCTTGCCAACGCAGTCGCCGACTTCCTCATGCTCCCGAAACTCCTGGCGTCCTTCGGCCATCTCGGCTACGACGTCGTCGAGATGGTTGTGGCGGACCAGGACGGCTGGGACAGATACGAGGCGGCAAAATGGCTCACGATGCGCCGTTGGCTCGAAGCGAATCCTGACGACGAGCTCGCGAAAGAGGTTCGGGCGAAGCTGACCTCGGAGCCGGAACGGTACGCCGCCTACACGCGTGAATTCCTGGGCTGGGGTGTGTTCGCGCTGATGCCACGGTAAGGCCACGCGACTGAGATCCCGGCCGAGGAGGTCTGCGCCCATGCCCGGCCGCGACGCGCCTCGTAGAGCCGGCTTCCACCCCGACACCGTACCCAGCTTACGGCCAGCCTCGCGGGGGCGATGGGAGGGAAGCGCGGGGCCCCGGTGGCTACGCGGTCGTCCCGACCGGATGCGTCGGACAGTTGCGGCGATAGTGCTCGCGCGCCTTGACGCGGTTTCCACAGATCTTCATGTCGCACCAGCGCCGTGAGCGGTTCTTGCTGCGGTCGACGAAGAACCTGCGGCAGGTCGGGTGGTTGCAGCGCCGGACGAGCGCGAGAGCCTCGGGCGAGGAGAGGAGCCGTGCCGCCGCGAGGACGACGGGGCCGAGCAGGGACTCGGGTCGCTCGCCTGTGACCGTGAGCCTCGGCGTGAGAGCGCCTGCGGCCGGGCAGAGGACCACCGCCGCCTGAGCGGCGGCGAGGCGCTCGTTGAGCAGACGCAGGTCGTCCGCAGCCGGAGGACGGCCCGCGAGCAGCGCGGTCAGGATGCGGCAGAGGCCGTCCCGGAGCCTGAGGGCGCGCCGGAAGGTCGTGCGCGCCACGCGCGGGGTCGCGGCTTCCAGGGCGCGCAGCGCGCCGGCGACGCGCGGCGTCATCAGTGAGGCCGCCGCCCCCCAGTCGACGAGATCCCGCCAGGACGTCAGTGCTTCCTCCGGCATCGGGCCGTCGTGGTACTCGCGCGTGTTGACGAAGTCGAGGCCCAGGTCCCCGGCGATGAACTCGAATGCCACCGTGTCACGGCCTCCCTGCATAACCAGCATAGCGCACTTGACCGGTTAGGGCGCCGGCTCTACGCTTATAACCGGCGTAGCGCAGTTAGATGGTTAGGAGATCGAGCCGTGAGCCTCCCCCCAGCGGTCCCGTCCTCGTGCCCGCCGTCGCGCATCCTGCTGATCCTCGCGTTTGCGGCGGTCTTCCTCGTTTGGGGCACGACGTTCCTCGCCATCCGCTACGCCGTCGAGACGATCCCGCCGCTGACGACGGCCGCGGTCCGTCACGGGGTGGCAGGAAGCGTGCTGCTCGCGCTCGCCTGCCTGCGCGGGTACCGGCCGCACCGCGCGGACTGGGTGGCGGGCGTCGTGCTGGGAGCGCTGTTCTTCCTCACGGGGCACGGGCTTCTGCACTGGGCCGAGCTGCACATCGCTTCCGGGCTCGCCGCCGTCCTCATCGCCACCGAGCCGCTGTGGATCCTCGCGATCGGCGCCGCCGTGGGCCGGCAGAGGTTCAACCGGGCCAACGTCATTGGGCTGCTGCTCGGGCTCACGGGCGTCGCGCTGCTCACCCTGCCGGAGCTCGGCGTGGTGCGCCCGGCCGGCTGGGCCATCCTCGCGACGCTGCTGAGCTCGCTCGCGTGGGCGCTCGGCGTGGCCGCGGGACCGTTCCTGAGGCTCCCCGTAGACCCGCTCGGGCGTGCCGCCGTGGCCGCGCTCTCGGGCGGCGCGATGCTGCTCGCGCTCGCTGCCGTAACGGGAGATCTGGCAGCGTTCCAGCCGAGCGAGGTGTCCGCCAGGTCCGCTCTCGGGCTCGCGTACCTGATCACCTTCGGCTCGGTCCTCACCTTCGGGGCGTTCATCTGGCTGCTGCAGCACGTGTCACCGGCGGTCGTGGCGACGCACGCGTTCGTCAACCCCGTGGTCGCAATCCTGGCGGGCTGGGCGTGGGCCGGCGAGCCGCTCAGCGGCGAGCTGGCGCTCGCGGCGGCGGCGATCGTCGCGGCGGTGGTGCTGATTCAGAGGGGGGAGCGCTCGCCGGTGGCGGCGAAAGCCCTCTGAGATCGGTCATCCGAGGTACGATTCAAATGAGGTCTTCCTGGACGTGAATACCGCCGCTCTCTGCCTCGCAGTCTGCATCGTGGGCTTCTTCGTGTCGGTCGTGCTGCTGGTTCTCGGAAAGAGCAGTGCGAAGTGGCCGAGGGCCGATGGCGTGGTTCTCTCGTCACGCGTCGTACGCCGCAGGAGCAGAACCCCCTACGTCTCCGCTCGCGTCTCCTATGAGTATCGAGTGCTCGATCGTGTCCACCGTGGTTCCCGAATCGCCTTCGGCTATCAGGGCATGAGTGATTCCGGCGATAGCGCCGAGAGCATCGTGCAGCGCTTTTCCACTGGCACGCGCCTCTCGGTTGCCTATCTCCCAGGATGGCCTTCTCAATCAGTCCTCATTCCTGGCATTCGCAAACGCGTGTTTCTCTGGCTCGTCTTCTCCCTCCTGCTCGGCCTCGTTTGTCTCAGTCTCTACGCGTCGGGTCACACCTAGCTCTGTTCGCGCCGGGGCCATGATCCGATCAGGCGTTTCACATCATCGCGGTCAGGAGGTCACATGAAGGCGGCCACAATCATCCTGCGAAGTCTCATGGGCCTGTTGTTCGTCTTCGCATCGTTGTCCTTCTTCCTCGAGCTCATAACCCCTCCGCCACAGACAGGCGCGATGAAGCCCTTCAGCGACGGGATGGCGGCTTCGGTCTACCTCCTTCCGACGGTGAAGGCGATCGAGCTCATCTCCGGCGTCGCGTTCCTGACGGGCCGGTTCGTCCCGCTCGCAACGGTGCTGATCGCACCGATCATCGTGAACATCACGCTACTTCACGCGTTTCTCGATCCGAAGGGTCTCCCTGTCGCCCTCTTCCTCGTCCTCGCGAGCTCATTCGTGGCCTACGCCAACCGGGAGAGCTACAAGCCCCTGCTGAGGCCATAGGCCGAGCGCCCAGAACCGGGCGAGAACGCGTTCGATCGCAGCGGGCTCATTACCGTTGTCGCCCTCGTTCTCGCCTCTAACTTTCGCCCCAGGAGTCCCATGCCGCTTCCGCTGGATCCGCTCGCACCTCCTGATTTCGACTTCGTGATCGGCGACTGGCGCGTTCATCATCGGCGCCTGAAAGCGCGGCTCGCCGGCTGTTCCGACTGGGATGCGTTCGACGGCCTGTCGTCGACCCGCAAGACGATGGGGGGCTTCGGAAACGTCGAAGACAACCAGATCTTCCTGCCCGGAGGCAGCTACCGGGCTGTCGCGATCCGCTCGTACGATTCGCAGGCCCGCACGTGGTCGATATGGTGGCTGGACGGGCGTTCCCCCCGTGCCCTCGACACACCTGTCGTCGGCAGCTTCAGCGGAGGTGTCGGCACGTTCTTCGCGGATGACACTCTTGACGGCCTTCCCATCAGGATCCGGTTCACGTGGTGCATCTCCGCCGAGGGCAACCCCCATTGGGATCAGGCCTTCTCAACCGACGGGGGCGTCACCTGGGAGGTCAACTGGGAGATGGAGTTCGTCCGTCTCGACAAGACGGACCCTTCTCTCGCACACTGAGTTCACGCGCTGAACGGAGTCGACATGTTCATTCCCGTCTGGCTGCTCGTCGTTCTCGCTTTCGCGGCGCTTGGTCTCGCCGGCTGGACGTACCTTCTCGCGTCGGGGAGGAATCCGCTCCCGTTCCCCGACCCCGGGTCCCGCATCTTCTCGGCCCCGACACCCGAGGCGAAGGAGGCCGTCGTCGCGTTGCTCGGACGCCACGGGCTCCGCGAGCGCTTCCGGTTCGACAGCAGCGGGATCCGGCGCTCGATCCTCCAGGACGGGACGATCATCAACTGCTCGCCGCCGGAGGTGCTTCGCAAGCTCGACTCCGCCGGAGCCAGCATCGGGATCGTCTCGACGGACCCGGTCGCGGACGCCGAAGGCGCCGCTGCGTTCCTTCGCGGCCGGGGTTTCGAGGCCCGTGTGGAACGGGACGCCGAGCCCGAGCTGCCGATCGCATTCGTGGTGACGAACGCCTTGTCGTGCACGGTCCTGAACTTCCGCAGGCACGTGATCCACCTCCCACGGCCGACGCCGGTTCGCGGCGGCGCCGGGGCCTGAACGCGGCGCTCCTGCCGCGGCGTCGCTGCCGCCGCAGACAGCCGGAGTCGGATGAAGATCACCGGCGAACTGCTCCTCCTGCAGCTGGCCTCCGCAGCGCCCATCCTCTCGACGACACCCTCATCCGCGGGGCGCGGTCCGCACACCATCGTGCTCAAGGAGGGAGCGGACGAGGGCGTTCGTCCCGACGATCGACGAGGCCGTCTGCCGGGCCGCTGACGCCCGGGGCTAGGCGCCACACGTACGGTCGTGGTACTCCATCCGTCCGGGAGGTCCTATGAACCCGTTTCTCCGCCTTCTCCTGATCCTTCTTCCCTTCACGACGCTCTCACTGAAGGCAGAATGGCGTGCCACTACGCCAGCAGCCGCAGAGTCCGTGAAGGCGCCCCGCATTGCTGCAGCCCTGAAGGCTGCGATGCGCTTTGACATGGCGATTCTGGCGAAGGACGCCGTCGTGTTCGAAAGCATGTTCTCCGACGATGCCGTCGTGAACAACCCGTTCAACAGGATCGCCACGAAGCAGGACGCGGTCAACAACCTGAGGACCGGCCTGATCGACTACACGAGCCTCGATCGATCCGTCGAGTACGCCGCTCTGCGTGGAACACACGAGGTCGTGCTCATGGGTGAAGAGACACTGACCCCTGTAGGCAAAGCCAGATTCGCTGGCAAGAGCGTCCGCCGCCGCACCACCGAGATCTGGACTGACGTTTCGGGCTCCTGGCAACTCTCCTTGCGCCAGGCGACCATCTATTCCGCGGAGTGATCGAGCACGCGCTCTCGAAGGCGGAACGTCACGCCGAGGCTGCGATCGGGAGGGTGAAGTGGAAGGCGCTCCCCTCGCCCAGCCTGCTCTCGGCCCAGATCCGTCCCCCGTGTCCCTGCACGATGCACTTGGAGATGTAGAGACCGAGCCCCAGGCCGCGACGGTCCGTCGCGTCGACCTGGAGGAACCGTTCGAAGATGGACTCGAGCCGGTCCTCGGCGATGCCGATGCCGGTGTCGCTTACCGTGAACGCCAGCTCGTCCCCGATGCATTCGAGCCGGACGACGACCTTCCCGCCTGCAGGGGTGAACTTGATCGCGTTGCCGAGCAGGTTCGCGAGCACCTGCAGGACCCTGTCGGGATCGAAGGCGCCGGCGGTCGCCGGAGGCATCGTGTCCGCCTCGAGACAGAGCCCGGCCGCCGAGGCCTGCGCGTGGAACGTGTCCACCGCTTCGGCCACGACGTGAGAGGGGTCGGCCACTTCACGCGTCACCGCGAGCATTCCGGCGTGGATGCTCGCGACGTCGACCAGGTCTCCGACGAGGCGGTCCATCCGGGCCGCCGCGCGCTGGATGCGCTGGGTATACGGGAGGATCTGGTCTGGAGGATCTCCCCGTGCGACGAGCCTCGAGATCAGCGCGGCGAGGCTGACGACGCCGCCCAGCATGTTGCGTATGTCGTGGCTGACGATGCCCAGGAATTCGTCGCGCGTCGCGATGACGTCGTCGGAGCGGGCGCGCTCGCTGAGAAGGTCCCTGTCGGTTGCGTCGCGCTCGCGCGAAAGAATGGCCAGGTGCGCGGCTCGTTCGGACCGCACCGTTTCGTCCGCGTCCGCTCTCTCCTTGCGGACGACCTGGTCCTCCCGATCTCTTTCGATCGTGACTCCATCTACAGGCGGCACGCTCGAGGGCCGGAGCCCGCGATCCGTCCGCGCCCGCGTCGCTGCGAGCACCCGGTCCGCGCGCGCCCGGGCGCGGTTGATGACGGCGTCGGCCGTGTCGTCGAGGAGAGCGAGCTCCGCGCCGAAGGCCAGATCCGCCCTCTCGCGTTCGAGGCGCAGGCTTTCGTCCGTCTGCTGGCGTTCGGAGTTCTCGAGGTCGACAGTCATGGTGGAAGTGTACCGGGGAGAGCCTCGCCATCGACGCGTTCGGCGTTTCAAGACCGCCCGAGCGCCATCGCCTGGCTGCTCGAGGAGCTCGCGCCTACACTCGTGTCGGGAGGTACCTCATGAGTTCCGGGAGTACTCACATTGACGGTTCGCCAGCCGCGCGATGCCTCGCCGCGAGAGCCTCCTGCCTGGCGCTCCTGCTCTTCGCGGTCGAGGCGGCCGCCCGGGTGATCCCGAGCGCCCCCGTCTCTCGCTGGCCCGTCATTCCATCCGTCCAGAAGCGCGCCGCGCGGCATGCGGTGGTCGTCGAGCTCGTCACCTATGGAGCGTCGTGCTACTACTGCGTTGCGACCCGCGCCCGGGTCGTCGTCCACGATGCGCTGGGTATCGAGGAGCCACGGGACGTGACGCCAGGCGGAACACCAGCAGACTTCTCCGCGGCGGCGGCCTGGGAGGGTGCCGACGGGACCCTGCGGCTTCTCGTGAGCGGAAACGTCGGCCTTCCGGGCGATCCTCCACAGGCGGGGAGCATCCTCTACAGCCCGAACGGCGGAACGACGTGGAGCCGGGTCGCGCTCCCCGCGGGATCTGGCCTATGGGCCCCGGAACCTCCCTGGAAAGACCTCGGCGGGCCAATGGCGTACGCCGTCGGCTCGCCGATCCGGCTCGGGACGGCCGAAGTTCCCTTCGTCCTCTCGGTCGTGAGCTCGGGCGCCGCTGGCATCTGGGGGGTGCGCGCGGACGGCTCGGCGTACTCCCTCACCCCGCCGAACCTGGGCGGCCAGCTCCTCGGCTCGGACCTGGGTGGAACGAGGTTCCTCGCGCTGCTCTATCCGGCGCCCCCCGCGAATGCCGCACAGAGCCCGTGGACGCTCTCGGTTCTCGACCTCTCCGGGAACATGTCGAAGATCTTCGACACTTTTCATTTCGCGTGGAACCCGTGGATGGAGGGATGGATCACTCCCGACGGGAGCGCGTACATCAACGTGGACTGGACCTGGGGCGGCAACCGCGTCTCCCCCTCGAAGCCTCCGATTCTTCCGTCGACCCGCTCCCTCGTGCTCTGGAAGGACGGGACCCTCAAGGAGGTCGTTTCGTCCGAGACGGGGAGTGTGCTCGGCGTTCCCACCCCGAGCTTCTCGGGAGCGTGGATCGTCCGCCGCGACAACGAGTCGACCTTCCTCGCGTCCCACAGCGACGCCGGTGGCCTCGTCGAAGCCTGGCGGGACGCATCCGGGCCTCGCATATCCGGGATCTTCGCCGCGGACTCCGGGCAACGCCTCCTGTTCCTCAAGACGCACCTGGGGCGAAGCGAGCCCGGATCGTTCGATCTGGCCGTCTGGAACGTCGGTGAGCCCGCGCCCGCCACCTGGGACCGGGTCGCCCTGAGCGCAGAGGGGTCTCCCACGCTCCTGCACCTCGACGTCGATGCGGCGGCAACGGCGGGAGCTTCGGTATTCGTCGACCCCGGGTCGCCACTGAGCATCGCCACACCCTCGGGGGAGCCCTGGCCGCCGACGTCGCCAGCGTTCTTCCCTTCGGCACCGCTGACGCGGTTCTCCCTTTTGCAGCAGCTCGTGATTCCCGCGTCGGCGCGAGTGCCGGGCCTCTTCGGTGCCAGCTGGCGCACCGACCTGATCCTGCGGAACCCGGGAGAGAGCCCTCTCCCGGTCACGGTCCGGTTCCTGCCGAACCCGGAGACTTCGACCTCCGCGCCCGACGCGAGCGTGACCATCGGCCCGCGCGCGATTGCCGTCCTCCCCGACGTGCTCGGAAGCCTCTTCCACCTCGATCGCGGGTCAGGGGCTCTCCTCCTGCTCCCGGCTTCCGGCGGGACGCTCGAGGCGACGAGCCGGGACTACACCGTCTCCTCGTTGGGCGCCTACGGAATGGCCGTCGACGCCGAGGACGTCATCGTCGCCGCCCGCCCCGGGTATTCACAGCCCTTCTCGGCGGGGCTTTTCGGTTCGGGCTTCCGCACGAACCTCCTCTCCTGCGATCTCTCGGGGGAAGGATCTCGCGCATCGCTCGTCCCGTCGGCTGCGGGCGGGACGGCTGGGGGGCCGCTCTCCATCGAGGTCCCGCCCGGCGGCCAGGAGCAGCTCGATGACGTGGCGAACCGGACCGGCACGCCAGGTGCCTCGACCGGCTCCTTCCTCGTCACGTCCGGCTCCGGCGCCGCCCTGACCGGCTTCACCGCCATCGACAACGCGACGAACGATCCGATGTGGTCCGGGCCGGACGTCCGTCCCGGGTTTCTCGACATTCCCGCCGTCGTCCATTCCGATGGCGCGCACGGAGCCCGGTACCGGACGGATCTCTTCTTCTTCAACCCCGATGCCGTCGTCCGCTCGGTCCGGCTGCGCGCCGTACTCTGGGATGAGCCCGGCAGGGAGCTCTGGGCGAGCGTGATCCTCGCGCCGGGCGAGTCGAGGCGCGTTCCGGATGCTCTCTTCACCGTCTTCGGCCTGACCGGCGTGGCCCGGCTGAGCCTCGAGACCGGTTTCCCGAGCGGCGGCGTTTCGACGACGTCGCGCACGTACACGCTCCTCCCGGACGGCTCGACGTACGGCATGCACGTGCCTCCTCTCGTCGCCTCGCAGGTCGCCGGGCGCGGCGAGAAACTCGAGATCCTCGGCCCGACCGGGGGAGCGTCCTCTCGCACGAACCTCTCGCTCGTGAAGCTCGACGCCCGTCCGGGCCTGGTGCATGTCGAGATCCTCGACGAGAACGGGACGCTTCTCGATGCGTTCGACCAGGAGATAGCAGGCCGGGGCGGCGTCCAGGTGAACGACCTCTTCCGCACGCGCGGACTCGGCGACGGCCCGAGGGCGGCCCTCCTCCGTCTTTCGCTGCTTCTCGGCGACCCATACGAATACGGAGCCAGGCTCGCGGCCTACGCCACGACGATCGACAACGGCACGAACGATCCCGTCTACTTCGTCGGCCGCCTCGCGACGGGGGACTGAGGCACTCGCCCCAGCCTTTCCCGCGTTCGTCACGCCGTTCACGGCGCCGGACCCATTCCCGTGGCAGGTGAAGAATCGCGGCCACAACCTGGAGCCGGGAGGTCCGAAGCGGTCCGGCGGCGCGGCGGGAGTCGTCGCAGCTCCGGATCGTGGCCTCCCGGGAGGTTCAGATGAAGGAACCGTGGTTTCGTTGCGCGGGAGCGCTCGCGCTCGCGCTCCTGACAGGTCGCCTCGCGGCGGCCGAGGTCCCGGCCGTGGCCTCGGCGCCCGTCCGCGCGAACGAGCTGGGGCTGGAGGTCGTCCGGCTCAGCCCACGGGTCGTCGTCGCCTATGGCGGCCCCTGGGACAACGGCATCGTCGCGATCGCGACCCGGAAGGGGATCGTCGTGGTGGACGCGCCGTTCTCGAAGAGGATCGCCGGGGCCTTCCGCGAGGCGATCCAGGCGGAGCTCAAGCGCAGCGACGTCGCGTTCCTCGTCGACACGCACGAGCACGTCTGCCACGTGGGAGGGAACGAGGCCTTCGCCGACGTTCCGATCGTCGGGCACGCGTCTCTGCGGAAAGAGATGCTCGCGATGATGGCGGACCCCGGACGGCCGGCGAAGGTCTGCGAGATGGGGGACAGGCAGCTCGCGATGGTGCGCGGGTACCTGCAGAAGGCCGACCCGAAGAAGCTCGAGGGGGCCGAGTGGGCGGCGTACGAGAAGGCCTGGCGGACGATGCAGGAGGACCTGCGCGCCAGCGCCGCCCTCGTCCCGCCGACGATCACGTTCGAGAAGGAGATGACGCTCCACCTCGACGACGTCGACGTCCGCCTCGACTGGTACGGCCATTCCCACGGCGTCGGCGACACGGTCGTGACGGTTCCAGAGGAGAACCTCGTCCTGACCGCCGGGGTGTTCTACCCGACGAAGGTCCCGGCCCTCGACGCCGTCGCGGAGCAGGCCACGCCCGCGCTCATCGACAACTGGTTCGTCTTGATGCGCCGGGTGCTCGCCGAGGCGAACGAAGAGACGAAGTTCCTGGCGAGCCACAGCCGCGCCGTGATGAAGAAGGGGCAGTACCAGGACTTCGTCTCGTACCTCGAGGGCGTCTGGAGCGGCGTGCGGCGCGCGCGGACGGCCGGGAAGACGCTGGACCAGGCGAAGGCCGAGGTCCCGCTCGCGAAGTTCCCCGCGATCGCGAGACTCCCCAACGAGGAGCTCCGGGGGACGGAATGGGAGAACCTCGACATCCACGGCCACAACGTCGAGCGCCTCTGGAAGGTGCTGGATCGGGGCCCCGCCTGACGCCGGAGCGGGCCTCCCGGCCCCCTCGAGGAAACCCGTCCGCCGCTCAGACGTATCGGGAAGGAGATATCCACAGGACTCGGGTGGAGCCCGGGAGTCGAAGCGGGCTTCGCCGTTGCCCTGCAGACAGGAGGGTTCCCTAT
This sequence comes from Holophagales bacterium, assembly GCA_016719485.1. Lineage (NCBI taxonomy): Bacteria > Pseudomonadati > Acidobacteriota > Holophagae > Holophagales > Holophagales bacterium. The sequence continues at coordinate 208,603 of JADJZB010000002.1, forward strand.
GCGTCTTTCCAGATTCGTCCTCAGCGTCCTGGTGGTGGCGGCCTCTCCGGGCCTCGCCCAGGTGCCCCCGCTTCAGCTCCCGCCCGGGAGCCCGAAGGCGACGGTGACCCAGAAGGTCGGCCTGACCGACGTCACCGTCCGCTACTCGAGGCCGGCGGTGAACGGCCGGAAGGTATGGGGCGGGCTCGTGCCGTACGGCGAGGTCTGGAGGACGGGCGCCGACGAGAACACGACGCTGTCGTTCTCCTCTCCGGTCACTGTCGGCGGGAAGACGCTGCCGGCCGGCACCTACGGGCTCCACACGATCCCGGGCGAGAGGGAGTGGACGGTGATCCTGAGCACCCAGGCCGCCGCGTGGGGGAGCTACAGCTACGACGCGAAGGAGGATGCCGTCCGGCTTGTGGCGGCCCCGAGAGGAGGGCCCCCACGAGGAGAGGCTTCTCTTCACTCTCGCGGACCCGACGGACCGCTCGGTCACCGTGACGCTCGCGTGGGAGAAGGTCCGGGTCTCGTTCCCGCTGGAAGTCGACACGAAGGCCGTCATTCTCGCGAGCCTCAGGGAGCAGCTCCGCGGTCTCCCGCGGTTCGGGTGGCAGGGCTGGAACGGCGCCGCCGCCTGGTGCGTGAAGAACGACACCGCCCTCGACCAGGCGGAGGAGTGGGTGGACCGCTCGATCAGGATGAACCGCAACTTCACGAACCAGTCGACGAAGGCCTCGCTCCTGGAGAAGAAGGGGGACGCGAAGGGCGCGGCCGAGCTGCGCGAAAAGGCGCTGGCGCTGGCGACCGAGCCGGAGCTGAACCAGTACGGGTACCAGCTCCTCGGCCAGAAGAAGACCGACGAGGCGATCCGTGCCTTCGAGAAGAACACGAAGGACCACCCCGCCTCGTGGAACGCCTGGGACTCGCTCGCCGAGGGCTGGGCCACGGCAGGAGACAAGAAGAAGGCCATCGCCAGCTACGAGAAGGCGCTCTCGATGACCGAGGACGAGGAACAGAAGAAGAGGATTCGCGGGGAGCTGGCGAAGCTGAAGTGAGCGATCGACGATGTCCAGGCGCTTTCTCCTCCCCATCGTCGTCGTCCTGGCCGTCTGTGAGGCCGCGTTCGCCCAGCCTGCCCCTCCTGGTCCGATGAGCCCCGGCGGGGCGCTGAGGGCCGAGGGGGACATCCCGGGAGCCATCGCCGCCTTCGAGAAGAGGTATAGCGAAGACCCCGGCGACCGGAAGAACCTCCTCGAGCTGGCGGGCGCCCTGTCGATCAACAGGCGCCTCGACGACTGCTTCAAGTACCTGGCCATTGCCGTCGAGCTCGACCCGACCGTCGCCCCCCTGATCGATCCGGACCTCGTCACGGCCCGGGACGACAGGCGCTGGGCGGCCTTCGAGGACGGCCTCGTCGCCCGGATCAACGCGAAGCCCGACCCGCCCATCAAGGACGTTGCTTTCGCCAAAGCGCTCTGGAAGATGGCGGCCTGGGACCAGGCGTTCTTCCACGAGGTCGGCATTGCGGCCCGGAAGACCGGCATGAAGTCGTCCGTCGTGGAGGCGCTCTGGAAGCTCAAGCTCCTGGTCCAGCAGAGGAACCAGCGCGAGCTCGAGGTGCTCGTCGCCCGGAAGGGCTGGCCGCGCGCCGGCCAGGTGGGGAAGGAGGCGGCCATGGGGGCATACCTCGTCGTGATGCACTCCGAGGATGGGGCGCAGAAGAAGTACCTGCCCGCCGTCAAGGCGGTCTGCGAAGCCGGGGAGCTGCCCTGGGTGCGCTACGCGAACATGTACGACCGGAGCCTCTTCAACGAGAACCTGCCGCAGCGCTACGGGACCCACACGCGCTACAACGAGCGGACGAAATCGGAAGAGCTCCATCCGCTCGAGGACGCGTCCAGGGTGGACGAGTGGAGGCGAGAGGTCGGACTGCCGCCGCTCGAGGAAGCCCTCGCGCCCCTGGGGATCGTCTTCGTTCCCGGGAAGAAGTAGCCTGCGGGTCGGGCGGACCTCCGACCGGAGCCCGAGCAGGACTCATGACGAAAGCCACGATTGCCGGCGGAGTACTCGCCGCCGCACTCCTCATCCTCGCGCTGGTCTTCGCAGCCCGTCACAGAGCCGGCGAGCAGGGCGTCGCTCCCACCGAACCGGCCCCGGCCGCGATCACCCCGTCGCCCGCGCCGACGGCCGCGGGGGAGGTCCATCCGGGCTTCCTCTACGGCCGCGTCACCACGCTTGGCGGCGCCATTTACGAGGGGCGGTTGCGTTGGGGTGGCAATCAGGAGGCGTTCTGGGGCGACTTCTTCAACGGCCGCAAGGACGCGAACACCTGGGTCGCCCACGTGCCGCCCGAGCGGATACCAAGGGAGCGCCGCGGCTTCTCGATCTTCGGGATCGAGATTGGCGGCCGGAAGAGCGAGGCTGACTTCGTCCGGCTCTTCATGGCGCGATTCGGCGATCTCGCACGCATCGAGGCGCGCGGCGGAGACGTGCGGGTGACCCTGAAGAGCGGGGCGGTGTTCGACCTCGACCGCCTCGAGGCGAGCGACTTCGACGACGGCGTGCGCGTCTGGGACGGCCGGCGCGGCGAGGTGAACCTCGATTCTTCGAGGATCCGCGCGATCGACCTTCTCCCCGCCGGTCCGTCCGTCGCCGTCCCGACCCGGCTGCACGGAACGGTGCGGACGCGGCACGGGAAGTTCACCGGCTTCGTCCAGTGGGACAGGGAGGAGTGCGTCGGCACGGACGAGCTGGATGCCCGAACCGCCGCCGGCGAGCAGAGGCTGCGCTTCGACAGCATCCGATCCATCGCGCAACGCCCGTCCAACGGCTCGCTCGTGACGCTCCTCGACGGCCGCAAGATCGCGCTCACCGGCTTCCGCGAAGCCGGTGACGGAAACCGCGGGACCTACGTCGACGATCCGCGCTACGGCCGGGTGCTCGTCTCCTGGGACGCCTTCGAACGAATCGACTTCAGCCCCGGCGGCAGCGGTCCCGCGTACGGCGACTTCCCGCCGGGGCGCCCGCTCACGGGAAGCGTGACGACCCGCGACGGCCGCCGCCTCGCCGGGCGGCTCGTCTACGACCTGGACGAGAGCGAGGTCACCGAGACGCTCGACGCCCCGGCGCAGGGCGTCGACTACACCATCCCATTCGGCCTGGTCGCCTCGATCGTCCCGGCCGGAGGCGATGAGGGCGGCACACCGCACGCCCGGCTGACGCTTCACGGCGGCGAGGAGCTGAAGCTCGAGCGCAAGGGCGACCTCGGCGAGAAGAATGCCGGGATGCTCGTCTTCGTCGACGGCCAGAAGCGCCCCGAGTACGTGATCTGGGCCGAGGTCGCCAGGGTCGACCTCGAGCGCCCGGAGGCGTTCTACCCGCCGCTCGCGGCGCGCTGAGCTAGTCGACGCTCGGGAGGCTCGACGCCTCGGCCGCACCGTCCTCCTCGGTCCCGTCGCCGTCCTCGCCCGACGGGCTGCGCGGAGGGAGGAGGCGGGCCCTCGAGAGCGCGGCCTTTCCGAACTTCTCCCGGATCCCGTCGGCGGCCCGCGAGAGGTTCCTCAGCTTCTCCTGGCGTCCGTCGCTGAAGAGGGCGGCCTGTCCTGTGCCGGCGGCCTCGAGGCCGCTGACGCCGAGGCCGAGGAGGCGTACGCCGCGGCCCTTCAGGAAGACCCGCTCGCGGAAGAGCTCGCAGGCCGCGGCGAGGACGACCTCGGCGAGGTCGGTCGGTTCGGAAAGAGTCCTGGAGCGGGTCACCGTCTCGAAGTCGCCGGTCCGGACCTTGAGGTGGACGGTGCGGGCGACGAGGGACTGATGGCGCAGCTCGCGGGTCACCCCGTCGGCCCGCGCGAGGAGGGCCTTCTCGATGTCGGCGGGGCGCGTCAGGTCCTCGCCGTAGGTCCGCTCCTCGGAGATGGACTTCGCCTCGCGCCCCGGATCCACGGCGCGGTCGTCGCGTCCGTGCGCGAGAGCGACGAGGTGCTCCGCGCTCGACTCCCCGAGGATGCGCGCGAGGCGCCCTTCGGGCGCGTTCGCGAGGTCCGCGATCGTCACGAGACCCTGCTCCCGAAGCCGCTCGGCCGTCTTCGGGCCCACGCCCCAGAGTCGCTCGACGGGGAGCGGCCAGAGGCGGGACGGGACCTCCTCGAGCGGGAACACGACGAGCCCGTCGGGCTTCTCCAGGTCGGATGCCACCTTCGCCAGGAACTTGTTCGGCGCCACGCCCGCCGAGCCGGTCAGCCGTTCGCGCTCCCGGATCTCCTGCTTGATCGCCGCGGCGATCCGGCGGCCGTCCGCGAGGTCGCGGGCGATGCCCGTCAGGTCGAGGAACGCCTCGTCGATGGAGAGAGGCTCGACGAGAGGGGATTGCCTCTCGAGGATCTCCCGGATCCGGTGCGAGACCTCGACGTAGAGGGCCATCCGGCCGGGCAGCCAGACGGCCGCCGGGCAGAGCCGTTCCGCGATGACCGATGGCATCGCGGAGCGGACACCGAAGCGCCGCGCCTCGTACGAGCAGGTCGAGACGACGCCGCGCCGGCCCCGGTGCCCGATGATGACGGGCCGGCCGGCCAGCGACGGGTCCTCCCGCACCTCGACCGCCGCGTAGAAGGCGTCCATGTCGAGGTGGAGGACGACGCGGGGCGACGGCGGGCGGGGCACGTGAGGAGGTTACCTCCGGGCGGCGCGGTGGCAGAATCCGCGGACCCGAGGAGACAACCATGGCAGAGCTGAAGACGAAGCCGACCGGAGTGAGCGTGAAGGCCTACCTCGACGCCATCGAGGACGAGAGCCGACGGAAGGACTGCAAGACGATCGCCGCGCTCATGAAACGCGTCACCGGCTGCGCGCCGAAGATGTGGGGCCCGAGCATCGTGGGCTTCGGCAGCTACCACTACGAGTACGCCAGCGGTCACTCGGGGGACATGTGCCTCGCCGGCTTCTCCTCGCGAGGGAGGGAGATCGTCGTCTACCTCCTGGTGGGCGACGAGATCTCGGAAAAGCTGTTCTCCTCGCTCGGGAAGCACCGGCGAGGGAAGTCCTGTCTCTACTTCAAGAGCCTCGCCGACGTGCAGCTGCCGGTCCTCGAGGAGCTCGTGGCGCGGTCCTACGCCGAGACGCGGCGCCGGTACCCGGAGGTGGGCCGCGGCGCCTGATGCTGCAGGGCGGCAAGGCCGGCAAGTGCGGGGAGTAGACTGGCTGCGGTGCGCTGCGCATGCCGCAGGCGCCAGCGGATGGACGGCCGCACGGTTCACCGCTGTCCCGTTCGGGTAACCAGGAGGTCCAGCCATGACCGAGTCAGATGCCATCGACGATCCCATAGAGGTGCGCGTGCAGGTGGTGCGAAGCGCGCCGAACCGAGTCCGCGTCTGGGCTCTCGACGGGTCCGGCTCTTTCATCGCCGATCGCAGCGACAAGCAGTTCGCGCAGCTCACGGCGGGCGACACCAACCTCCTCAAGGTCCCGAGCCGGCGCGTGAAAGTCGTCGCGTGGCCCGAGCACCCGACTCACATGTCGCGTCCGGATTTCGAGTATTACCGGGACTCCGAACCGCTTCCGGAGACCACCACCACGTAGGACCGGACTCGTCCCTGCGTCTCCCGTCTTCACCCCGCCTTTTCCGCTTTCGAACACATCCCGGTGGCTTGAAAGCGAGATCGGCCGCACCTTCGAGACCGGGACGAGCGCCGGAGCTTCCGGTCGCTCCCCGCGGCGCCCCGGAGGTGTTTCGTGAATCGACTCTCGACCGGGACCGGCCGGCTCTGCCGGCTCGCTCTCGTGGTCCCGCTCTGGGCCTCCCGGCTCCTGGGCATGGACGGCCCGCGCGAGGCCGCCGGAAACCTGCCCGCGGGGCCCGCGTACCTTGAGGAGGCCCCGTCGTCGGCCCCCATTACCGGCTACATCGACCAGGCGCCTCCCGGGCCCACGCCACGGCTTTTCGAGCTTCAGACGCGCGAACGCTTCTTCGCCAGCGACCGCATCGCCATATCGAAGGACGGCGAGGAGCTCTATTTCACCGAGGTCACCAGCACCTGGAGCGACACCAACATCCGGTACTACGAGTACGCCGACGACAGATGGAACGGGCCACTCGACCTCTTCGCGGGTTTTCTCGGGCCAGCGCTCTCCGTTGATGGCAGGACGATGTACTTCGAGAGATACGGCGACCACAAGACGTGCTGGCAATCGAAGCGGACCGGCACGGGTTGGAGTGCACCCACGACGTGCACCGACCTGCCGGATCCGAAGGACAAGCACTACCGGCAGGACACGGACAGCGGCCGCATCTACGCATCGTCGGAAGACGCTCTGAAAGGGCTCGGACGCATGGACATATCCACGTATGAGAGGTCCGGCGTCAATGGCGCGTATCGCAGTCTCGGGAGCCCACTGAACTCTCCCGGGAACGAGGGCGATTTCTACGTGGCGAGAGATGAGGCCTTCATCGTGTTCGCCTCCCCGCACAGAGGAGGCTTCGGAGGCGCCGATCTCTTCGTCAGCTTCAGGGAGGGTGATGCCTCGTGGTCGGAACCGGCGAATCTCGGCGCGACCATCAACACGCCGGGTTTCGAGTTCGGGCCATATGTCACAGATGACAGGAAGTTCCTCTTCTATTCGAGCTCCTCGGATTTCACTCGCGTCGACATCCATTGGGTTCGGTTCGACAGCCTGCTGGAGACGTTGAGGAAGAGATAGGAGTGGCCGCCTCGCCTGGCCCGGCAGACTTCCTGCTCTCGTGGGACCGGCTCGGCTTCCGCATCCTCGTCTTCGGAGGACTGGGCTCCCTCTGGATCGTTCAGGGAAGGCTGGCGGGCCAGCCCTGGTCGGACCTCATACGGGGTGAGCTGGGCGGGCTGATGCCATGGGCGTTCCTCGCGCCCATAGTTCTCTGGATCGGCAAACGGGTCCGGATCGACCACGTCGGTGTGGGTCGCTTCGTAGCGGCCCATCTCGCCGGCATGGTCCTGGTCTTCGTTCCCTACTGGCTCATGCTGCGTGGGATCTCTCTGATCTGGAGCGGCTTCGTCCTGGGCTGGGATGCGGCCCGGCTCGCGAATCTCATTCCGACCCGCCAGAACCTGCTCGGGGGCTTCCTCAACGTGCCCTTCGTCTATTTCCTGATCCTCCTCGGCGCGGAGGCCATGCAGCATGCCCGGGCCCGGCGGGAGGAGGAGCTCCAGGCCACGCGCCTCGCCGGGCAGCTCTCCGAGGCGCGGCTGGCCCTTCTCCAGCGGCAGCTCCACCCGCACTTCCTCTTCAACTCCCTCCAGGCGATCTCGACCCTTCTCCACCGCGATCCGGAGAATGCGGACCGGCTTCTCATGCGCCTTTCCAGGCTGCTGCGGGCCATGCTCGAGGATGCCTCCGGGCAGACCCTGGACCTTCGGACCGAGCTCGACCTCACGAAGAGGTACCTGGAGATCGAGCAGGTGCGCTTCGGGGACCGGCTCTTCGTCGAGTGGAGCGTCGACGAGTCGATCCTCGATCGCCAGGTCCCCAGCCTGGTCGTTCTCCCGCTGGTGGAGAACGCGATCCGCCACGGGCTCTCGACGAAGGTGGGGCCGGGTCACCTGAGGATCTCCGCCCGCCCAGAAGGCGAGACGCTGGCCCTGGACGTTCAGGACGACGGGCTGGGCGCGACGCTGCCCCTCCGGCAGGGTGTGGGGATCGCGAACACCCGCGCGCGCCTCGAGGCGATGTACGGCGCGCGGGCGAGCCTGGAAGTCGAGACCGTGCCGGACGGCGGCTTCCGCGCCCGGATCCGGATCCCGATTCCGGGAGACCGGGCATGATCCGGGCCCTCGTCGTCGACGACGAACCGCTGGTGCGGGAGCGGCTCTGCGCTCTCCTGGCCGCGCACGCGGACGTGCAGGTGGTGGGCGAGAGGGGAGACGGACCTTCGGCGCTGGAGGCGTTCCGGGAGCTGGCCCCTCAGGTGGTCTTCCTGGACATCCAGATGCCGGGCCTGAGCGGCCTCGAGGTTGCGGAGACGTGGCGAAGCGAGAATGCCCTGCCGGTCATCGTCTTCGTCACGGCCTTCGACCAGTTCGCGGTGGAGGCCTTCCGGCTTCACGCGCTCGACTACCTCACGAAGCCCATCGACCCGGAGCGCTTCGCGGAATCGCTGGACCGGGTGCGGGAGTCCCTGAAGCCGCAGAACCGGGGCGACCTCGACCGGCGCATCCAGGCGATGCTCGAGCTGCACGAGCGCCGGCAGGCCGTGCGGCCGCACCTCGTCGTGAGGGAGCAGGAGCGCTACATCCTCGTCCCCACGGCCTCGGTCCACGCCCTCGAGGCGACGGGCAACTACGTCTGCCTGCACTGCGATCGCGCGAGCCACCTCCTGCGCGGCACGCTCTCCGCGATCGAGGGCCGGCTCGACCCGCGCCGCTTCCTGCGCACCCACCGCTCCTGGATCGTCAACCTGGACCACGTCCGGGAGGCCCAGACAGTGGGAAGGGGGTCCTGGATCCTCCTGACCCGGAGCGGAATGAACGTCCCGGTGGGCCAGCAGTATCGCGAGGCGCTGCTGAAGATCCTGGGGTAGCCCCGCAAGAAGGAAAAGTCATGATCGTGTCGCGATTCCGCCTCTTCGTCTTCCTCGCGCTCGGTGCATCTCGAGCCGCGCTCTGCGCCGATCCCTCGACCCTGCCTCTCCCGGTCGAGTCCGGGAAGCTGGAGTCGGCTCACCTCGGAGAGACCCGCGAGTTCTGGGTCTCGCTGCCCGACGGCTACAGGGAGGCCGGGAAGCGGTTCCCCGTCATCTACATGCTGGACGGCGAGATCAACTTCAATTCGGGGTGCATCGGAGGCGTCCGCCTCGCGGCCCAGATGGAGCAGATTCCGGACTTCATCATCGTGGGGATCAGGAACACCGATCGCGGAAAGGACCTCTACCCGGAGCCGGTCACGTACGCGGACGGCAGCAAGGAGGGGGGCCGGGCCAACCAGTACCTCGACTTCGTCCGCGAGGAGCTGATCCCGAGGGTCGAGAAGACGTACCGCACCGACGGATACCGGGTCTTGTACGGCACGTCCAACACGGGGTTCACGGCCGTCTACGCCCTCTTTCGCAACCCCTCTACGTTCGACGCCTACGTCGCAGCGAGCGCGACGCTGTCGATTCCGTACTTCCGCGAGAAGCGGGAGAGCCTCGTCCGCGAGTTCAAGGGCGGGAAACGGCAGCTCTCCCTCGTCATGGGAGAGAACGACTTCCCCACGGTGATCAGCCAGAACGGCGCGCTGAAAGAGGTCATCGCGACGACGGCGCCCGCCGGGCTGACGTGCCGTCTCGCCGTCGTACGAGGTGCCGGGCACGTTCCGGTGAGCAGCCTCGTCGAAGGGCTGCGCGACCTGTTCGACGGCTGGAAGCCCGCGCCGGACCTCACGAAGAACCCGCCGGCATGATCGCGGGTTGGTCGAGCGGGCAGCGGATCGGTCCTACGTTCCCGTCTCGTGGAACGGCTGGCCTGCGCGGTAGAGGGCGAGGCGGCTCTCGATCTGGCCCGCCAACGGCATGAGGCCGGCGCCGCGCGCGAGGTCGAGCGCTGCGCCGGCCGTGGAGACCGCATCCCCGAACCGCCCCGCCTCGGCGTAGGCGGACGCCAGGACGTCCAGGACCTGCGGGTCACGGTGCCCGGTGAGCTGGGCCGCCCTCTCCGCCAGCGCGACGGCCCGAACGCCGTTGCGGATGCCGGCGTCGCCGCTCACCGCGAGCGTCCGGGCGAGACCGAGGAGCGCGGTCCGCGAAGAGGCGTCCCGCTCGAGTGCGGCCTCGAAGTGGGGAAGCGCCTCCCTCGGCCGGCCGAGAGCCACCAGCGCGAACGCGATGTTGTTGCGCGCTTCGAGGAGGCCGGGCCTGAGCCTCAGGGCCCTGTCGAAATGGCCGACCGCTTCGTCGAGCCGGCCCTTCACGAAGAGGGCGTTGCCGAGGTTGACGTGGGCGTCGGGGTAGTCGGGCCAGACCTGGAGGGCGCGCCTGTAGTACCCGATCGCCTCGTCGACGCGGCCGCGCCGGGCGAGGACGAAGCCGCCGTTGTTGAGCGCCGCCTCGTACTCCGGGTTCAGCCGCAGGGACTCGAAGAAGAGCTTCTCCGCCTCGGCGTCGTCGCCGCGCTCCAGGCAGATGACCCCGAGGTTGTTGAGCGCCAGCCAGGAGCCCGGGTTGCGCTCGAGAGTCCCGCGGTAAAGGGTCTCGCTGCTGGCGTAGAGCCGGCTCTGGCGCGAGGTGAGGCCGGCGAGCGCCGCCAGCACGAGGAGGGACGCGGCCATGCCCGCCGTGTGGCGCCAGCCCGCCTGCCGCCCCCACCACGTTGCGGCGAGCGCGCTGGCGAGGACGATGACACCGAGGCTTGCGAGGTACTGGAAGTGATCGGCGACGTACGAATAGCGGAACGGGTAGACGTCGACGAAGCCGAGCGCCGGGAGGAGAGCGATGACGAAGAACAGCAGCGCGGCGAGGGGTCCTCGCGAGCGCTTTCGCAACGCCCAGGCCCCGATCGCCAGGAGGACTGCGGCAGAAGGGAACAGGATCGCCCGCCACTCGACCCGGCTGAAGTCCCAGCGCGGATAGAAGAAGACGAGGTCGGCGGGCCAGAGCAGCTTGCCGAGGTAGAACCAGAAGGCACGGCCCGCGAGGAGGACGCGGTCCATCGGGCCGAGCCCGAACTGGACCGCGAGCGCACCGATGATGTAGCGCTTCTCGACCCACGCCGTCAGGAGGCCGGCGCCGAGCCCGAGCGCGAAGAACGGCGCCAGCGACGCCACGTCGCGCCGCCACCCGAGGCGTCCATGCCGCCACCAGAGGACGACGAGGAGCGCGGCGGGGAGGACCGCGACGACCGTCTTGGCCATGAGCCCGAGCACGAAGAGCGCCAGGGCCGCGGCCCAGGCCCGTTTCCGGCGGCTGGCGTCGAACCGGAGATAGGACAGCACCGCGGCGGCGAAGAGCGTCCCCGACAGGGTGTTCTTCAGCTCGGTGATCCAGGCGACCGATTCGACGTGGACGGGGTGGAGGGCGAAGACGGCGGCGGCCAGGAACGCGCCCCTGATCCGCAGGGTCCGGAGGATCGCGAGGAGAAGCAGGGCGGTGGCGAGGTGAAGCGCGATGCTGACGAGGTGATACCCGAACGTGTCGTCGCCCCAGAGCCGGTGCTGGAGCCAGAAGGCGGTGTGGGTGAGCGGGTAGTACTGCTGCGTCGCCCCGAGCTCGAGCCAGATACGCCCGAGGCCGTCGATCGACTGCAGCTCGGGACGGGTCAGGTGCGCGGCGTCGTCCCAAAGATTTCCGCCGTGCCACGCCGGCCGGTACGCGAGGAACGTCACGAGCGTCAGCGCCAGCACGAGGAGCCAGAGAGGCACCGCGGGCGCGACAGTGCGCTCGTCCACGGGCACGCCCTTCCGGGCTCTCCTGGCTGTCCGGGGGCGAGGACTCATCGCCGCGCCCGATCGTATCCGAGGGTCGGACGCGGCGGTGCTCAGTAGGCCGTTGGGCTCGGTCCGGGCGACAGGGTCCGGCCGCCGCTGGCCGGAGTCGCGGAGGCGAGCTTCCGGAGGAGGCCGGCCTCCTCGCAGAAGAGGCCGATGCGGTGCTGCTCCAGCTTTCGATACATGTCCAGCCAGACCACCTGCATGGTTCTCGCGGTGAGCACCCGGAGCTGTTCGGCCTCCACCTCGGGATAGCGCTTCCGGAGCTCTCCGGCGATGCTCTGCTGGAGCGCCGTGTCGATCGCGAAGACCTCCGGGTCCGTCAGTTGCAGGAGAGTCCTGATCGCCGGGTCCATGTGCATGAAGACGGACTCGCAGGCGCGCTCGGCAGCAGCGAAGACGTCCCGGACCTCCGCCGCGCCGAGCCGCGACCAGGTGCCGCCCATTGCCGCACCCGCCGTTGCTCCCGCCATCAGGCTCATGGCGTTCAGAACGCGGTGGTAGATGAAGGCGCCCGACTGCCCGGTCAGCACGGACGGTCCGATGATGCCCTGCAGCGGCCCCAGGCTCGGCGTGCGAATCGCCCACTGCATCACGCTCGACACGACGCCGGTCGGCGGCGGCATCCGGGCGATCAGCTCGCGGGTGCGCGCAAGGGAATGGGCGGTGGCGCCCAGGCTGCGGACCGCCGAGAGGGCGAACCCGACGCCGAGGCTCAGGATCCCGGTGATCGCGGTGATCTTCACGTCCTGGACGGCCCGGTCCATCTGCCGCGCGAACGTCAGGTGGCGGTCGGTCTCGACGATGTTCGTGTAGTGCAGCATGAAGGTCTGCGCGAGCTCGCAGCGCGGCCTCACGGTGTCGAGCAGGGCCTTCGTGGCCAGGTAGTCGGAATAGAGCTTCACCGTCAGGTCTTCTCCCACGACGACCTCCTATCCCAATCAGGTCCAATCCGGTCCTGAATAAAGATGGGCGCTACCCATACAGACGTCAACGGTTGATTGCACGGATCTGGTCGCGCCGAAGACTCGAGAATCCGGGAACCCGGGACCTATGGTGGCGAGCCTCTCCGGATCGTTCCCGTCCCCGGCTCAGGAGTCCCCGCCAGGGTGCGGCCCGGAGCCCCCGGGCGCCCACGGGAAGACGAAGCAGGGCTCGTCGAAGAGTGAATAGTCCGCCTTCCCGTTGACAGCCAGGGTCCGGACGACGGCGGCGTCTCTGAGGACCTCGCGGGCGAGGGCGAGTGTTGCGCCCGTTCGGGAACGGTCGTCGACGACGAGGACGCGCCGTCCGCGGTGGTCGAAATCGGGCGGCGCGAGGAGAACGGGGGCGTCGTGCCGGGGGCGGTGGCTTTCATCGCGGAAGTTGACGCGCAGCCCGGCGACGGGAAGGCCGAGCTTCTCGGCGAGGAGGCGCGCCGGCTCACGGCCTCCGTTCAGGACGGCGACGACGAGGTCGAAGTCCTCGTCGAACCGGATCTCGTCGATCCGCCGGAGGACGTCGGCAAGGTCTTTCTTCCGCACGCGAGGGCCAGTGTCTCACCAGGGGAGGGCCGGGTACATCTCTCACACCGGGCGAAGCTGATCGGCCACCGAACGGGTCCTGTCGGTGACCGTCGTGCCCGTGTGGAGCGTCGACTTCCGCTCGATGAGAAGGAGGTGGCACTCGTTCTCGGCCACGGGGTTGTGCCGTACGCCCTTGGGCACGACGTAGAGCTCGCCCTCGCCGAGCTCGACCGAGGTGCCTTCCATCTCGATGCGCAGGTGCCCCGCGAGGACCAGGAAGAGCTCGTCCTCGTCGTCGTGGCTGTGCCACGCGAGCGAGCCGTGAACCTTGGCGACCTTGACGTAGGCGTCGTCGACCTCGGCCACGACGCGGGGTGACCAGAGTTCGACGAGCGAGGCGGCAACGTGCCTGGGCGAAGTGGCTTTCGGCATGGTGACTCCTGATGACGCGCCGCGCGAGGTGCCAGATCGCGTCACCCTGTGACGTCCCGGAGTGTGCCGGCGTTCCGTCCCCCGGTGCAAGGAGGCGCCGCGCAGCTGAGCCATGGACGGACAGGACCGAGACCGGCAGACCGGCTGTCCTGGGCCGACCTGCGGCTAGAATCCCCGCCCAACGAGATGACACTGAACGCGGGTTCCCGGCTCGGTCCGTACGAGATCGTCTCCCTGCTGGGCGCCGGCGGGATGGGAGAGGTCTACAAGGCGCGCGACACGCGGCTCGAACGCGAGGTCGCCGTGAAGGTCCTCCTCCCGGGCGGCACGTCGTCCGACGAGATGCGCCAGCGGTTCGAGCGCGAGGCGAAGGCGATCTCGCAGCTTTCGCACCCTCACATCTGCGCCCTCTACGACGTGGGTTCTCACGAGGGGACGGAGTACCTCGTGATGGAGTACCTCGAGGGCGAGACGCTCGCGACCCGCTTATCGAAGGGCCCGCTCCCGCTCGACCGGCTGCTCGCATTCGGCATCCAGGTCGCGGAGGCCCTCGACCGCGCGCACCGCCAGGGGATCGTCCACCGCGACCTCAAGCCCGGCAACGTCATGCTCACGAAGAGCGGCGTGAAGCTGCTCGACTTCGGGCTCGCACGGACGCTCGCCCCGCAGGCGGGCCCGTCGGGGATGACGTCCCTGCCGACGATGGCGCAGCCGACCCCGCTGACGCAGAAGGGGTCGATCCTCGGGACGTTCCAGTACATGGCGCCGGAACAGCTCGAAGGGGGCGAAGCCGACGCGCGCAGCGACATCTTCGCCTTCGGTGCCGTCCTCTACGAGATGGCGACGGGCAGGAAGGCGTTCGAGGGGAAGAGCCAGGCGAGCGTCATCGGCTCGATCCTGAAGGACGAGCCACCGGCCGTCTCGTCGCTCGCGCCCATGACGCCGCCGGCCCTGGACCGCGTCGTCGCGACGTGCCTGGCGAAGGACCCGGACGACCGCATCCAGACGGCGCACGACGTCAGGCTCCAGCTGCAGTGGATCGCCGAGGGTGGGTCGCAGGCGGGCGTGCCGGCGCCGGTCGTCGCGCGCCGGAAGAGCCGCGAGCGCCTCGCGTGGACGGTCGCCGCCGCGGCGCTCGTCGCGGCTGCGGGGCTCGGCGCGGTCCTGCTCCTCGCCCCGAAGAAGACGGAGCGAGTGTTCCGGTCGGCCCTGCCGCCTCCGGAGGGGACGAGCTTCTGGCTCGAGTCGAACACTCCGGGCCCGGCCGTCGTCTCCCCGGACGGGAGGATGGTCGCGTTCACCGCCGCCGACGGCAACGGGAAGTTCCAGCTCTACGTCCGCTCGCTCGACGCCACCGAGGCCCGGTCGCTCTCCGGCACGGACGGGGCCCAGTACCCCTTCTGGTCGCCCGACAGCCGATCCCTCGGCTTCTTCACGACGGGAAAGCTGAAGACGATCGAGGTCAGCGGCGGCGCGCCGCTGACCCTGTGTACCGCCCCGGAGGGGAAGGGCGGGACGTGGAGCCCGGCCGGGGTCATCGTCTTCGCGGCGAGCCCGACCGCGGGGCTCTTCAGGGTGTCGGACAAGGGGGGCGAGTCGGCCCCCGTCACGAAGCTCGACGTGAAGCGCGGCGACGACTCGCACAGGCACCCGAGGTTCCTCCCGGACGGGAAGCACTACCTCTACGTCGCGCGGAACCAGCGGGCCGCGGGCGAGGGGAGCCCCGTCATCGTGGCGTCGCTCGACGGAGGGGCCGAAAAGGTGCTCCTGCGCTCGCCGGCCGCGGCGATCTACGCCTCCGGTCACCTCCTCTACCTGCGCGAGGCGACGCTGATGGCGCGTCCCTTCGACACCGTCCGCCTCTCCTTCACGGGCGACGCCGCGCCGGTCGCGGAGGGGATCCTGATGCCGGCGCCCGCGACGGCCATCGGGGTCTTCTCTGCGTCGCAGAACGGGGTCCTCGTCTACCAGACCGCGCGGGGCCATCTGACGTCGGCACTTCAGTGGTATTCGCGCGACGGGAAGGTGGACGGAACCCTCGGCGAGCCTGCGGACTACGCAGAGGTCGTCCTCTCTCCCGACGGGAAGCAGGCCGCCGTGACGATCCTGGACGCGGCCACGGGGACCCACGACGTCTGGGTCTTCGACCTCGGCCGCGGCGTGCGCACCCGCTTCACGTTCGACCCGGCGGACGACGTGGCCCCGGTCTGGTCTCCCGACAGCTCCGCGCTCGTCTTCTCCTCGAACCGCAAGGGACACTACGACCTCTACCGAAAGTCCCTCGACGGCTCCGCCGAGGAGGAGGTGCTCCTCGTGTCGGAGCGCGACACGTACGGCGCCACGTTCACCGGTGGCGGAAGCTCCCTCCTCTTCACGCAGGTTTCCCCGGAGGCGGGTTTCGAGATGCAGCTCCTGCCGCTCGGGGGGAGCCGAAAGCCGGAGCTGCTGCGGAAGTCGAAGCTCAACGAGATCGCGTCCCCGCTCTCGCCCGACGGCCGGTGGCTCCCGTACAGCTCGGAGGAGTCTGGGCGCTGGGAGGTCTACGTCACGTCGTTTCCGGGCGCGGGGAGAAAGTGGCAGGTCTCGAAAGGTGGAGGCGCCTACGCGTACTGGAGCGCGGACGGCCGGGAGATCATCTACCACGACCTCGGCGGGACGCTCCACGCCGTCGCCGTCGCGGCGCGCGGCGAGACCCTCGAGGTCGGCGAGCCCAAGCCGCTCTTCCGGGTCCCCGGGCCCAACCCCTCGGGCTCGACCTTCTGGCCGACGGCGGACCACCAGCGGTTCCTCGTCGTCGGCGGAGGGCAGAAGCCGAACGCGTTCCTGGACCTCGTCGTGAACTGGCCCCTCCAGCTGCGCGGCGCGAAGTAGGAGGATGCGGCCGGGGCCTCTCGGGCCTTAGCAGCCTCCTGCTGGCGCCTATCGTGCCTCGGGACTCCCGGGGCGCGCCTCGCTACTTGACCCTCCACTGGCCGCCCTCGAGGACGAAGGGGATCCCCACGGTGGTCGACGTCGACTGGACGACGCCGGGCTCCTTCGACTTGCTTTCGACCGTGATGACGTTGAGGGTCGCCACGTTGTCGTTCTCGATGAAGAGGACGCCCCCGGAGCGAACCCCGGCGGCGAGGTCGGCTCTCTTCGGGATCGTCTTCCTGTAGTAGGCCGCGATTTCCTTGCGTTCGCTCTCGGGCTCGGCCTTCCAGTCCGCCTGCCTCTTCGCAGAGGAGAGCTTCAGGAACGCTTCGGGCTTTCCGGAATGGACCGCGTCGGCGTACTCGAGGGCGAGTGCGTAGATGGCGTGCTTCAGGATTTCCTCGCCCTCGATGCGGACCTGGGTCCCGGGGGCGGGCGCGCCGGCCATCACCATGGGACCCAGCGAGGCGTACCACTTGCCCGCTTCGAGGGTGAACATCGCCATGACCTCTCCGCCGTTTGCGTAGGGCGACTCGAGGCTGGCCCGGTCCGGGAAGACGGTCAGAACTCCTCCCTTCCGGATCGCGGCGGCGAGGAGCTTCGGGTCGGGGGCACGGTCCTTCGCCCGTTGGGCCCAGTCCGCGCGCTCCGCTGCCGATTCCTTCTTCAGCTCAGCCTGGTCCGCGGCGGTCCTCAGACGAATGACGTCGTCGATCTTTCCCGCGGCGAGGAGCTCGGCTGCATGGATGGCGAGCTTCCCGGCAGGGTGAGCCAGGATCGCCTCTCCCTTGATCATCGTCGGCACCTGAGCGGCGACCGGAGCGGTGGCGAGGGCTGCGAGAAGGAGCAGCGGAACGGCCGTGGCGGACACTTTCGCTGATTGCATCGGAACTCCTTTTCTGAAGATGCTACGCCGTCTCAGAACAATGGCCAAGTGACTCTCGGGCCACGAGATCGGAAGTCACGTCGCGCTCTGGCCCGGAGCGTGCGAATCTTCACGCCGTATGAGCAGACACGACGTCGTCGTCGTCGGGGGCGGGATCAGCGGCCTGACGTTCGCCTTTCACGCCGCACGGGCCGGACGGTCCGTCCTCGTCCTCGAGAGCGCCGGAAAGCCGGGCGGCTGCATCACGACCCGGAGGGCGGACGGCGGCTACTGGTTCGAGGTGGGCGCGCACACCTGCTACAACTCCTACCTCGGATTCACCGGGCTGATCGACGCATGCGCGTTGCGCGGTGAGGTACTGCAGCGGGCGAAAACGCACCTGCGCTTCCTCGACGGCGACCGGCTCGTTCCCGGATCGAATCTCGGCGTGATGCTGCGGCTCTTCGGATGGTTCGAGGCGGCGGTGAGCCTTCCGCGGATGATCGGGGCGAAGAAGGAAGGGAAGACGGTCGCTCAGTTCTACTCGAGCATCGTCGGAAAGCGGAACTACGCGAAGGTCCTGGGCCCGATGCTGTCGGCGGTCCCGTCGCAGAGCGCCGACGCGTTTCCGGCCGGGATGCTGTTCAAGATGCGCGACACGCGCCGGAAGGACTTTCCGCGCAGCTTCACGCTCCGCGGGGGCCTGCAGACGATGACCGACGCGCTCGCCCGGCAGCCCGGCATCGAGGTGGCGACGGGGCGGATGGCCGTGAGCCTCGAGGCGAACGGGTCCGGCTGGGCCGTCGTGACGGACGACGGCGAGCGGCACGAGGCGGGCGTCGCGGCGGTGGCCACGCCCCCGTCCGCCGCGGCGGCGTTCCTCGGCGGGGC
The DNA here is from genome assembly GCA_016719485.1 of Holophagales bacterium. Taxonomy (NCBI): domain Bacteria; kingdom Pseudomonadati; phylum Acidobacteriota; class Holophagae; order Holophagales; species Holophagales bacterium. Next base: position 226,615 of record JADJZB010000002.1, read on the forward strand.
CGCGCCCGACCTCGCCGCCCAGGTCTCGCGCGTGAAGGACACGGTCGTCGAGACGCTCGCCTTCGCGGTGCGCGCCTCGAAGGTCAGCAGGTTCCCGGTCTCGATGTTCCTGGTGCCGCGGAAGGACGTCTTCCACTCGGCGGTGACGCGCGACTCGGTGCCCGACCCCGAGTGGCGTTCCTTCGCGTTCCACTTCAAGCCGGGACTCACGCCGGAAGAGAGGGTCGCCCGGGTGACGCGGCTCCTCGGGCTTGGAAAAGCGGATCTCGAGGAGCTCGTCGAGAAGAGGACGATTCTCCCGTCGCCGGAGCTCGGGCACGAAGCGATCGTCGCGGAGATCGACCGGCTCTCGGCGGGGAAGAAACTCTCCGTCCTCGGGAACTGGTTCGCCGGCCTCTCGATCGAGGACTGCGTCGACCGCTCGCGGAGCGAGTGGGCGCGGGTCGCCGCGGCCGGTTAGCTTCCCGGGCGAAGCGTCACGGCGTCTTCAGGTCCGCGGTCCAGTCGAGGACGACGGTGATCGGCTCGCTTCTCTGGCCGTCCACGGGCGAGCTGACCAGGAAGCGGCGGCCATCGGAGGTCACGGCGTACTGGCTCGCGGTGCCGACGACGTCCTGGTTCATAGCCTCGGTTCGAAACAGGAGAGTCGGGCTGGAGGCCTCGAACCCTGAAGCGACGCCCGCCGCCATGAGACGGCCGTCGGGGGTGAGATAGAAGAGCTCGCTCCCGTCGCGGCGCCACTGCGGCTGTGATCCCCCGTCCGGCGAGATTCGCCATTTGGCGGCCGAGAGCGGAGAGGTCTGCACGTAGACCTCCTGTCGGCCCGATTCGTCGGAGACGTATGCGATGTAGCGCCCGTCGGGGGAATACACCGCCTGGGACTCGTTGAAGGGCGCCTGGAGAACGGGGGCCGGCTTGCGCTCGCCGACGAGCGGGAGGACCCAGACCTCGCTCTTCGAGGCCATGCCGACCCTCTCGAAGAGCAGGGACTGCCCATCCCGCGACCAGTCTGTCGGAAGCTCTCGATTCTCGGACTTCAGGAGCGCCTCCGCTCGTCCGGCACCGCTGGACAGGGTCTGGAAGATGTCCGTCGAGCCCCACCCCCGACTCGTCGCGAAGGCGATGCGGGTCCCGTCCGGCGACCAGACCGGGGACAGCTCCGCCGCCGACGCAGCGGTGAGCCTCGACGCGACGCCGTGGGCGAGCTCCATGAGCCAGATCTCGCGACCCCCGGGTTCGAGATTCACGAGGTCGAGGGCCACGCGCTTGCCGTCGGGGGAAGGCGCCCGGGAGGGGGGGGGCCCGGGGGAGGGCCCAGGGTCCCCTCGATCGATCCAGGCGAGCTGTCGGAGCGCGGTGGTCCCGCTGCCGTAGGCCAGTACGCCCGTTTCGGAAACGGTAAACGTGCCGGCCGCCAGCGGATCGCTCCCCTTGACCTTCGGTGCGATGGGAATCGGTTCGCCCGCGAGTTCGAGCCTTCGGGCATCGAACGGCCGCGCCACGAGCCATCCATCGTGCTCGAAGAGCAGGAAGCCCCTGGAACTCCCGGACGGGGAGCTGGCATAGAGGACGTTCGAGGTCCCGCTCATCAGGCGCGTGGTCTTGTCCGAATCGAGGGACCCCACGTAGATCGCGCGGTTTTCCGACTGTGCGCTCCGCACGACGAAGAGGAAGTGCCTCCCGTCGGGGAGGAAAGTGGGCCAGCGATGGGAGTTCTCGCGCCGGGAGAGATCGAGCTTCGTCAGGGGAGCAGGCGGGCCTCCGCCCGCGGAGACGCGAAACAGCCCTTCGGTGGGGTACGGAGAGAAGACGATGACGCCGTCGCGATTCCACGTGCCGCCTCGCCCCACCCGCGCGTCACACAGGACCTGGGGCGGGCCGCCGGATGCGTCGATCCTCTTCAGCTTGTCCGGCGTCATGAAGGCGACGGAGTTGCCGTCCGGCGACCAGAAGGGCGAGAAGGCTCTCTCGGTACCCGGCAGCGGCCGGGCCTCGAGGGAGTCGAGGGGGCGGATCCAGAGAACGTTCCTTCCATCCGCGCCCGGGGCGACGAATGCGAGGCGGGTTCCGTCCGGGGAGAGGACGACGCTTCCGGGCTGGAACGCTTTCCCTTCGGGAGGCAGGATCGAGAGCTTCAAGGCGCGCGGCGTCCCGGCGCCCGATCTCGGCTGCCGAAGGTGCAGAAAGACCTGTACGGACAGGGCGATGCCGAACAGGACCGCCGCGATCCAGGCAGCGCGCTTCAGTCCCCCGCGCCTCGCCGGGGACGGCGCGGAAACTTCGGCCGGGGAGCCACCTGCCGCAATCCATTTCAGCTCCCTGGCGACGTCGTGCGCCGACTGCCAGCGTTCCTCTGGGTCCTTCGCCAGGCACGTCCGCACCAGGCGATCGAGCGCTGGCGGCGCCGTCGCCTGAGACACCGAGACCGGCTCCGGCTCCGCCGTCATGATTGCCGAGATCCGACTCGCCCGGCTGCTCCCCTGGAATGCCTTCCGGCCTGTGGCCATCTCGTAGAGGACGGCGCCGAACGCGAAAATGTCGGACCTCGTGTCCGCCTTCCTGCCCTCGGGTTCGGGGGGGGGTGGGGGGGGGGTGCCGAGAATGGCTCCTTCGCGGGTGACCTCCTCTTCGGCTGTCGAGACGGACGTCAGGGCCTCGGCCGGTCCCTGCGCTTCGAACGCCTTCGCCAACCCGAAGTCGAGGAGCTTCGCCCCGGACGTCGTCAGCATCACGTTGCCCGGCTTGAGATCCCGGTGCACGAACCCCATGAGGGCGCACGGCGTCTGCTCGAACGGGAGAGGTCCGTTCGCGAGGCGCTTCGACAGCAATTCGCCCTCCAGCAGCTCCATCACGAGGTAGTCCACGTCGCCCTCTCGCCCCACGTCGTAGAGCGCACAGACGTTCGGGTGCGACAGCGCCGCGATCGCCCTCGCCTCCCGCTCGAACCGCTGTCGGGCCTCCGGAGAGAGGGTGAGGTGCGGCGGGAGCAGCTTCACGGCGACGTCCCGCCCCAGTGTCTCGCGCCCGATACACCTCTCCCATCCCACCGGCGCCGAGGAGGGAGACGATCTCGTACGGGCCAAATCGGGTACCCGCGGATACCGACATGAGGTTTCGTCTCAGGATAGTCGATACGTCGATGTCCGCCGAACAGCCCTCGCCGCGAGGCGCGTCGGGTTCGCGGCTCTCAGCGCCAGGTCTTCAGAGGGAGAGCCCCGCCACCGCGAGCAGTGCCGCGATGTCGGCCGGGATCGGCGCGACGGCGTCGACACGCTGGTGCGTGACCGGGTGGTCGAAAGCGAGGCGGCGGGCGTGGAGGGCCTGGCGGGGAAAGTCGCGGCAGGCGGCCTGGAGCGTGGGGTCGACGATGCCCTTCCAGCGCGGCGAGCCATAGGTGGCGTCGCCGACGATGGGGTGGTGGATCGCCTTGAGGTGGGCGCGGATCTGGTGCGTTCGTCCGGTGACGAGGGTGCAAAGGAGGAGGGAGAGGCCGGCCTTGTCTCCCGTCGACTCACCGAGGCGCTCGTAGAGCGTCGTCGACTCGCGTCCCTCGGTCTTCGACGTCGTCATGCGCTTGCGGTCGTGCGGGTCGCGCAGGATGCGCAGGTCGACCTTGCCCTTCGTGACGGCGGTCCGGCCGTAGGCGACCGCGAGGTACTCCTTCACGAGAGTGCGGGCCTTCATGGCCCTCGCCATGCCGGCGTGCGAGGCCTCGTTCTTGGCGACGACGAGGACGCCGGAGGTGTCTTTGTCGAGGCGGTGGACGAGACCGGGGCGGTCGGCCTCGCCACCCCATTCCTTCGAGTGAAAGAGGAGTGCGTTGACGAGGGTGCCGTCTCGGTGGCCGACGGCGGGGTGTACGACGAGGCCGGGGGGCTTGTCGAGGACGAGAAGGTGCTCGTCCTCGAACAGGATCGAGAGGGGGATGTCCTGCGGGATCAGCTCCGCCTTCGGCGGCAGGGGAGGGGGGAGGACGGTGTCGACGAGGTCGCCGGTCGCGACCTTCGCGGAAGCTTTCGTCACCGCGCGCCCGTTGACGGTGACGAGGCTCGCGTCGATCCACTCCTGGACCTTCGTCCTGGAGGCCTCCGGGAGGTCGGCGAGGTGGCGGAGGAGGACGCGGTCGAGGCGCTCGCGGGCGTCGCCGCGATCGGCGGTGAAGGTCCGGCGCGGGCGCTCGCCGTCCCCGCTCACGCCTCTGCGGGAACCTCGGCGCGCTTGCGTCCGAAAGCGAGTATGCCGAGGCCGAGAACGAACAGACCGATGGCGATGCCCTGCGAGGTGGAGAGGTCCGTCGAGGGCATGTTCCCGCGCGGGTCGCCGCGGAAGAGCTCGACCGTGAAGCGGAGGATTGCCGCACCGATGAGGTAGAGGGAGAAGGTGCGGCCCGCGGCGCGGCCCTTGCCGAACCAGACGATGAGGCCTGTGAGGAGAAAGAGGCCGACCGCCTCGTAGATCTGCGTCGGATGGAGCGGGATCCCCATGGGGACGCCGACGTTCTCGCCTGCCTTGGGGTCGGTGAACGTGATCGCCCAGGGCTTGGTGCACTGCGCGCCCCAGCAACAGCCGGCAGCGAGGCAGCCGATGCGGCCGATGGCCTGGCCGAGCGCCACGGCGGGGGCGGCGGCGTCGGCGAAGGCGAGGAAGGGGACCTTCTTGACCTTGACGAAGAAGACGGCTGCGACGAGCGCGCCGAGGAGGCCCCCGTAGAAGACGCCGCCGGCCCGGAAGAGCTCGAGGAGCCCGCGGAACGAGGTGAGGTAATAGCCCGGGCCCTCGACGACGAGGAGGAGGACCTTGGCGCCGAGGAGGCCGGAGAGGATGAGCCAGATGCCCATGTCGACGGCGGTCTCGCCGTCGATGCCGTACTCCGGTGCCCGCCGCTTGAGCAGGAGGACGCCCAGGAGGAAGGCGACGCCGAGGGCGGCGCCGTAGGCGGGGAGGACGATCGGGCCGAGGTGGAGGAGCTCGGGATGCATCAGGACTCCGGCTTCGTCTCCGCGCCGTCGGGGTTCTTCCAGATGTCGAGCGCGAGGAGGACGACGCCCACGGTGATGGCGCTGTCGGCGACGTTGAAGGAAGGCCACTCCCACTTGTCTGCGGCGTGGAGGCGGACGAAGTCGGTCACGGCGCCCGAGCCGATACGGTCGATGAGGTTCCCGACGGCGCCGCCGAGGATGCCGGCGAGGGCGAGCTGGAGCCGCTTCCAGTGGACCGGGCTCTTGAACGCGTAGACGAGGACGAGGACGAAGACGAGGAACGCGACGGCGTTGAGGAGAATCGGGCGGTACGGAGAGGTCGCTCCCGCGAAGAGGCCGAACGCGGCGCCCGTGTTCTCGACGTGGGTGATGTCGAAGAAGCCGGTGATGACGACGATCCGGTCGTGGAGCGGAACCCAGGCGCGGATCATCATCTTCGTCGCCTGGTCGAGGAGGACGACGAGGGCCGCGAGGGCGAGGTAGAGCGCCCGGAGACGGACCGGGCTCACGCGCCGGCCGCCGTCTCTCCCGCCGTCGCCGACGAGAGGATCGCCTGGCAGCGGCCGCAGAGGCCGGTGTCGTCGCCGTCGCGCTTCACCTGCCAGCAGCGCGGGCACTTCGTCCCTTCGGCGGCGTGGGCCGAGACGGCGGGCAGGCTGGTGTCGCCTTCGGCCGCCGGAACGCGGAAGACGACCTCGGGGACGATGAGGAGCTCGGCGAATCGCACCTCGTCGAGGCCGGTGGTCGCGAGGTCGGCCGTGAAGGCCCCTGTCTTCTCGACCTCGGCGCGAGCCTGCGCGCTCGTGCCGACGACACCGTCGCGGCGGAGCGGCTCGAGGGCTCCGACGAACGCGGCACGGACGTCGAGGAGGCGGCCCCAGGCCGCGTGCTGCTCCTCGGTGAGGGTCGCGAGGACGAGGCTGTCCCACGTGGCGAGGTTCGGGGAGGTCCCCTCGTGGCCCGGCAGGGACTCCCAGATCTCCTCGGCGGTGAAGGGGCAGATCGGGTTGAGGAGGAGGGCCAGGGCCTCGGCGATGCGGTAGGCGGCCGTCTGGGCGGAGCGGCGCGCGGGGTCGTCCTTGCCGAGGACGAAGAGGGCGTCCTTGCGGACGTCGCACCAGAGCGCGGAGAGGTCGGTCGTCGCGAACTCGCGGAGCCGGCGCGCGACGGCGTGGAACTCGAAGCGGTCGTACGCCTTGCGCGCGTCGGCGAGGAGGAGCGCCGCGCGGGCGACGAGAAGGCGGTCCACCGGCTCGAGCTTCTCCGGGTCGACGGCGCTGGTGGCCGGGTCGAAGTCGAAGAGGTTCGAGAGGAGGAAGCGCGCGGTGTTGCGGATCTTCCGGTAGGCCTCGGAGGTCCGGGTGAGGATCTCCTGGTTGAGGCGGATGTCGTCGGTGTAGTCGGTGGAGGCGACCCAGAGCCGCAGGACGTCGGCGCCGTGCTTGGAGATGACCTCGTCGGGCTCGACGGTGTTGCCCATCGACTTGGACATCTTCCGTCCGTCGCCCGCGACGACGAAGCCGTGCGTCACGACGGTGTCGTAGGGGGCCTTGCCGTTGAGGGCGACCGCCGTCAGGAGCGAAGACTGGAACCAGCCGCGGTGCTGGTCGTGCCCCTCGAGGTAGAGGACGTGGGGGGCCTTCGGGTCGGTGTAGGGAGAGGCGACGCCGTAGGCCGACGTGCCGAGGACGGCGGCGTGGGAGACGCCCGAGTCGAACCAGACGTCGAGGATGTCCTTCACCTTCTCGAAGGCGACGCCCTTCCACTTCGACGTCGGCGGGACGAAAGCGTCGGCGGGGAAGCTCTCGTCGTCCCACCAGGCGTCGGCGCCGTGCTTCTCGAAGATGGCGACGAGGTGGTCGAAGAAGAGCTTCAGCTCGGCCGGGTCGTCGGCGGAGGGGTAGTACTCGACGTCGTCGCGCGGCTCGGCGGGGCGGAGGATGGTGATGGGGGAGCCCCAGAGCCTCTGGCGCGAGATCGTCCACTCGAGACGGTTCTCGACCATCGCGCCGATCCGGTTCACGCCGAACGCGGGGACCCACTCGACCTTCTCGCGGATCTCGGTGAGGGCCCGGTCGCGCAGCGCCCCGAGGTCGATGAACCACTGGTGCGTCGCCCGGAAGACGACGGGGCTCTTGCAGCGCCAGCAGTGGGGGTAGCTGTGGACCATGTCGGTTTTCCCGAGGAGGCGCGCGCCCGAGGGGTCGCCCGCCTCGAGGAGGGCGAGGACGGCGCGGTTCGCGTCGAGGTCGGGCGACTTCGCCGCGACGACCCGCTTGCCGCGGAGCGGCTCGGGAACGTGGTGATCGTAGAAGCCGGCCGGGTCGACGGGGCACAGGGCCGGGTCATCCACCGGGAATCCGCTCCGCTTGACGACGTCGTGGTCTTCGCGGCCGTGGCCCGGGGCGGTGTGCACGAGTCCGGTGCCGTCGTCGGTCGAGACGTGCTCGCCGAGGAGGAAGCCAAAGGAGATCCCGTCGACGTCGAACGGGCGCCGGTACGTGGGTCGGGCCATCTCGACGTCGGCGCCCCTGCGGGCCGTGCCGGGGATGGCGGCGAGGTCGGCCCAGCCGAGGGCCTTCGCCGTCGCCTCGACGAGAGGAGCGGCGAGGACGTAGAGCTTCGCGGGCTCGGAGGCGCGGCGGGCGAGGACGTAAGGGATCTCCGGTCCGAGGCAGACGGCGCGGTTCGCCGGAAGGGTCCAGGGGGTCGTCGTCCAGATGACGGCGAAGAGCTCGGCATCGGCGGCGAGCGCCTCGCCCCAGAGGGCGCGGAGCGCGTCGGTGACGGGCATCGGGAAGGCGACGTGGATCGAGGCGTCCTTGCGGTCCTCGTATTCCACCTCGGCCTCGGCGAGGGCGGTCTTGCACTGGACGCACCAGAGGACCGCCTTGAAGCCGAACGTCACGAGTCCCTTCGCCAGGAACTCGCCGAACGACCGGGCGATGGCCGCCTGATAGCCGAAGTCCATCGTCCGGTACGGGGCGTCCCAGGCGCCCAGGATGCCGAGGCGCTGAAAGTCGCTCCGCTGGGCGACGACCCATTTCTGGGCGTATTCGCGGCAGGCCTTGCGGAACGTGACGGGGTCCATCTCCCGCTTCTTCGAGCCGAGCTCCTTGTCGACCTTCAGCTCGATCGGCAGGCCGTGGCAGTCCCAGCCGGGGACGTAGGGCGCCTCGAAGCCCGCATGGGACTTCGAGCGGACGACGATGTCCTTGAGGATCTTGTTCAGGGCCGTCCCGATGTGAATGCGCCCGTTCGCGTAGGGCGGGCCGTCGTGGAGGATGTAGCGGGGGGCCCCCGCCTCGCGGCGGGCCTCGAGGACCTTCTCGTAAAGGCCGGAGTCGAGCCAGCGGGCGAGCCGCTCCGGCTCCCGCTTCGGGAGGTCCGCCTTCATCGGGAAGGAGGTCTTCGGGAGGTGGAGCGTGTCTTTGAAGTCGCGGGCTTCCATAGAGGCCCCGGAGGTTACCGGCCGCACCACCCCGAAGCAAGGAGCGGGCCGCGAGCCGTGCAGGCCGGATGCGAAGATCCGCGGATGGAGCTTCGCGCCGTTCTCTTCGACATGGACGGTGTCCTCGTCTTCTCGGAGGACGCCTGGTTCGCCGTCTACAACCGGATGCTCGTCCAGTTCGGCCGCGCGCCGGTCCCGCGGGCCGAGTTCGACGCGATCTACGGAAACGGCGCGACGGCCGACCGGGACGCCTACCTGCCCGATCGGACGGTGGAGGAGATCGAGGCGGCGTACGCCAGCCTCTTCGAGGAGCACCTGGGTCAGGTCCGGCCGAACGTCGAAGCGAAAGGGGTCCTCGTGGAGCTGCGGCGCAGGGGTATCCGGATCGCCGTCGCCACGAACACGACGGCGCCTCTGGCGCGCCGGATCCTGGACCTCCAGGGCCTTCTCCCGCTCGTCGACGCCACCGCGTCGGCCAACGAAGCCGGCGCAGGCAAGCCGGACCCGGCCGTCGTCCGGCTGGCCGCGGAGCGGGTGGGAACGCCGCTCTCGCAATGCCTGTTCGTGGGCGATTCCCGGTTCGACGCCCAGGCGGCCGCCGCCGCGCCGGTGCGGTTCGTCGGCCTCGGCCACGGCGACGGGGAGCGGATCGAACGGCTCGGGGAGATCCTCGACCTCGTCCCGGACCCGTCGCTCCGCTAAACTCCCTGGTTTGATGCCCGACAAGATCAAGACAGGAATCGCCGGATGCGGCTACCTGGGCCGCCACCACGCCCGGATCCTCACCGAGCTCTCCCTCTCCGAGCCCGTCGGCTTCGTCGAGCCGAACGACGACATGGCCGCCGAGATCGAGGGCAAGTACGGAGCCGCCGGGCTCGTCCGCTGCCGCTCCGTGAAGGAGCTGCTCGAGAGGGGCGCGACGGCCGTCGTCGTCGCGACCCCCACCTCCACGCATGCCGAGGTCGCCGAGGAGCTGCTCTCGGGCGGAGCCGACGTTCTCGTCGAAAAGCCGATGACCGTCACCCTGGACGAGGCCGACCGTCTGATCGCGGTGGCCCGCGGGAACGGCCGCGTCCTCCAGGTGGGGCACATCGAGCGCTTCAACCCGGCGGTCGTCGCCGTCCTGCCGCTCGTGACCGAGCCGAAGTTCATCGAGGCGCACCGCCTCGGCGTCTTCGTCCCGCGGGCGCTCGACGTCGACGTCGTCCTCGACCTCCTCGTCCACGACCTCGACATCGCGCTCGAGATCGTGAAGCGGCCGGTGACCGCGATCCACGCCGTCGGCGTGCCGATCCTGTCGAAGAAGGTCGACATCGCCTCCATCCGCCTCGAGTTCGAGGGGGGGTGCGTGGCGAACCTCACCGCCTCGCGCGTCTCGACGGAGAAGACCCGGAAGTTCCGCTTCTTCCAGCCCGACTGGTACTTCTCGATCGACACGCAGGCGCGGGACGTGACGGCCTACCGTCTCGATCGTCTGAGCGGCCCGCCCCGGATCATGGAGTGGCCCGTCGCGGTGGTCGCCGCCGATCCGCTCACCGCGGAGGACGGAGCGTTCCTCGAAGCGTGCCGCACGCGGACCGAGCCGGCCGTGACGGGAGAGGCCGGTCGCGCGGCCCTGAAGCTCGCCCTCGACGTCCAGGAGGAAGTCCGGCGGAGGCTGGGTTGACGAAGCGGATCGGACTCGTCGGCGGGTCGGGTCTCTATGCGCTGCCAGGGCTCGTCGTCGCGGAAGAGGTGCGGCTCGAGACCCCGTTTGGAGCGCCGTCGGACGCTTTCGTCCTCGGAAACCTGGCGGGCGTGCCGGTCGCGTTCCTGGCGCGGCACGGGCGCGGGCACCGGCTCCTTCCGTCCGAGGTGAACTACCGGGCGAACGTCTGGGGCTTCCGGAAGCTCGGATGCTCGTACCTCGTCTCGTCTTCGGCCTGCGGTTCGATGAAGCTCGAGTACGCACCGGCGGACGTCGTCCTGCCCGATCAGTTCCTCGACCTGACGAAGGGCCGGCGGTCGACGTTCTTCGGCGAGGGGTGCGTCGCGCACGTCTCCTTCTCGCACCCGGTCTCCTCGCACCTCCTCGACGCTCTCGCGAGGGCGGCCGTCGAGACGGGCGCCGTGGCGCACCGCGGCGGAACGTACCTCTGCATGGAGGGGCCACAGTTCTCGACGCTCGCCGAGTCGCGCCTGTACCGCTCGTGGGGCGTGGACGTCATCGGAATGACGAACGCGACGGAGGCGAAGCTCTGCCGCGAGGCCGAGATCGACTACGCCACGATGTGCCTCGTGACGGACTACGACTGCTGGCACGAGGAGGAGGCGCCGGTCTCAGTGGAGGCCGTCCTCGCCGTGCTGAAGAAGAACGCCGAAACTGCGGACCGGGTGCTCGCCCGCGCCGTCGCCTCGCTCGATCCCGAGCGCCCCCCCGACTGCGACGGCGCGATGCGCTTCGCCGTCCTCTCCGACCCTGCCGGGGTCCCCTCCGAAGCGCGCGAGCGCCTCTCGCTCCTGATGGAAAGGTACTGGACATGAGCTCGAGCCCCAAGGTCGTCGTCACCGGCTCGGTGGCGTTCGACTACCTGATGCGATTCCCCGGGAAATTCCAGGACGTCGTCGTTCCCGACCGCCTCCACCGGCTTTCCGTCTCGTTCCTCGTGGACGAGATGCGGCGCGTTCGCGGGGGCGTGGCGCCGAACATCGCCTACGGCCTCGCCCTCTTCGGCGTGACCCCGTCGATCCTCGCGACGGCGGGGCAGGACGCCGCCGACTACCGCTCCTGGCTCGGCGAGCAGGGGGTCGACGTCTCCGGGATGAAGCTCTGCGACGACGTCTTCACGGCATCGTTCTTCGTCTCGACCGACCTCGAGCAGAACCAGATCGCCACCTTCTACGCCGGCGCGATGGCGCGGGCGTCCGAGCTGACGTTCCGGTCGTACGAGCGGGGTTCCGTCGCCCTCGCGCTCATCTGCCCGAGCGACCCGACGGCGATGCGGCAGCACGCCCGCGAGTGCCGGGAGCTGGGCATTCCCTACGTCTACGACCCGAGCCAGCAGGTGGCGCGGCTCGAGGGCGACGACCTCCTCGTCGGCCTCGACGGCGCGGCGATGCTGATCGGAAACGAGTACGAGTTCGGGATCATCGAGAAGAAGACCGGCCTCTCCGAGGCGGAGCTGGCGGCGAAGGTGCCTGTCCTGGTGATCACGCGGGGCGAGGAGGGGGCGACGATCGCCCTCCGGGGCGGCTCGCCCCGGGAACCCGGCGGGGCCCGGGCGATCCGGATTCCCCCGGCGAAGCTCCGGACGGAAGCCCTCGACCCGACGGGGGTCGGCGACGCATTCCGTTCCGGATTGCTGGCCGCACGCCTCCGGGGCCTGCCGTGGGAGGAAGCGGGGCGGCTCGGATCCGTGGCGGCCGTACTCTGCCTCGAGACCCTCGGGCCGCAGGCGCGGCGCTGGAGCTTCGACGACCTCCTCGAACGATACGCCGAGAGCTACGGCGCGCCTCTTCCCGGGCCGCTGGCCGAACGGCTTCGCGGCTCCTCCGAAACCGGGGAAGGAACGCTCTCCGTCCGCCCGGTGGGCGGCTTCTCTCTGCTAGACTGAGGCCGCCATGAACGTGCTCGAGGGACAGCTTCGCGCCGACGGGCGGCGGTTCGGTATCGTCGCCTCTCGGACCAACGACATCGTCGTCTCCCGCCTCCTCGAGGGGGCCCTCGACGCTTTCAGGAGGCTGGGCGCGGCCGAGGGCGCCGTCACCGTGGTCAAGGTGCCGGGCTCGTGGGAGATTCCTCTCGCACTGCGCGACCTCGGAAAGTCGGGACCCTTCGACGCCCTGGTGGCGCTGGGAGCCGTGATCCGGGGCGGGACGCCCCACTTCGACTACGTCGCCAACGAGGTCGCAAAGGGAGTGTTCCAGGTCGGCCTCGAGATGGACCTTCCGATCACCTTCGGAGTCCTGACGTGCGATTCGCTCGAGCAGGCGCTCGAGCGGTCCGGCGCCAAGGGAGGCAACAAGGGGTTCGAGGCGGCAACGGCGGCCGTCGAGCTGGCGGACCTCCGCGCGCGGTTGCGAGCGGGCTCGCCGGTCCGGTAGGGGTCGCCGTGAGCGGCCGGAGGCGTCGCGCCCGGGAACTGGCACTTCAGCTCCTCTACCAACGGGACATCGCGGGGACGGAACCCGAGGAGATGTTCGCCCGGACGGAGGAGTACACCAACGCCACGCCCGACGTTCAGGAGTACGCCTCGCGGCTCGTCCTCGGGACGATCTCCCGCCTCGCCGAGCTGGACGAGCGGCTCGGAAAGCAGTCGGAGCACTGGCGGCTCGGCCGGATGCCGGTGGTGGACCGAAACCTCCTCCGGGTCGCTCTCTACGAGCTGATCCACGAGGACGAGACTCCGGACCCGGTCGTCATCGACGAGGCGGTCGAGATCGCCAAGAAGTTCTCGACGCCGTCCTCGGCGCCGTTCATCAACGGCGTTCTCGACGGCATCCGGCGCAGCCTCTACGGACCGCGGGAGTCCGCGGCGTCGCGGCGGCCGAAACCGACGCCGACGCCGACGGGGAGCCGGTGACCCCGGCGCTGGCGCTCGCGCTCGTTCTCCTCTCGGGCCCCGAGAGGGAGGCGATGCCGCGCCCGAACGGCGTCGAAACGGCGAGATACCTGGTCGAGGGCCCGGAGCCGTGGAAAGCGGTCCGCCCCGTCGAGGGTCCGGGATACCGGGTCGTCCTCTCGTCCCCCGACGGCCAGTCGCTCATCGCCACCGTCGAGGTCGACGGATCCCCCGTGCGGGACGCGGCGGCCTACCCGGTCGACCCGCGGATCCTGCCGACCGAGGCGCGCGAGATCCTCGCCGATCCGCTCCCCGCGGACGACGAGCTGGAAGCCCTCTCCAGAATGCTCCTGCGCGGGGCCACCACGCAGCTCGAGGCGGTGGAGAGGGTCGTCGCGTGGGTCTCGCAGCGCATCCGCTATGACCTTCCAGGTCTCATCCCGGAGAGCGCCGCCTCCTGCCACCGCAGCCGGCGGGGATCGTGCGTCGGCCGGTCGCTGCTGGCGGCCGACCTCCTGCGCCGCGGGGGGCTCCCCGCACGGCAGGTCACGGGAATCCTGACGGCTCGCGGCGCGAGCGAGCTGACGGACAACAGCCGGGAGCTCTTCAACGAAGGGATCAGCGGGGTCCGCCATCGCTGGATAGAGGTACACGTCTCCGGACTCGGGTGGGTCCCTTCGGATCCCGGTGGCCTCGCGAACACGGTCACCGCGCGGCACCTGGCGCTGCCCGGTGCTCCGCCGGACGGCTTCGGCCTGAGGGTCCTTTCCCGCGGACCGGCCCTCGTGCGTCGCGCGCACGACGGCACTCTCGCGAGGCCGCGTCTGCGGATCGTCGAGGCGGTCGATCTCCCCGCGGAGGCGGAGCGCCCGTGACGACCCCCGTCCGGACCCGTCGGCACGTCCTCGTCGTCGACGACTCCGGGCCCGCGCGCCTTCTCATCCGCCAGGCGCTCGACGGCTGGGCGCGCCGGACCGGGCAGAAGCTCGAGATCGTGGAGGCCGAGAACGGCTTCGAGGCGCTTCGCGAGCTGCCGCGGACGCCTTTCGACCTCGTCCTGACGGACGTGAACATGCCGACCCTCTCCGGCCTGGAGCTCATCCGGATGATCCGCGCACGTCCCGAGCAGCGCGGGCTGCCGGTCGTGGCGATCTCCACCGAGCGCGACGCCGAGGACGCGGCGCGCGCGCGGACGGCCGGGGCGGACGGCTACCTCGGAAAGCCCTTCGACACCGAGACGTTCGACCGGCTGGTCGATGAGCTCCTCCTCCCGGTTCGGGCTCCGGAGGAGCCGTGAGCCGGCGGCCGACGCCTGGAGGCTCCTTTTCGAAGGAGTTCCTCGCAGAAGCCGAGATGCTCCTCGAGGAGGCCGGTACCTGCATCGACGGCCTCGACGGCGAGTCGGACGACCCGAATCCCGCGAAGGTGAACGCGCTCTTCCGCGCCGTTCACTCGCTGAAGGGGGTCTCGGGGATGGTAGGGCTCACGGGGATCGCCGAGGCCGCTCACGACCTCGAGACGCTCCTCGACGACGTGCGGATGGGGCGCGTCGTTCCGACCCCGGCGGCGCTCGGGATCGTGCGGGAAGGCCTGACGGCCCTTTCCACTCTCGTCGCCCGGGTCGCGGCGGGTGAAGAGGCTCCGGCGCTCGCCGAGCGTCTCCGGACCCGTCTCGAGGCCGCTCTCGTGTCCAGTCCCGTTGTCCCGGCGGCCGAGGTGCCGGCGCTCCCTGTCGAGCTCGAGGCCTCGCTCTCCGACTACGAACGGCACCGCGTGGGCGAAGCCGCGCGGCGGAGAAAGGGGCTGGTCCTCGTCGACCTCGACCTCGACTTCGACGCCTTCGATACGGGGCTGCGCACGGCGATGGCCGAAGCCTCCGCAGCGGGGGAGCTGATCGGGACGTTTCCTGGAACCGCGACCGACCCGTCGCGGATGGCGTTCCGGCTTCTCGTCGCGCTTTCGACGGATGCCAGCGTGACCGAGCTGCAGGAGAAGTGCGGGGCCTGCCGTGTCACAGTCGTTCTGGCCGAACCGCCCGCCGCTCAGCCGGCTCTGCGGGCCCCGGCGTCTCCGGAGACGCTGAGCGACGTTGCGCCGCAGGTCGCCCGGGGAGTGGTACGTGTCCCGCTGGAAAAGGTGGCCGCCCTCGTCGACCTCGCCGGGGACCTCGCGCTCACGCGCGGGGCGCTCGGCCGCGCGCTCCGGCGCGCGCTGGCGGGGGCTCCGGACCGGAGCGCCCGCTACGAGGCGCAACGGGCATTCTCACAGCTCGACCGGCTCGTCTCAGCGCTCGGACCCACGGCCCTGTCTCTCCGGCTCGTCCCGGTCGAAACGCTGACGTCCCGGCTCGGCCGGGCGTTCGCCCGGACCGCCGCGGCCCTCGGCAAGGAAGCCGATTTCGACGTTCACGGCGTGGAGACCGAGATCGACAAGGTCCTGGCGGATGAGCTCGCTGACCCGCTGCTGCACATCGTCCGAAACGCTCTCGACCACGGGATCGAGTCTCCCGAATCCCGCGTCGCAGCAGGGAAGCCACGGCGCGGACGCGTCTCGATGACGGTGGCGCCACGCGGCCGCGAGGTCGTCCTCACTTTCTCCGACGACGGGCGAGGGATCGACGGAACGGCAATCGTCAGGAGAGCCCGGGAGACCGGCATCCTCTCAGCGGGTGAGCCCGACCCGCGCGACCCGTTCTCACTTCTCTTCCGGCCTGGCTTCTCGACCGCCGAGACCGTCACCGAGTTCTCGGGACGTGGAGTGGGCCTGGATGTCGTGGGGGAGAACCTCGCGAGGCTGGGCGGACGCGTCCGGGTCCGATCGACGCCGGGCGAAGGAACGACGTTCGAGGTCCTGGTCCCGATGACGCTCGTCCTGCTCGAGTCGCTCGTCGTTCGCGTGGGCGACCTGCGATTCGCGGTTCCAGCCGAGAACGTACTGCGCACTCTCCCGTCCCGCCCGGAGGACGCCCTGCTCGTCGACGGAACGCCTTGCCTGAGGGACGGCGACCGAGCCCTGCCCCTCGCCAGCCTCGGCTCGCTTCTCGGTCTCGAGGGGCCGGCCGGGCGGGCCCTCCCCGAGTCCATCGTCGTCGCCGAAGACGGAGAGCGGGCGGCGGCATTCGTCGTCGACTCCGTGGAAGGCGTCTGGGACCTCCTCGTCAAGCCGCTCGCGGACTCCGTTCCGCGCCACAGGGAGATTTCCGGTGCGGCCGAGGTCCCCGGAGGAGAGGTCGCGCTGGTGCTGGACTCAGGGGCCCTCCTCTCGCGGATCTACGCGTCCGCGGCATGCGGGAGGGCCGCGTGAGCGCGGGCGACCTCCTCGCCTTTCGCGCCGGGGGAGAGCGGTTCGCTGTGCCGCTCGACCGGGTCCGCGAGGCGGCGCGGCCGCGCCGGATCACCCCCCTTCCGGGCGCTCCGCCCTGGTGGAACGGTGTCGCGCTGATCCGGGGCGAGGCGCTCGGCATCGTCGATGTCGCGGCGGCGGTCGGACTTCCAGCCTCCCCCCGGTGTCCCTCGCCCCTCGTCGTCGTCCTCCACGGGTGCGACCACGCGCTCCTCGTCGACGCGATCGACGGCGTGGAGCCTTTCCCGGCCGGTCCCGTGTCGCCCCCGCCGCCTGGACGGGGTGCGCTTCGGGGGGTCGTCGCCGAGGAATCCGGCTTTCTCTCCCTTCTCGACGTCGACCGTCTCGGGGCGAGAGGCGAGGCATGACCAGCGAAGAGCGACCCTCCCTCGCGGAACGCGCCGCCGACCCCGACGCTGCCGAGCGCTGGCGCACCGCGCTGGCCCTGGCGAAGGCTCCTGGTGAGGAGGCGGAAGACCTGCTCGTCGCACTTCTGAAGGACGAGGACTACCGCGTGAGGGAGCGGGCGGTCGCGTCGCTCGGGCGCCGATTCAACCCGCGGGTGGCCTCCGCGTGTGCGGTGGCGCTGGCGGACGACGCCGACGCGGGCCACCGGGCCGCTGGTCTCGTCCTGCTGGCGAGAGCGGGAGCGGCTGGCCGGGCCGTTCTCCTCGGTGCCCTGCAGCACCCTTCCGCCGACGTGAGGATCTCGGCCGCGACGGCCCTGCCCGGCCTGGCGCCGGACGCCGGGACCGTGGCGGCGATCGAGGCGGCGGCGCGCCGGGAGGGCGACCCGAACGCCCGCGCCGCGCTCCTGCTGGCGCTCGGACGGACCGGGCGGAGAGAGGCGATCGCGCCCCTGCTCGCCGTCCTCGAGGAAGGAAACCTCTGGCTCCAGGTGCATGCACTGGAAGCCCTGGGGAGCGTCGGCGATCCGGAGATCGCCCCGCGGATACTTCCCCTCCTCGGCAACGACGCGCTCCGGCAGGGGGCGCTCCATACCCTCGCGCGGCTCCGGTCGCCGGTCGCGGCGGAGCCGCTCGTCCGGCGCGCGGCGGCGGGAGAGACCGACGGGTTCCTGCTCGCCGCGGCGCGAGCGGCTCTCGAGGCCTTGCCTGCGAGCACCCTCGCGTCGCTGAGGCCTCTCTGGCCCGGCGCGCGGCAGGCTCTGCTGACCATTCTGGAGGATCCGGAGGGGGACGGCCCGGTCCGCACCGACGCGGCCCATCTCATGGCGCTCCTGGACGTCCCCCGGGCGGCCCTCGCCATCGTGACGCACGGTCCGTTTCGCGACGGCTACGCGGCACTCCGCTTCCTGGCCAGGACGCGTTGCGAGGAAGCCCTCCTCGCCGTCCTCCAGGTGGCCGACCCGGAGCCGGCCCTCGAGCTGCTCGACGCCCTGCGGGGCGGTCCCGACGCCCCGACGCTCCTTCCGCTGCTGGTCCATCCGTCACCGACGGTGAAGGCGGCCGTTCTGTCCTGCGTCCCCGCGGGTCTCGTCCGGGTCTCGGACCTGATCGACGTCCTCGCCGAGGACGACCCGGAAACGGCTCTCGCCGCTGCTCTCGCGCTCGCCAGCGACGAGACGGGGGCTCCCCTCGACCAGCTTCGAACCCGGCGGCGGGCGCTCCTGGATCGCGCCGGTGGACCGGACGGACCCGGCCGCACCGCCGCGCTGACGGCCCTCGGCACTGCAGATGGAGCGGACGTGGAAGCGGCCATCCGCGGCGCGATCGTCTCGCCGGATCCGGCGGTCCGCGAAGCGGCCGTCGCGGCGGGGGCCCAGGGCCGGCGCCTGGGCGACCACGAGCTCGTCGCGCGCCTCTCGGACGAAAGCGCCGCCGTCAGGTCCGCTGCGCTCCGCGGGCTGGCCCTTCGGGCCAATCGAGGCGATGTGCCGGCGGGCGTGACCTGGAGGGACGGACTGGTCTTTCTCGTCGACGAGCCTTCCGCGGCCGCCGCGGGCGGCGCCGCCGTCATTGCTCTCGGAGGGTCCGAGCGGCCCCGCCTCGTCGAAGAGATGCTCGCGCAGGAGCCGGCCGTTCGCGTCGCCGCGCTCGAGGAGATCGAGCGGACCGGCGACGCCGAGGCCGCCCGGAGCGCGATGGCAGCGATCGGCCACGAGGACGTCGAGACGGCGTGTGCAGCGGTCCGGGCGATGGTGGTCGCGGACGCCACGACCGCGGACGAGGTCCTCCCGCAGGCGCTTGGCGACGAGCGGCCCCAGGTGCGATCCGCAGCCGCGGAGACGATCGCGCGGAGGCCGGCGGGCGACGGCGGCACGACGCTCGCGGCGGCCATCGGCGAGGCACTCGTGGCGGAGGGGGATCGCCACGTCCTGCGTTCCCTCCTTCTCGCCGCGGCCGCGGTCGGCGACGAGGCGACGGTGGAGCCGCTGACGCTCGTCCTCTCGCAGGAGACGGTGCCCGCCGAGGCCGAAGCGGCCGCCGTGGCGCTCGCCTCGCGCAGGCCCGACGCCTGCCGTGTCGCGTGGACGCACGCTCCGGCACGCGCGGAGAGACGGTGGGCTCGCGCTCTCGGCGCGGCCACCCGCCAGCGCGGACGCGCTCCGAGGATGCCGTGACGACGCGGTCGCTGGAGCTGGCCGAAACGGTCTTCCGTCTGTACCAGGACCTCCTGAGGCGGCGGACCGGGTTCGTCCTGGCCGACGTCCAGCGGAGCCGGCTCGAGAGCCGTCTCGGGGCCGAAGCGCGGAGCGCCGGCTCCTTCTACCAGCTCTACGGGCGCCTCCGGAACGAACCGACGGGCTCTCCGCTCTTCGGTCGCCTCCTGGATGCGGCCGTGAACGGGGAGACGTATTTCTTCCGCGACCCGGCGAGCCTGAGGGCTTTCTCCGAGGAAATCGCCCCGGAGAGGCTCCTGGCCGGAGGGCACGACGGCATCCTCGACGTATGGTCCGCCGGCTGCGCGACGGGCGAGGAAGCCTACGCGCTCTCCATCGTCCTCCACGAACGCGGAATCCTCCCGGGACGCCGGGTGAGGATCCTCGGGACGGACCTTTCGCCGGCCCACATCCGCCGGGCGCGGGCTGGCGTCTACGGCCCGCAGGCCCTGCGCGCCACGTCGCCGGAGAAGCGGCGCGAGCACTTCGAGGCTGCCGAGGGTGGACTCTTCCGCCTGAAGGCACCCCTCGCGGCGCCGGTCCTGTTCGAGGCCCGCTCTCTCCTCGACGAACCGGCCTCGGGACCGCCCTTCGACGTGATCCTGTGCCGGAACGTCCTGATCTACCTCGACGAGGAAGCCCGCACGCGCGTGGTCGAGATCCTCGCGTCGCGGCTCAAGCCGGGCGGGTACATCCTTCTCGGCGCCAGCGACGCCCTGGCGGCCGCGTCGTCGCCTCTCACGCTCGTCCGCCTCACGAACGACGTGGCGTACCGAAGGTAGAGGCATGCGGGTCCTGGTCGTCGAAGACTCGGCCTACCAGCGGCTGAGGATCGTCGAGGCCCTCCGGGGCGCCGCGGGAGTCGGAGAGGTCGAAGCCGTCGGAACGGGGGAGGAGGCGATCCGCCGGCTCCTGACTCACGAGTTCGGCCTCGTGACTCTCGACCTCGGGCTTCCGGGAATGGACGGTCACGCCGTCCTGCGCTGGATCATGGCGAACCGGCCCCTGCCGGTCGTGGTGATCTCCTCCGACCGGGAGGAGCGGAGCGCCCTGGCGGCGCTGGAGGCGGGCGCCCTGGACGTCCTCCCGAAAGCGGGCGCACAGCCCGAGAGCCTCGCGCGATGGAGAAAGCGGCTGGGCGAGGTCGTCGAGGGAGCCCGGAGCATGTCGATGGAGAGCCTCCTGCGTCGGTCGGCGTCTCGGGCCTCAGAGCCGCCGGTGAGCGGCGCGATTCCGCGACCCGCTCGGCCTCCCCTCACGTCGGTACCCCTGCCGGCCTCGTCGTCGCCGCTTCCACCGGCGGTCCACCGGCCCTCAGAGAGCTCTTCCTCGGCCTGCCCCCGCAGAACGCCGTGGTCGGCGTCGCGCAGCACATGCCGGCTCCGTTCACGCGGTCTCTGGCGCAGCGGCTCTCGTCCGGAACTCCCTGGGACGTGCGCGAGGCCGTGAACGGCGCGGAGGCGGTGCCGGGCGTCGTCTGGCTCGCGCCGGGAGGCGGCCACCTCGAGTTCGTCCGCCACCAGAGCGAGCGCCTCTTCCTGAACGTCGCACCGAACGGCCCTTCGATGAGGTGGTGCCCTTCGGCCGACGTTCTCTTCGCCTCCGCCGCGTCGTCCTTCGGCGCACGCCTCGTCGCGGTCGTCCTGACCGGCATGGGGGATGACGGGGCCGAGGGCAGCCGCGCGATCGCCGCCGCCGGAGGGACGGTCCTCTGCGAGTCCCGCGAGTCGGCCGTGATCGCCGGTATGCCGGACGCGGCCGCGCGCGCCGTTCCGGAGGCCGGCCGTTTCGCGCTGTCGCGGCTCCCGGCCGAGGTCGACCGGCGCCTTTCCAACGCTTCGCGCGCCCCGGGGTAGGGCGCGCCGACTCCCGCGGGTCGGGCCGGTTGCTACACTCCGAGTCCTTTATGGACGCACGCGAAGAACGCACCGCTCTCGAGAGGAAGTGGCAGGCGCGCTGGGCCTCGGACCGCGCCGCTTTCGTCGACACCCACGACCCGTCGTCGAAGGGGACCTACCTCCTCGTCATGCTCCCGTACCCCTCGGGGGACCGGCTCCACGTGGGGCACGCCAGGACCTACTTCCTGACGGACGCGCTCCACCGCTACCTGAAGCAGAAGGGGGAGACGGTCTTCTGCCCGATGGGCTGGGACGCCTTCGGCCTTCCCGCCGAGAACTTCGCGATCCAGCGCGGGATCCCGCCGCGCGCGTCGACGCTCGCGAACATCGCCGCGATGAAGGAGCAGTTCGACGGCGTGGGGCGTCCTCTACGACTGGACGAAGGAAGTCACCACGTGCGAGCCGGAGTACTACCGGTGGAACCAGTGGCTCTTCCTCCGGATGGTGGAGAGGGGGCTCGCCTACAGGAAGAAGGGGACCGTCAACTGGTGCCCCTCCTGCCTGACGGTCCTGGCGAACGAGCAGGCCGAGGGCGGCACCTGCGAACGCTGCAAGAGCCCCGTGGAGCAGCGGGAGCTGGAACAGTGGTTCCTGAAGATCACGGAGTACGCCGAGAGCCTGCTCGCCGGGCTCGACCAGCTCGGGAAGTGGTCCGAGAAGGTCCGGGCGATGCAGAGGAACTGGATCGGCCGCTCCGTCGGCGCGGACCTCGATTTCGACGTGCCGAAGCTCGGGGAGAAGCTGCGCGTCTTCACGACGCGTCCCGACACGGTTTTCGGCGCGACGGCGATGATCCTCGCTCCCGAGCACCCGGCGGTTCCTCGCCTCCTCGAGAATCATCCCGAGAGGGCCGCGCTCGAGGAGTGGGTGAAGGGCGTGAGGAGCCAGGACCGGCTGCAGCGGGAAGCCGAGGGAGCCGAGAAGGACGGCCGGTTCACCGGCGCGTACGCGACGAACCCGTTCACCGGCGAAGAGATGCCGATCTGGATGGCGAACTTCGTCCTCGCCGAATACGGCACGGGAGCGATCATGGCGGTCCCGGGGCACGACGTGCGCGACCACGAGTTCGCGACGAAGTACGGGATCCCGATCCGCGAGGTCATCCGGCGCCCCGAGGGGGCGGACGCGTCGATCGCGTGCTGGACGGGCGAGGGGACGATGACCGCTTCCGGCCCGTACGACGGCACGGCTTCGGAGACGGGACGCGAGGCGATCGCCGCAGAGGCGGCGCAGCGCGGCATCGGTGGCGCACGCGTGCGCTACCGCCTGCGCGACTGGCTGATCTCGCGGCAGCGCTACTGGGGCACCCCGATCCCGATGGTGAAATGCAGGGCCTGCGGATGGGTGCCCGTGCCCGACGACCAGTTGCCCGTCCTCCTTCCGAAGGACGCCCCCTTCACCGGAAAGGGGGGCAACCCGCTCGAGAAGGTCGAGTCGTTCCTGAAGACCGCGTGCCCGCGGTGCGGCGGCGAGGCCCGGCGCGAGACGGACACGATGGACACGTTCGTCGACTCGTCCTGGTACTACCTGCGGTACCTCGACCCGGCGAACGAAACGGCTCCGTTCGACCCGGCCGTCATCGCGCGCTGGGCGCCGGTGACGCAGTACGTGGGGGGTATCGAGCACGCGATCCTCCACCTGCTGTACGCCCGCTTCTTCGCCAGGGTGATGAAGGACCTGGGACTCATCTCGTTCGAGGAGCCGTTCGCGGCCCTCTTCAACCAGGGGATGATCACCCGCATGTCCCCCGGGGGACGCATCGAGAAGATGTCCAAGTCGCGCGGGAACGCCGTCTCCCTCGATCCGCTGATCGCCGCGAAGGGGGCCGACGCCGTGAGGGCCTACGTCCTCTTTCTCGGCCCTCCCGAGTCGGATGCGGAGTGGACCGACGAGCAGATTGCCGGACCGGAGCGCTTCCTCTACCGCGTGATCGCCCTCGTCGAGGCATACCTCCGGACGCACGGCACGGCGCCTCTGGCGCCGGGAGCGCCTGGCTCGCCCGCGGCCCGAAAGCGGCAGATCGCCGTCCGGACGCTCACGCACGACTTCGACGCGTTCTCCTTCCACACCGCCGTGGCGCACCTGATGGAGTTCTCCCACCATGTCGCGGGCCTCGTCGGCGATGCGAAGGCCGAGCCCGGAGAGACGCGCGCCTCGATCCTGACGCTTCTCGCGCTTCTCCATCCCATCGCCCCCCACCTGACGGAGGAGCTCCACGAGCGGATGGGGGAGACCAGGAGCCTCCTCGTCTCCGGCTGGCCGGCGTTCGACCCGGCGCTCGCGGTCGAGGAATCGGTGACGATCGCCCTCCAGGTGAGCGGAAAGCTGCGCGGGCAGGCCGTCCTGCCCCGTGGCGCGACGCGCGAGCAGGCGCTGGCCGCCGCCGAAGGGAATGACGCCGTCGCGAAGTGGCTCGACGGAAAGGAACGGGTGAAGGTCGTTTTCGTCCCCGACCGGCTCCTCAACGTCGTGGTGAAGTGAAGCGTCGGGCGTTGCTCGGGGCGCTCCTCGCCGTGGCGGTCGAGGGGTGCGGGTATGCCCTCGTCGGGACGGGGCGCGGCATTCTCCCCGAGGGGACGAGCTCCGTCTTCGTCGAGTCGTTCGCCAACGACACGCCCCGTGTCGGGCTCGAGCAGCGACTGACCGACGCGGTTCTCAGGGAGCTCGCCGGACGGGCGCGCCTTTCCCCGGTCTCCGATCGCTCCACCGCGGACGTCGAGATCTCGGGACGGATCCTCTCCTACCAGGTGAACCCGGTGCGGTTCGACGACCAGGGCCGGGCCTTGGAGTACGAGATCGCGGTGGTGGCCCGCGTGAGGCTCACGGACCGGAAGACGGAGAAGGCCCTCTTCGAGAACCCTTCGTTCCTCTTCCGGCAACCCTACCCGGTCGCCGCCACCAGCGCGAGCTACGTCGACATCGAGAACGCGGCCATCGAGGCGATGGCCCGCCCCTTCGCCCGGAGCCTCGTCTCGACGATCCTCGAAGGCTTCTGACGAAACCCGGACGAAGACACGCAAGGCCGGGTCACCGGATGGGAAGCCCGTCGAGCTCCACGTCCAGCCGACCCGGCCCGGTCGTCTTCCCCGGGGAAGGGCGTCAGTCTGCCTTGGCGACCTTCTTGTTGGCGCCGGTGGCGAGGCGCGACTTGAGGCGCGCGGCCGTGTTCTTGTGGAGGACGCCCTTGCGGACCGCGACGTCGAGGCTGGAGGCGGCCTTGGGCAGCATCTCCTTCGCCTTGTCGGGTGCGGCGGCCCGGGTCGCCTTGACCGTGCGGCGGGTCTGGCTCTTCACCGCGCGGTTGCGCGTCTTGAGCCTGTCGTTCTGGGCGGCACGCTTCTTCGCCTGTTTCGTGTTGGCCATCGTGTCCTTTCGGCTGGGTGTCTTGCGTTCATCCCTCCGCCTCGCCGGCGGAGGGCGATCGTGGGGTCAGCGGGAATCGGAGCCGAGCGCGCGAAGGCGCTGGCGGGCGCTCTTGGCTTCGTCCGACGTCGGGTACTCGTGAACGACGAACTGGAGCTGGACGATCGCCTGGGCCTTTTCGCCGAGGTCCAGGTGGGCGAGGCCCTTGCGCAGGTGGGCCGAAGACGCCTTGTCGCTCTGGGGGTAGGCCTTCAGGAGCCGGTCGAACGTCTCGAGGGCTTCCCGGGGCTTCTTCTGCGCCGACCAGCACTCGGCCGCCCAGTAGAGGGCGTCGTCGGAAAGGTCGGTCTTCGGATAGGTCTCGACGTAGTCCTCGAAGCCCTGGCGGGCGAGGTCGAAGCGACCGCGCTGGTAGTCGCCGAGCGCCTGGTTGTAGATGTCGGCGGGAGCGGGGCGTCCGGAAGAGGGCTTCGTGGCCGGGGCGGGTATCAGGCCGGGAGCGAGGGCCACGGCCCCCCCGGACGCTGGAGGAGCTCCGGCTGCGGGTGCCGGTCCGGGGCCGCCGTAGCCGGCAGGGGCGGCCGAAACGCCGTCCGTCCGGGTCTGGGCCTCGGCGATCTGCTGGGAAAGCTGGGCGAGACGCCTGTTCGCATCCTCGAGCTTTCCGGCCAGCGTCTGCAGCTCGCGCGTCAGTTCGTCGAACCGGGTCCCCATGTCCGCGTTGGAACGGAGAATCGTGGAGACCTGCTTCGTCAGGTTCTGGTTGAGCTTGTCGACCTCTTCCTTCGAGCTGTTCTGCTGCGCGAGGGTGTCGACCTTCTTCTCGACGTCTCCGACGTGGCGGTGGAGACCCTCGATATCCGTCCCGCTGACACAGCCGGACAGTGCAAACACTGCGAACACTGCGAACACAACGAGGAGCGCCCCCACGCGGGGAGCGCTCCTCCGGACCTCTTCGAAGCCCCGAACGGTCACTTCGCGGTGATGACGAAGTGGCCGCGGCGGTTCTGCGACCATGCGGATTCGTCCTGACCCTCGACGAAGGGCCGCTCCTCGCCGTACGAGATCGTCGTGATGCGGCTCGCGTCGATCCCGAGCGAGACGAGGTAGTCGCGCGCGGCATTGGCGCGCTTGTCGCCGAGCGCCATGTTGTACTTGTTGGAGCCGCGCTCGTCGCAGTGACCTTCGACCTGGAGCTTGACCGTGGGCCACTTGCGGAGCCACTCGGCGTTGCCTGCCATCGCGTCGCGCTGGTCGCCGCGGATGTCGTACTGGTCGTAGTCGAAGAAGACGTCCTTGAGGTAGCCCTTCTTGTTGAGCTCGGCGAGGTCGGACGGCAGCGTCTCGACGACGGGCTCCGGAACGGGAACGGCGATCGGCGCCTCGGTCGGAACGGGCACCGCCGTCGGGGTGGGCTCGGCCTTGACCTCGGGCGCCGGAGCGGGGGCGGGCTTCTTCGTGCAGCAACCCGCGGTCACGAGCAGGCCAGCGGCGAGAAAAAGACCCACGGACCTGAACGGCTTCAACATGGCAAGCATCCTCCGAATCCAGAAAGGGCGCTGGGAGCCCTCCCTATTCCCTGCGATTCTAGCCGCCTGGCACGGCCAGAACAACCAGTCTTCGCCATTTTCATTCCGTCGTCCGTTGCCAGACCGGGTAGCCGTTGTTTCCGGCCGCCGTCAGGACCTTGAAGCCCGATCCGTCGATTCCGGCGGAGACGATCTGCGTCGACCGCCCCCTCTGGAGCTCCCATGCGATCCGGGATCCGTCCGGCGACCAGGACGGGTTCTCGTGAGCGCCCGGCCCGCTGGATATCTGAACCGTCCTGCCCGTCGTCAGGTCGAGGATGCAGATCTGAAAGTCCCCGTCGTTCCGGCACGCGTAGGCGAGCCGGCCGCCGTCGGGGGAAAACGCCGGCTCGTCGCTCCAGTTCCCGGTCAGGGTGAGCTTCCTGACGTTGGATCCTTCGAGGTCCATCAGGTAGATCTGCGGGGTGCCCTGCCGGTTCGACGTGAAGGCGATCTCCCGCCCGTTCGGAGAGAAGCGGGGGCTGGAGTCGATGGCGGAGGAGTCCGTCAGGCGCCGCGGGTTGGACCCGTTCAGCCCGACGACGAAGATCTCGGGGTTGCCCTTGACGCTTCCAGCGTAGGCGACGCTCTTGCCGTCGGGGGAGAACGACGGCGCCGAGTTCAGCTCGGTGGTGAGGGGAATCTTGTTGCGCGGCGCGGCCGCGAGCGAGAACCAGTAGAGGCCCGGAGGGGTGCTCACGAAGGACTGGTAGACGACCTTGTCGCCGTCGTAGGACCAGTCGGGGGCGATGGAGAGCGAACGGTGGAACGTGATGCGCCGCTGGTTCTCGCCGTCGTAGTCCATGACGTAGAGCTCTTTATTGCGCCCCCCGTCCCGGTCGGAGCTGAAGACGATCCGGGTCAGGAAAGGCCCCGGCTTTCCCGTGAACTGACGGACGACGTCGTTGGCGACGACGTGGGCGACCCTCCGGATCGACGCGCCACCGGCCGAGTAGGACTTGCCCAGGATCGGCCGCAGGGTCCTGAGGTCGAGGAGCTGCGCCGAGACGACGACGTTCGTCCCCTCCGACCGGATCTGCGTGTCCAGGAGGAACTGGGCGCCCGAGGCGATCCAGGCGTCCCCCTCCTCGCGCGTGGCGGGCGGCCGGAGCCCCTTCGGATGGAGCGCGGGGTCGGCGAGGACGAACCAGGGAGAGATGCCGAGGTCGCCTGCGAGCGTCTTGTGGAAGGGCTCGACGAGCTCCCGCTGGACGATGTCGGACACGGGAGCGGTCGCGGGCGGCACGGCCAGCGCGATGCGCCGGGCCCCCTCCTGGGAGAGGACGAGTGAGATATCGGTGGGCTGCGCGGGCGGGGCGACCGGCGGGGCCGGCTGCTGCCCGGTGAGGGGGGCGAGGGAGAGAACGAGCGCGAGGCTCGTTACGACGGGAGCAAGACGCATCGCGGACCTCCGGCGGTGCTTCACTGGAAGCGGATGTGGACCCCCAGCTCGTCCCGCTGGAACTCCGGCGGAAGGGGAGGGAGCGGGTTTGCGGAGTAGATCGAGCGGGAAGCGGCCCGGTCGTAGAAGGCGAGGCCGGAAGGAGTCTCGACCTTCACATCGGTCACCTGGCCCGAGCGCTGGATCCGGAAGGTCACGACGCAGACCGTGCCGGCCGGGGCGTCGGGCTTGAGCCAGTTGGCTCCGATGAGAGCCTGGAGCTGTTCGGCGTAGTAGGCGAATGGGAAGTCGGCGTCGAAGCCGGACACGGACGCGCCGAAATCGGTCAGTCCCGGTGCTCCGTCGCCCCCCAGCCCGGCGCCGGCGGACGGGAGGTCGACGGCGGAGCCGTCGGCTGCGGGCCGGGGTGACGACGTCGCCGCTGCCGGCCGGGGTGCGGGTGCCGGCCGGGCGTCTTTCGGCTTCTTCCCCTTATCCGGCAAGGGGAGCGCTTGCTTCGAGGGCACGGGTGCTTCCTCGCGGATCTTCTCGATGACGGGACGCCGGGGCGCCTCGGCGGGGGCTCGGGCCGGCCGGGCCGACAGCCGGGCGAGCGCTCCCGGGGAGACGACCCGGACCGGAAGCGAGACGAGGGGTGCCGTCGTCAGCTTTCTCGGTTGCGAGATGAGGACGAGGAAGACCACGAAGGTGGCGTGGGCCGCCAGCGAGAGCGCCGTCGCGAGACCGTGCGGTGCGTCGGGACGCCGGATCCTCTCTTCCAGGATCTCGGAAACCGTCACGATCCCTTCTCGCTCCTGAGCTCCGTGACCATCCCGAGATTCTCGACCCCGAGCCGGTTGAGGACGTCCATCGTCTCGACGACGACCCCGTAGGGCAGGTTCCGGTCCGCCTTGAGGTAGACGGAGCGGTCCTTCCGGTTCTTCAGGATCAGCTTCAGACGGTCGCGCAGCTGCTGTTTCGGGATCGGCGTCTCGTTGAGGTAGTAGACCTCCTTCCTCGTGATCGAGAGGATGAGGGGGTCCTCCGGGGTCGTCGGCAGGTTCTGGGAGACCGACTTGGGGAGCTTCACCTCCACGCCCTGGTGAAGGAGGGGCGCCGTGACCATGAAGATGATCAGCAGGACGAGCATCACGTCGACCAGAGGGGTGACGTTGATGTCGGAATAGGCTTCGACGTCGTCGTCGATCTTGACGGACATCCGCTCGTTCCTCCCGCCGTATCAGGTGAAGTGGCGCTCGGCGAGGTTCAGAAACTCCAGGGCGAAGTCCCGCATCTCGGAGCGGGTGATCCGGACCTGGCCGTTGAAGTAGTTGTAGGCGATCAGGGCCGGTACGGCGGCGACGAGGCCCGCGGCGGTGTTGACCAGGGCCTCGGCAATGCCCGGGGCGACGGTGACGATGGAGGTCGAGCCGGTGATGCCGATCTGCCGGAAGGCACCGAGGATTCCCCAGACGGTCCCGAAAAGTCCGATGAACGGCGTGGCCGAAGCCGTGGTGGCCAGGAACGGGAGCCGCTTCGTCAGATGGTTCGTCTCGACTCCGGCGGCCCGCTCGAGTGCCCGCTCGATCGCAGGGAGGCTCTTGACGAACAGGCGGCCGGAGTCCGACGGGGCGACGTCCCGGCCCGCCCTCACCTGGGCGTCCAGCTCGGCGTAGCCGGCGCGGAAGAGCCCGACGAGGGGGCTGCTGGGGTACTGGTCGCAGACACCGAGGACGTCAGCGAACTTGCGGCTCTTCCGGAAGTGGGCCAGGAACCGCGTCGAGTGGGAGGCGGCCCGTGAGAAACTCCAGAGCTTTCCGACGATGACCGCCCAGGACCCCAGGGAAAAGAGGGCGAGAACCACCAGGACGGCCCGCGCCGTCCACCCCGCCGTGAGGAACAGCTGAACGATGTTGGCGTTGCCGGCTTCCGTCATTTCTCTCCCGCCCCAGAGGGGACTGAAATCAGGTCAAGGTAGCATGGAATCTCGAAGAGGGTCAAAGCGTTACGTCCTGCTCGCGGCGCTGGCGCTGACCCTCTTTCGGGGCCCTGCAGCCGCTTCTGAGACCCTCCCCGTCGAGGAGGTCCGGGCCGGCATGAAGGGGTACGGGCTGACGGTCGTCCGCGGGCACGACGTCGAGAGATTCGACGTGGAGGTCCTGGGCGTCGTGAAGAACGTCGTCGTGGGGCGGTCGATGATCCTGGTGTCCCTTTCCGGTCTCGACCTGGCGGAGACGGGCATCGCGGCCGGAATGAGCGGGAGCCCCGTCTACCTCGAGGGCCGGCTCGCCGGGGCGGTCGCCTACGGCTGGGGCTTCTCCCGGAAGGCCATCGCGGGCGTGACGCCGATCGGCGCGATGGACTCGATCGTGCCGGAAAAACCCTTGCTCGGGGGTACCAGCCGGACCGCCGGGCCGCCGATCGCGGACCACGCGGCCTTTTTCGCCCGCCTCGCGGCCCTGCCGGAGGAACCCCGGCTGGGGGAGCTGCGTCGCGCGATGCTCGAGAGCCTGCCCTCCGCACCCGCGTATCCATCGGAAGGCTCGACCCTCCTTTCGTTCCAAGGGACGGGGCTTCCTGCTGCGACCGTCGCGGCCTTTCGCACACCCCTGTCCCGCCTCGGGGCGAGCGAGGCGAACCTGACGCTCATGGGGGCTACTTCCCCCGCCGCGATCGGAACGGCGTCGGGGACGCCAGCAACCCTCGTACCGGGAGGCTCCGTCACCGCCTACCTGGTTCGGGGCGACCTGCAGCTGGGGGCCACCGGGACGGTCACGGAGGTCTATCCCGACGGGCGATTCGTCGCCTTCGGGCATGGGTTTCTCGCCGCGGGCGAGATCGACCTCCCCGTCGCATCGGCAGAGGTCGTCGCGATCATCCCGACCCTCCAGCAGTCCTTCAAGGTCGCCAACGGGGGCGAGCCCCGGTACAGGCTCACGAACGACCGGGACAGCGGAGTCGGCGGCCGGACCGACCGAACCGCACCGACCATTCCCATATCCGTCGTCGTCGAGGGGGACGGAAGGCCTGCCCGGGAGTTCCGATACGAGGCGGCGTCGCACCCGAAGCTCTTCCCGCTTCTCGCGGGCCTCGTGGCCGACGCGTCGATGACGGCGGCCGACCCGACGCCTCGCGACAAGCTTCTGGCGTTTCGCGTCGCTCTCGACACGGCGTCCGGTGAGGTCTCCTACGAGGACGTGGCGACAGGGCCTCGCGCGAAGGAGGCCGCCGTTCTCTCCACCGTGGCGCTCGCGGCCGCCGTGGCCGACAACGACCTCGGGGATCCCGGCATTCGAGGCATCCGTCTCCGTTTCGGGAGCTCGACCCAGGAGCGCCGGCTGCGGATCCTCGAGGCCGCGCCGGCCTCGAGAAAGGTAGCGCCGGGAGAGACACTCGTCGTCGCGATCCGCCTCGCGGACCGGCGCGGCGAGGAGAGCGTCCGTGTCGTCCGGCTCGCCGTGCCCACCGGAACACCCGAAGGACGCGCGACGCTCGTCGTCTCCGACGGCAGCAACGCGACGGCCCTGCGCCAGCTTCTCGACCCCTCGGAGCCCCGGACGCTGGGGGAGTTCGCGACGTTCCTCTCCCGGATCGTCCCCGGAAACCGCCTCTTTGCCGGCCTGCTGGTCGCCACACGGGGCGCGGCCACGCGTTCCGCGACGCTCGACGCCCTCCCGCCCACCGCCCTCGCGCTCCTGGCGGGGGCGCGGGAGCAGGGAGAGACCGGGATCGCCGACGTCGAGGCGCGTCTCGTCTCCGAGGAAATCGTCACCTTCGACCGCCCGGTCTCGGGCGGTGTCCGGATCGACGTCGACATCGAGCGGGCTCGCCCGCGAGGAACCCGATGAGCCAGCATCGCCTCAGATCCTTCGCCGTCGGCCTCGCGCTGACGATCGGCTTCACTCCGGCCGCGCCCGCGGGCGCGGCCTCGACCCGCCTGTCGACGGTGGCGTCGGCCCGCGACTTCCTCGCCGGCGACCTGGACGGGACGACGCTGACCTCCGACGGTCGCCTGACGCTCGGATCGGTCTTCACGCCCCGGGCGTGGCCCGAGGAGGCTGCCGGGGCGGTGGTCTTCGGGGCTGCGTCCGATGCCGCGGGCCGGGTCTACGTCGCGACGGGCGGCGGACAGGGCCGGCTCTTCGTCTCCGAGCCGGACGGAACGGTCCGCGTGCTCTTCGAGGCGGAGGAACCGAACGTGACGGCGGTGGCCGTCGGTCCACGCGGGGAGGTCGTCTGCGGAACGTCGCCCGGGGGGCGGCTGTGGCGGGTCGACCCGAAGGCGAAGGAGCCCGCGAAGGCCGGTTCGCCCGCCGGGGAGACCGGCGAGGCGGCCGTCTGGTCGCTGGCGTTCGCACCCGACGGCACGCTCTTCGCCGGAACGGGATCGAAGGGCCGGATCTGGAAGGCGGGCCGGGACGGCAAGGCCTCTCTTCACGCCGAGATCGAAGACACCCACGTCCGCACGCTTCTGGTCCTGCCCGACTCGATGCTCGTCGCCGGGACGTCCGACCGCGGTCTCGTCATCGCGATCGACGCCGGAGGGAAGCTCCGGACGCTCCACGATTTCGCGCGACCCGAGGTGACGGCGCTCGCCTCGGCGCCGGGCGGAGGAATCCTGGCCGTGGCGACGTCCGTGGCCGTACCGCAGCTCTCGCAGCAGCGCAGCGAACCCCGCCAGGCAACGGCTCCCGTAGTCTCTCCGACCGGGGCCGAGGGGCCGGCGAAGGACCCGGTACCGCAGGGGACGGTCTCCATCTCGACGACGACGTCACCCGTGCGCCCGGCGGCCGCGCCGTCCACCTCGAGGGAAGGGAATGCGGAGGTCGTCCTCATCGCGGCGGACGGATTCGTGGAGCCTTCCTGGATTCTCCCGGAGGAGACGGTCTACGGTGCACGGTGGGACGACGGGAGGGCCGCGCTGCTCCTCGCGACAGGGCCTCGCGGACGGGTCTACAGCCTGAACGACCGCAAGCTCCGCCTCGAGGCGCAGGTCGACCAGAAGCAGGTCGTTTCGACCCCCGCCGTGCCCGGCGGCTTCGCCGTCGTGACGTCGACGTCTCCCGGCGTCCAGCGCCCGGCGGGCGCAAAGGCCGCCGGAAAGGGAACCTACCTGTCGTCCGTCCGGGATGCCGGGCGTCTCTCCCGGTCCGGCTCGCTTCGGTTCGAAGGGACCGTCCCGAAAGGGGCGACCGTCGTCCTCTCGGCCCGCACGGGTAACAGCGAGAAGCCGGACGGTACCTGGTCGGACTGGGTCAGGCCAGGTCCGTCGGGCGTCTTCGTCGCCCCGCCCGCGCGGTACTTCCAGTGGCGCGCGGAGCTTTCGGCGGCCCCCTCCGGGGAATCGCCCGTCGTCGAGCGCGTGGAAATGTCCTGGGCGGAGAGGAACGCCCGTCCGATCCTGGAGAACGTGACGGTCCTCGAGCCGGGGGCGGTCTTTCCGCGCCCCGGCGCGACCTCGGGTTCCGCCGTCCTCACCGTGACGAACCCGGACGAGAACGGCGCCTTCGCCGGTCTCGAGCCGGCGCGGGAAGGGACCGACGCGACGGGAAAGAAGCTCTTCCGGAAAGGGTTCCGCACGGTGACCTGGAAGGGGACCGACCCGAACGGGGACGCCCTGCGATACGACCTCGAGGTCCGGCGCGAGGGCTCGACGCCGTGGTTCGGGATCCGACGGGACGTCGACGACGCCTTCGTCTCGTTCGACTCGTCGCCGCTCCCGGACGGACGCTACCGGTTCCGCGTCACGGCTTCCGACAAGAACTCGAACGCCGAAGGTGAGGCCCTCGTGGCGACGGAGGAGAGCGACCTCGTTCTCGTGGACGGAACCCCGCCGGTCCTGACGGTTCTCGAGAGCCGGACAGAGGGGAAGAGCGTCGTCCTGCGCGTGAAGGCCGCGGATGCCCTGTCGCCCCTCGCACGGGCCGAAGGGACCGTCTCGGCCGACCGGTGGCGGCCTCTCGCATCGGCCGACGGGGCGCTCGACGGACGGGAAGAGGAGCTGACGCTCATCGTCCCGAAGCCCGACGGTCCCGCATTTCTATCGATCCGGGTCGTCGACGCCTCGGGAAACAGCGCGTCGGTTTCGGCCGAATACCCGGCGGAGTTCCGGTGAGGCGAGCCCTCGCCCTCCTCTTCCTCGTCTTCGCTCCCGCTTGCGGCGGACCGGTCGGCAAGGAGCAGGACCGTGTCCTCCACCGGAGGCTGGAGGGGGAGCCCCAGACGCTCAATGCCCTCACCGCGACGTCGGACCCCGAGAACGTCGTCATCGCCCTTCTGCAGCGAAATCTCCTGGACTACGACGAGAACCTGAACCTCGTCCCCGGTCTCGCCGAGTCCGTCGAGGCGGACCAGAACAGGCTCGTCTACACGGTGACCCTCCGCGGGGACGCGCGCTGGGAGGACGGTACGGCGGTCACCTCCGACGACGTGAAGGCGACCCTGGACGCACTCGTCGACCCGAAGACGCCCGCCCTCTACAGGAAGAGCCTCTTCGACGGCCTCGAGAGGGTCGAGGTCGTCGACGCCCGAACGGCGAGAGTCACGTTCCGGACGGCGTCTCCGGGCCAGAGGAGCGCGTTCAACCTGCCGCTCCTCCCGGCGCGGCTCTACCGCGGAACCGACGTCGCCACGAACCCCGCGAACCGCCGCCCCCTGGCGACGGGGCCTTTCCGCCTGGCGTCGTGGGAGGGCGGGACGATCCGACTCGTTCGGAACACGCAGTACTTCGGACCGCCGCCCGCGTGGGAGCAAGTCGTCCTGCGCGTCGTCCCGGAGTCGTCGCCGGCGTTCCAGGCGCTTCTCACGGGCGCCCTGGACGAGACGCGGCTGAACGCCGTCCAGCGCGTCGAAGCCGCCGCGGACGGCGCGGTCCGCGAAGTGCGATACGACGAGATCGCCTACACCTTCCTCGCGTGGAACAACCGGCTCCCGCAGTTCGAGGACCCGCGCGTTCGCCGGGCGCTGACGATGCTCATCGACCGGGAGACGATCGCGAGGACCCTCTACGGTGGCCTCGCGCGTCCGGCGAACGGGCCCCTGCCGCCGGGGCTGTGGCCGCACGACGCGACGCTCGCCCCGCTCCCGTACGACCCCGCCCGGGCGGCCTCGCTCCTCGACGAGGCGGGCTGGCGAAAGGGCCGGGATGGCGTCCGGAGCCGGGGAGCCCACCGACTGGCGTTCACCCTTTCGTCCGGGGGCGGAAGCGAACGGCAGCGTCAGATCAACGAGACGACGCAGCGGGCGTTCCGCGAGGCCGGGATCGAGATGGCGCTCTCGCCGCTGGAGTGGGGAGCCTTCGTGGAGAAGGTCGATGCCGGGAGCTACGAGGCCTGCGCGCTCGCCCTGAACCTCGACCCGAACCCGGACCTGCGTCCCAACTGGCACTCTTCGCAGGTTCCACCGAACGGCATGAACCACGCCTACTACCGGAACGCGAGGGCCGACACACTCATGGACGAGCTCGCCACGACGTTCGATCGCGAGAAGGCCAAGACCCTCTACGCCGAGCTGCAGAGGATCATCTCGGACGACCAGCCCTTCTCGTTCCTCCACACCGTCTCGGTCGCCTGGGGCGTGCGGAACAGGGTGGAGAACGTGAAGACCTCGCCCGTCGGGCTCTGGCTCTTCTGGCCCGGGGCAGCCGGGTGGCAGCCCGCCAGGGCGGCGAGGCCGATCTGATCCGGTACGAGTCCCGCGCCGCGTAACATCCCGCAACGTGGCCCGGTTCCTCTCGCGGCGCGTCCTCGCCTCCGCCGGAACGCTCCTCGGCGTCCTCGTCGCCGTGTTCCTCCTCCTTTCTGCGGCTCCGGGTGACCCGGCCCGCCTGACCCTGATCGGGCACGGACCGATCGGCGCGCGGTCGCCCGAGGCGCTGGAGGCGTTTCGGCAGCTCCACGGACTCGACCGTCCGCTCCCCGCCCGCCTCGTCACGTGGCTCGGCGCTGCGGCGCGGCTCGACCTGGGACGATCGTTCCGCGACGGGCGTCCCGTGACGGAGCGGATCGCCGAAACGCTTCCGGCGACGCTCACGGTGAACGCCCTTGCGCTGCTCCTCGCGGCTCTCGTCGCGGTGCCGCTCGGCGTTGCTGCCGCGCGACGACCCGGGAAAGCCGTGGACCGCGTCTCGGGGTTCGTCCTCGACGCGCTCTACTCGCTTCCGAGCTTCGCCCTCGGGCTCCTCCTCCTGCTTCTCTTCGCGGTCGAGCTGAGGTGGGCCCCGATCTTCGCCGACCTGTCCCTCGGTCTGCCGGGCATCGCTCTCCCGGTGGTCACGCTCGCCCTCGTGGCACTCGCCCCGATCGCCCGCGTCACGCGCCGTACGGTGGGGGAGGCGCTCGCGTCGACCGCGGCCC
The DNA here is from genome assembly GCA_016719485.1 of Holophagales bacterium. NCBI lineage: Bacteria > Pseudomonadati > Acidobacteriota > Holophagae > Holophagales > Holophagales bacterium. The sequence goes on from JADJZB010000002.1 coordinate 262,115, forward strand.
TCTCCGGCAGGGCCCGGGGCGAATCGCCGCGCGAGGAGACGCTCCGCGCCCTGCGGCGCGCAGCACCCGCTTTCGCGGGTCTCGGTGCTGCCCTCGTCCCGCAGCTCGTCGCGGGGTCGGTCCTCGTGGAGAGGGTCTTCGGTCTTCCGGGCACCGGGCAGCTTCTCGCCGATTCGGTCTTCTCGAGAGATCTCCCGACCGTCCTCGGCCTGACGCTGGCGTCGGGGCTCGCCGTCGTCGCCGCGACGCTCGCCGCCGACACCTTCGCCGCGCTCGCCGATCCGCGGATCGCCGAAGGTGAGGAGTCGTGAGCCTCACCCGCTCCGCGAGGCGGAGGCTCCTCGTCCTGGCCCTCTTCCCGCTCGTGGCGCTCATGGCGCCGCTCCTCGCCCGGGAGAGGCCGAAGGACGCGACGGCGCTCGAGAGGCTCGCGACACTCGTCCCGTTCGATCCCGACGCCACCGACCTCGACGCGCGCCTGCAGCCGCCGGGCGCCGACCACTACCTCGGGACCGACGACCTCGGCCGGGACGTCCTCGCGAGGCTTCTCCACGGAGCCCGCGTCTCCGTGCCGGTCGGCTTCGCGGCGGCCGCCCTCGCTCTCGCGGTCGGGACCCTCCTGGGCGGCGCAGCCGGGGCTCTCGGCGCGGGCACCGACCGGCCCGTCCTCTTCGTCACGGGGGTGGTCCAGGCCTTTCCGGCCCTCGTGCTCGTCGCGGCCGGCGCGGCCCTCGCTCCGCCCTCGGCGTGGACGGCCGCGCTTCTCATCGCCCTCACCGGGTGGCCCGAGGTGGCCCGCCTCGTCCGCGCCGAGGCGCTGCGCCTCTCGCGGTCGCCGCACGTCGAGGCGGCGCGTGCGGCGGGCGCTTCCCGCGCGAGGGTCGTCTTCGTCCACGTCCTTCCGGGGGCCGTCGCTCCCGCCCTCGCAATCGTTCCCTACGCCCTCGGCGGGGCCGTCCTCCTCGAGGCTTCGCTTTCGTTTCTCGGGCTCGGGGCGCCCCCGCCGGCGGCCTCCTGGGGACGGGCCCTCGCCGATGCCCGCGAGAGCCTGACGAGCGCCTGGTGGTGCGTGGTGCCGCCCGCCCTCGCGCTCTTCCTCCTCGTCCTCTCGGCGCGCAAGCTCGGCGAGGCGCTTTCCGAAAGCCGCTAGAATCGCCCACTCAATGCGAATCGCCGTCTACCCGGGCTCGTTCGACCCGATGACGAACGGGCACGTCGACCTCGTCCGTCGCGGGTGCCACATCTTCGACCGCGTCCTGGTGGCCGTCCTGTGCAACACCGAGAAGTCGCCGCTCTTCACCGTCGAGGAGCGGGTGGGAATGGTGCGGGACGTTTTCCGTCGCGAGCCGCGCGTGAAGGTGAAGGCGTTCTCCGGCCTGCTCATCAACTTCCTGAAGACCGAGAAGACGAACACCGTCCTGCGCGGCCTTCGCGTCGTCTCCGACTTCGAGTACGAGTTCCAGATGGCGCTCATGAACCGTCGCCTCGACCCCGACGTGGAGACGGTCTTCCTGACCCCGAAGGAAGAGCTCTCGTACCTCTCGAGCCGGCTCGTCAAGGAGGTCCACCGGCTCGGCGGGGACGTCTCCGGGCTCGTTCCCCCGCTCGTTTACAAGGCTCTGAGAAAGAAGCTGCCGAACGGCGCCCCGGGCGCCTGAGGGTCAGCCCCCGGCGAATCCCGTCATGGCAGCGCGGATCGGTTCCGGCACGGCCGTCGGCTTCCCGGATGCCCGGTCGACGAAAAGGTGCACGGTCTGCCCCTCCACCGCAACCACGCCATCCGGCAGGGCGACGCGATATTCGAACGTGCACCCGCGGCTGCGGATCGCCGCGAGGCGCGTCGCCACCCGGACGGTGTCGCCATAGCGGGCCGGACGGCGGTACCGGGCCTCGAGGTCGCTCACGACGATGTTCACGCCCTCGGCTTCCATCCGGGCGTAGGGGTACCCGGCGGCGTCGCAGTACTCCGTCCGCCCCACCTCGAACCAGACGACGTAGGAGCCGTGGTAGACGACTCCCTGCGCGTCGGTCTCGGCGTAGCGGACCTTCACCTCGGTTTCGACCCAGCGTCCGTCTCTCCACGCTCCGTAGACTACCCGAGCGTGGCCTCTCCCTTCGTTCTTCTGCGCGGCCCCGGGTGGCGGCTCCCGGCGCCGCTCGACCTGGGCTCCCCGCTCGAGGTCCGAGCCGTCGCGGCGGATCGGCCCGGCGACCTGCCCGACCTTCTCGCCTGGCTCGACGCCGTGGCCGGCTCGGGCCGGCCGGAGAGGATCGCGGCGGGCTTCCTGACGTACGAGGCCGGGGTGACGATCGAAGGGTCGAGGGAGCTGTTCCGGCCGCCCGCGACGCCTCTCGCCTGGTTCGGGCTCTTCGACACCGCACGACGAAGGGGTCCGGACACGGCGGCGGGACGGCGCGCGGGGGACGACCGCGTCGACGAACGCAGCCGTGGACCCGGAGTGGAGCCGCCGGCCGACATGCACCTTCCGGAGTGGACGGCGGCCGTCGAAGCCATCCGGGAGGGGATCGCCCGCGGCGACGTCTACCAGGCGAACCTGACGCGGCGGACGTCCCGGGCGCTGCCGGTCTCACCTCGCCGGCTCGCCGACCTGCTCTGGGCCGACAACCCCGTCCCGTGGGCGATCTGCATCGACACTGGTACCGAGGCCGTCGTGTCGAACTCGCCGGAGCTCTTCCTGGACGCCGACCTCGCGTCCCGGCGCGTGGCCTCGGCCCCGATCAAGGGAACCGTGCCCCGCTTCCTCGGCGGAAGCGAGGAGGCCGCACGCTCGGCCCTGCTGGCATCGGAGAAGGATGCCGCGGAGCACCTGATGATCGTCGACCTGATCCGCAACGACCTCGGGCGAGTCTGCGAAGCGGGAAGCGTTCACGTTCCCGCCTTCCGGACGGTGAGGAGCTTCCGGCACCTCCACCACCTCGAGTCGACCGTGGCCGGGACCCTCCGCGCCGGGACCCGGCTCTCGGACCTCCTCGTCGCGACGCTGCCGGGAGGGTCGATCACCGGCGCCCCGAAGCGCGCGGCGCTCGGGTTCATCCAAAGGCTCGAGCCGGTGGCCCGTGGACCGTACACGGGTGCCGCGGGCTTCGTTCGCGGAGACGGGACCGCCGTGTTCAACGTGGCCATCCGGACGGCCATCCTCCGGGGAGAGACGGTCTCCTACCACGCGGGCGGCGGTATCGTCTGGGACTCGGACCCCCTGCTCGAGTGGGCGGAGACCGAAACGAAATCCCGCGAGTTCTTCCGGGCGCTCGCCTCCGCGGCGAGAGAGAGCGAGGTCCCGTGAGCCCCGACCCCGTCCCCTTCGATGCCCCGGCCGTCGAGCGCGGCTTCGGCTTCTTCGAGACGCTCCTTCTCATCGGGCGCCGGGCCATCCTCTGGGAGCCCCACGCCCGTCGCCTCCTGACGGCCCTCGAAGCGCTCGACCTCCCGGCACCGTCCCTCGAGGCCCTGGAATCGTCCTCCGGCGCCGCCCTCCAGGGGATCGGGGACGACGACGGAGAGAGGGCACTGCGCCTCTCCTGGATCGCCGTCGGACCCGACGTGGACGCCCCGGCTTCGTGGAGGCTCGACGCGTCGGTCCGGCCGATCCCTGGGAACACCCTGGCCCGCAGGGCCGGCTCGCGGGCCGTGACGGTGCCGGGACGATTCCGACGCGATTCCCCCGGATTCAAGTCGACGAGCTACTTCGGGGCCGTGGCGGCGCTCCGGCACGCCCGCCGTTCGGGCGGGGACGAGGGGCTGTTCACGGATGGGGACCTCTACCTCGAAGGAGCTTCGACCGGACTCGTGGCGTGGAACGGCGGGCGGTTCGCGGGGCTCGCCCCGGGGGCGCTCCCGTCCGTCACGGCCGAGGCATTCCTCGATGGGGCGGGGGAGAGACGAGGCCTGGACCGCGAGGAGCTCCTCGCCGGCGCGATCCTTCTCGGGTCCCTGACGACGGCCGTTCCGCTCCTCGCACTCGACGGCGTCGAGTGCGGCCTCCCGCCGGCGATGCTGCGGGCCTGCGAGGCGTTCCGGCAGCGGCTCCGGACGGACGCCGCAATGCAGAAAACGCTCTAGACTGTTCCGAAGAGAGGCACGGTATGGCCACGAAGAAAGCGCGCCCGACTCCCGCCGCGTCCCACGTCGTTCTCTTCACGGGCTTCCCGGGCTTCATCGGCGCCCGTCTCATCCCGAGGCTCCTGGAGCTGAAGCCCGACACCGTCTTCCACTGCCTCGTGCAGGAGAAGTTCCTCGACCTGGCGCGGAGCTCGGTGGAGCAGCTCGCCGCGACGCATCCCAGGACGAAGGGGCGCATCGAGCTCGTGATGGGAGACATCACCGCTCCGGGACTCGGGATCGGCGAGACCGAGGCCCGCCTCCTGCACCGGAAGCTGACCGGCTGCTACCACCTCGCGGCGGTGTACGACCTCGCCGTGGCCCGGGACGTGGCGATGAGGATCAACGTCGAGGGAACGCGGAACGTCCTCGGCTTCCTGGAGGAGTGCCCGCACCTGCGGCGGTTCGACTACGTGTCGACGGCGTACGTGTCGGGAACCGCGGTCGGCACGTACCGCGAGACCGATCTCGACGTCGGGCAGTCGTTCAAGAACTACTACGAGGAGACGAAGTTCCTCGCGGAGGAGGCGGTCAAGGGGAGCGCCCTGCCGACGACGACCTACCGGCCGGCCATCGTCGTGGGCGACTCCCGGACGGGCGAGACGGCGAAATTCGACGGTCCCTACTTCGCGCTGAACGCGATGCGGCAGCTCCCGTCGCCCGGCGTCTTCGTGAAGGTCGGCCGGGGAACGGCCCCCGTGAATCTCGTCCCGGTCGACTACGTTCTCGAGGCGATGGCGCGCCTCTCGAGCTGGGAGGGCGCGATCGGGAAGACGTACCACCTGACGGACCCGAACCCTCTCTCCGCCTACGAGATCGAAGAGCTCTTCGCGAAGGCCATCGGCAAGCACTTCCTCTTCGTCCCGGTTCCGACGGTCCTCGCGAAGCTCCTCTTCTCGCCGAAGCCGATCCAGGACTACTTCGGCATGCCCGCCGCGACGGTCGAGTACTTCGACCACCCGGTCCGGTACGACAACGCCCAGGCGGCCGCGGACCTCGCGGCGTTCGGCGTGTCCTGCCCGCCTTTTGCCGACTACGTCCAGAACCTCGTCGCCTTCTACCGCAAGCACGTCGAGAAGATCACCCGCGGGGCGATGATTTGAAGGGAGCCCTCTCCCTCCCGACCGGGCCGATCATCGACGGCCAGGACGTCGCGACGGGGACGACGTTCTTCACCCGGAACCCGGCGACGGGGGAGAAGCTCGCCGAGATCCACCGTGCGGGGCCCGCCGAGATCGACGCCGCTGTCGCGGCCGCCCGGAAGGCGTACCTCCACTGGGGCGCCCGGACCCCGAAGGAGCGGCAGAAGCACCTCGCGAGCCTCCTCGAGGTCGTCCGCAGGTCCCACGACGGCCTGTCGCGGCTCATTGCCCTCGAACAGGGAAAGCCGGTCGCCGAGGCGCGAGCCCTCGATCTCGTACCGGCCGCGGACGCCCTCCGGTACCTCTCGAGGTTCACGGAGGAGCTGCTCGCTCCGAAGTCGGTCGACTACCAGCAGATCCTCTTCGCGCACAAGGCGGCCTCGTTTCGCTACGAGCCGCTCGGCGTCGTCGCGGTCATCACCCCCTGGAACTTCCCGTTCGCGATTCCCATGGTCGAGCTGGCCGCGTGCCTTGCGGCAGGGAATACCGTCGTCCTGAAACCCGCCTCCGCGACGGCGCAGACGGGCCTCGCGATCGGCGAGCTCTGCAGGCGGGCAGGCCTTCCGCCCGGTGTCGTCAACGTCGTGACGGCGACGGGCTCCGACGTCGACCGTCTCCTCGAGCACCCGGGAGTCGCGAAGATCCTCTTCACGGGCTCCGTCGAAACCGGATGCCACGTGATGCGGAAAGCGTCGAAAAACGTCACGCCGTTCGTTCTCGAGCTGGGCGGCAAGGACGCGGCGGTGGTCGCGGCGGACGCGGATCTCGATCGAACGGCGAGCGGCCTCGTCTGGGGCGCTTTCGCGAACGCGGGGCAGGCGTGCGGGTCGATCGAGCGCGTCTACGTGGTGAGGAGCGTCGCCGACGAGCTCGTCGCGAAGATCGTCGAGCGGACGAGACGGCTGCGCCAGGGAGACCCGCTCGCCGAGGCGACGGACCTCGGACCGATGACGACCGCCGAGCAGAGGGACTTCGTCGACGCCCAGGTGCGCGAGGCCGTCGCGCAGGGCGCGCGGGCGCTGACCGGTGGCGAGAAGCCCGTCGCGAAGGGGTACTGGTTCCCGCCCACCGTCCTCGTCGACGTGCACCACGGGATGCGCGTGATGACGGAAGAGACGTTCGGGCCGGTCCTCCCGATCGTCGTCGTCGACGACCTCGACGAGGCGATCGCGCTCGCGAACGACTCGGAGTTCGGCCTCACCGCCTCCGGGTGGACCCGCTCGACGAAGACGGCCCAGAAGCTCGTCGAGGAGCTCCGGACGGGGACCGTCACGATCAACGATCACCTCTACTCCTTCGGCGAGCCGACGGCGACCTGGGGCGGGCTCGGCAAGTCCGGGATCGGCCGGAGCCACGGCGTCCACGGACTGATGGAGCTCGTGAACGTCAAGCACGTCGGCGTCGACCTCCAGGACTCGCCCGCGGCCCCCTGGTGGTACCCGTACGACGGCGCCTTCCAGGAGTTCATGAAGAAGGCCTTCGGACTCCTCTACGCCCGAGACGCCCGGACGAAGATGACCGACGGCCTGGGTCTCCTCTCGAGCGGCCGGTTCTTCGGCTACGTGAAGGTGTCGAAGATCGCCGCGAAGCTCGGAAAGGTGTTCTGAGGCCGGGGCGACGGGCGCGCCGCCGGGCTCTCTCTAGAATCCCCTCCGTGGGGGCCCCTCCCGACCTCTCCTCGTACCCCGACCAGCCGGGGATCTACCTTTACCGCGACGCGAAAGGGAAGATCCTCTACGTCGGGAAGGCGCGCTCGATCCGCAAGCGCCTGGCCTCGTACTTCGTCGCAGGACCGAAGCACCCGAAGACGGAGGCGCTCCTCGCCGAGTTCGAGACGATCGACACCGTCGTCGCGAACACCGAGAGCGAGGCGCTCGCCCTCGAGAACGCGTTCATCAAGAAGCACAAGCCCCGGTACAACATCCTGCTGCGGGACGACAAGACCTACCCGTACATCAAGGTGACGACGGGGGAGGAGTGGCCCCGGGCGCACGTGACGCGGCGGGTCCTCAGGGACGGGCACAGCTACTTCGGACCGTTCCTCCCGGCACGAACGTGCCGCGGCGCGATGAAGATGGTGCAGCGGATGTTCCAGGTCCGTACGTGCCGGATCGAGATCGACGGGAACCTGCCCCGCCCGTGTCTCTACTTCGACATGCACGCGTGCCTCGGACCGTGCGTGGCGTCGCTGACGACGAAGGCGGCGTACGACGAGGCCGTCCGTGACGTGCTCCTCTTCCTGTCCGGCCGAAACGACGAGCTGGCCCTGCGCCTCCGGTCGAAGATGGAGACCGCCGCAGAGGCCGAGGGCTACGAGATGGCAGCGGCGTACAGGGACTGCCTGAGAACCGTCGAGGAGCTCGCTCAGAAGCAGCGGGTGCAGTCGCTCGCGGGGGAGGACGTCGACGTCTTCGGCGACTTCAGCGACGGCGGCAACCTCGCCGTCGCGGTGCTCCACGTGCGCGGCGGGACCGTTCTGGACACGCGCGAGCTCTTCTGGGAGGGAATCGGCGACGTCGACCCGGAGGAGTTCTGGGTCGCGTTGCTGTCGCAGTACTACGACGCGACGACCTTCCTTCCCAAAGAGGTCCACCTGCCCTCGGAGGTACCGGAGGAGGCGCTCGCTCCGGTCGAGACGTGGCTCTCGGAACGGCGCGGCGCCAGGGTCGAGATCCGGACGCCGAAGCGGGGCGCCGCGTTCGAACGGGTGAGGATCGCCCGGGACAACGCCCGGACGAGCCACGTCCGGCGCTTCCGGATCGTCCGCGAGGCGGGGGAGAAGGCGACGCTGGCGCTCGCGAAGGCGCTCGACCTCGACCACCGCCCCGCCCGGATCGAGTGCTTCGACATCTCCCACCTTCAGGGGAGCGACACCTACGCCTCCTGCGTCGTCTTCATCGACGGCAAGCCTCAGAAGGACGAATACCGGGCGTTCCGGATCGACCGCCCCGTGCCGGACGACTTCGCCTCGATCGCCGAGGCCGTCACGCGGCGCTACGAACGGCGGAGAGAGGAGGGCGAGCCCTTTCCCGATCTCCTCGTCATCGACGGGGGAAAAGGGCAGCTCTCGGCAGCCCTCGCGGCTCTGGACCGGATCGGGATCGAGATGCCGGCGATCGGCCTCGCAAAACGGGAGGAAGAGGTCTTCGTCCCGGGACGCTCCCTGCCCCTGGTTCTCCCGCGCCGGCACGCCGGGCTGAAGCTGCTCCAGCGCGCCCGCGACGAGGCGCACCGCTTCGGCCTCAGGCACCACCGCCGGGCGAGGACCCGCCGGACGCTCGCGAGCCCGCTCCTCGAGGTCCCGGGTCTCGGGCCGGCTTCCGTCCGGCGTCTCCTGGCCGTCTTCGGGAACGCGGAGGCCGTCCTCGCTGCGACGGCACAGGCCCTGGCTGCAGCCGGAGGAAAGGCCTCTGCCTCGCGAATAGAGAGATGGAGGGCGTCCCGGGAGGACAAGGGCCGGTAGAATCCACGGTCTATGGACACTTCCAAGTCGGGGGGCGGCTCGCTCTCGGGAGGGACGCTCGAGAAGACGGAATTCGCGGAGGTCCTCCGGTCGGCGTATCACGCGAGGAAGAACGCGCAGGTCCTCGTCTCGTCGAAGGGGGAGGAACGGAGCTTCTGGTTTCACCGGGGACGGCTCCTCTCCGCGTCGTCGAACCGGGAAGCCCAGCTCGTCGGGGAGCTGCTCCGGGCGTTCGGGCTCGCCGACGAATCCGTGCTGTTCTCGGCCTTCGAGAAGGCCCTCTCGGATCCGGGCCGTGGACTCGCGAACGCACTCAGGGATTCCGGGGCGGTCGCTCCCTACATTGCCGACGCCTGCGTCAGGGCGCTCGCGGAGAAGGTCCTCTACTCGACGTTCCAGTGGACGTCGGGGATGTACACGATCGTGCCGCTCGAAGGTCCACCCGACATCCCCACGGCCTTCGACCAGACGACGGCGACCCTCATCCTCGAAGGCCTTCGCCGGCTCCCTCCGGTGATCGGCGCTCTCCCGAAGATCGAGCCGAAGGCGCGGCCCCTCCTCGCACCCGATCTCCTGATGCGCTATCAGTACGCGGCCGTCACGCCGGAAGAGGCCGAGGCGCTCGACGCGGTCGACGGGACGAAGTCCGCGGCCGACGTCTGCCTCGACCTGAGGATCCTCGAGAGGCTCCGGGCGGCGGGCTTCGTTACCCTGGCCACGAAGGCCTCCCGGCCCGATGAGCCGCCGGCGCCAGGAGGGGTCTGCTTCCTGAACGTCGAGATCGCCGGTACGCCTCCGAGCCCCCGCATGTCCGAAGCGCTCGAGATGCATGCGCGGCTCGTCTGGAACACGTACCGGCGTCTCGACTGGATCAACGCGTACGAGGTTCTCGGCGTTCCGGAGAACGCACAGGACGCCGATCTCCGGCAGGCCGTCCACGAACGGGCCAAGCTCTTCCACCCCGACAACGCCGTACGGGCCACTCTCGGCGACGCATCGGAAGCCCTCGAAGCGCTCTTCACGAAGGTCAGGGAAGCCGACCGGGCGTTCGCCACCACGGCGGCCCGGGAGGAGTACGACCGCTCGCTGAACCGCGGGACGATGTCGGCTCCTGTCTCGTTCGGCCAGACCAACCCGGAGGTTCAGCGACAGGTGGCCAAGGCGAACTACCAGCGAGCCCGGACTCTGGTCGAGATGGAGGATTACTACCCCGCTTACGAAATGCTCCGGCAGGCGGTGGAGTTCGACCCCGACAGGCCCGAGTACTGGACGTTTCTCGCGAAGGTGCAGGGGCGGAATCCGAAGTGGGTGCGGCAGGCGACCGAGACCCTCCGCCGCGCCGCCGCCCGTCTTCCCGAAAGCGTAGAGGTCTGGCTGGCTCTCGCAGACGCCTGCGCGAACGAGCGAAACGAAGTGGAGCGGGTCAAGGCGCTTCGGGAGGTCCTGAAGCTCGATCCGACGAACCGGAAGGCGGCGAAGGCGCTCGCGGAGATCGCGGCGACGAAGCCTCGCTGACGAGGGCGCAGGGGACTATCCTCGAAGGACGATGGAGTCTGTCGCTCACTTTGGCACGGGACTTGGTCTCGCGGCCGGAGCGGGCCTGAACGCGTACGCCGTCCTGCTCGTCTACGGTGGCATCGCCCGGCTCTTCCCCGAGGACTTTCCGGGCGCCATTGCGCGATTCCTCGCCGAGCCGACGACGCTCGGGGTCCTCCTCGGGCTCTACCTGCTCGAATTCTTCGCGGACAAGATTCCGGGGCTGGACCACGTGTGGGACGTCATCCACACCGTCGTCCGGCCCGTGGCCGGGGCGCTCCTGGCCGTCGCTGCGGTGGCCCCCACCTCCGAGACGCCGATGGCGATCCTGGCCGGTGGGGGAGGCGGGGTCACGGCCTTGGCCTCGCACCTCGTCAAGGGCACCGTCCGGCTCACGTCGACGGCGCTGACGGCGGGCGTCGCGAACTTCGCGCTGTCGCTCGCCGAGGACGTCCTCGCGGTCCTCCAGGCGATCGTCTCGATCTTCCTGCCCCTCGTCGCGCTCGTGCTGGCGGTCGCCGTGGCCGGCCTCTTCCTCCTCTGCGTCCCGAAGCTCGCGAGGGGCGTCGACCTCTTCGCCAATCGGCGTCGGCGAAAGGTCTCGGAGCCTCAAGACGCCGGCTCGTGACGCGGGGCGGGGTATCCTCCAGGCGACTCGGGCCGGACGGGTGATCGTCGCTCGGACGGTTCAACCGTAGCGAGGGGAGGAAAGTCCGGACTCCAGCGAGCAGCGTGCCGGGGAAATCCCGGTCGGGGCAACCCGAAGGAAAGTGGCACAGAGAACAGACCGCCTCGGTTCCCGCGAGGGGCCGCGGTAAGGGTGAAAAGGTGCGGTAAGAGCGCACCGCGAACCCCGGCAACGGGGTCGGCAGGCCAAACCCCACGCGGAGCAAGGCCGAATAGGGGAACGGAAGGGGCGCTCGCCCCCGCGCCGCGAGGCGACGTTTCCGGGTAGGCTGCTCGAGCCCCGCCGAGAGGCGCGGGCCGAGAGGAATGATCGCCGGCCGGAAGGCGCGAGCCGACCGGTCACAGAATCCGGCTTACAGTCCGGCCCGAGTAGGGGGGGGGGGGGCATTTATTCAGGGGAAAAGGGGGGGGGGGGGGGGGGGGGGGGGGGGGGGCCCCCGGGGGGTCCGGCCCGAGTCATTTTTTCGAGGACAAATGGGGGGGTGCCGGGGGGGGCGTGCGGGCAGGTCTGCCTTGCCTCAAAATGCAGGCGTGGCCGAGCTCATCGACGGGAACAACCTCCTCGGCCAGAGGGGCATCACGCGGGAGACCCTGCTGCGGGAGCTGGCGGATCTGGCACGGGCCAAGAGAAGGAAGCTCACGGTCGTCTTCGATGGTCCTCCGGACCACGGCCGACCGAAGGTGCAGCTGCTCGGGGACGTCACGGTCGTCCACGCGGCGCCCCGAAGCGCCGACGAGGAGATCGTCCGCAGGGTGCGCGAAGCGCGCGACCCGCGGGGCGTGACCGTCGTGACCGACGATCGCGTCCTGTGCGAGTCCGTCGATGCCGCGGGGGGACGCACGCTGGCGGTGGCCGTGTTCCGGCAGGCCGGGTCACAGAGACTGACGAAGAAGGCCGCCGAAGGCGAGGACAAGAGGGATCCGGGGGGGAACGCCTCCGACTGGGCCCGCTGGTTCAGCGACCCGAGGAACCGGATCGGGTGAGCGGTCCGCTCCGGCGTCCCCGGCGGCTCGCACCGGGTGCGCTCGTCGGGGTCGCAGCGCTCTCCGGGCCGGTCCGCGAGGAAGACCTCGCGGCAGGCGTTGCCACGCTCGAGTCGTTCGGGTACCGGGTGCGACTCGCCTCGAACGTCCTCTCGCGAGAGCCGCTCCTCGGTCTCGCGGGAGACGACGACGCCCGCCTCGCCGGATATCTGGCTCTCGTCTCGGATCCCGAGGTCGACGCGGTTCTCTTCGCGCGGGGAGGGTACGGTGTGACGCGCCTCCTCGGCCGCCTTCCGGAGGCGCTGCTGCGCGAAACCGCGAAGCTCCACTGCGGCTTCTCGGACCTCACGGCACTGTCGGCCTTCCTCAGGGAGCGGTGCGGGCTCCTCTCGATCCACGGGCCGATGGTGGCCGCCGACCTTGCGACGGCCCTCGACCCGCTCACGGCGGACTGGTTCCCGGCCCTCCTCGAAGCGCGGGCGCCACAGCGCCTCGAGGTCCCGTCCGCCGACGTTCTCGTCCCGGGCAGAGCGGAGGGGCCGCTCGTCGGGGGATGCCTGTCCCTGCTCGCCGCCCTCGCCGGGACGCCGTGGGAATACGATTTCCGCGGGGCGCTTCTCTTCATCGAGGAGGTGGGAGAGGAGGCCTACCGGGTCGACCGGATGCTCGGCACCCTCCTTTCATCCGGGCGCCTGGACGGATTGGCCGGTATCATGGCGGGCTCGATGACACGTGTGACGTTCGGAGGCGTGGAGGATCCGGAGCGGCTCCGGAGGCTCCTCCTCGACCGGTTCGCCCCGCTCGGGGTACCGGTCGCCATCGGCCTCCCCTTCGGTCACGCGGGCCCGAACGTCCCGCTGCCCGTCGGTGCCCGGGCCGCGTGGGACGGCGGGACCCGAACGCTCGTCCTCGAGGAGGAGTTCCTCTCGTGAAAGTCGTGCTGAAGTCGGGCGGCGGCGCCGCGAGTTTCGAGGACTACATCGTGAAGCTCCCTCCGGGCGAGAAGGTCTTCTCCGAGGGAGACGTCGGAACGGAGATGTACGTCATCCAGTCGGGATCGATCGAGATCGCCAAGCGGGTGAAGGACGAGATGAAAACGCTCTCCGTCCTCGAGAAGGGGGACTTCTTCGGCGAGATGTCGATCCTGGAGGACGTTCCCCGGACGGCGGACGCGATCGCCCGTACCGACGTGGAGCTCGTGAGGATCAACCAGTCGACGTTCGACGAGATGCTCCGGCACAACGGCGAGATCGCGGTCCGGATGCTTCGCAAGCTCTCGCGCCGGCTGCGGGAGACGACGGCGCTCCTCGAGCAGACGACGGGCGTCGCTCCGGCGCTCGACGAGTCGTCGGACTTCTTCGAGCGCGTCGGCACGCGCGACGAGATCTACCGGCTCGTGGCCGACGGGAACGTCGAGGAGTTCTACCTGAACCGCGAAGGGGAGACGCTGGTCGGCCGCATCGACCCGGTGACCGGGATCCGTCCCGACGTCGACCTGACGAACCTCGACGGTCCGCGTTCCGTCTCCCGGCGGCACGCGAAGATCATCCGTCCGGAGGGGGAGTTCCAGGTCATCGAGGAGATCGGGACGATGAACGGGACGTTCGTGAACGGGAAGCGCATCGCCACGGGCTCCCCGACGTCGCTCCACGACGGCGACCGGCTCCGGTTCGGCCTCGTCGACCTGACCTTCCGCGTCACGCGGGGCTGAGGAGTGCCGCGCGTCGGGCGCGGCCGGGAACCGCTCTCCCTGGATTCGCCCCTCGCCGGGACGGTCGGCATCGGGCCGGCGAGGGCTCGCGCCCTCGCGGACGCGGGCCTGGCGAACGTGCTCGACCTTCTCCTCGAGCTCCCGCTGCGCCACGAGGACCGGGCGCGCTTCGCGAGCGTCGCGGACCTCGTGCCGGGGGGTCCTCCACTCACGCTGTCCGGAACGGTGGTCGACGCCCGGCTCGTCCGGACCCGGCGCCGCGGATTCTCGATCACCGAAGCCACGCTCGAGGACGGGAGCGGCTCGGTCGGGCTCGTCTTCTACAACCAGCCCTGGCTGGCGCGGTGGCTGACCCAGGGCCTCAGGGTCTTCGTTCACGGCCGGGCGGTGATGAAGCGGCGCGTCGTCCTCGAGGCGCCTTACGTCGAGCCGGAACCGCAGGACGAGGCCGACGCCGCGCTTTCGGTCGGGCGCGTCGTCCCGGTCTACAGGTCCCTTCCGGGCCTTCCGCCGCGCGTGCGTCGGCGGCTGGTCGCCCGGGCCCTGGAAGAAGCGGCTCCCGGGATTCCGGAGAGGCTTCCGGCCGAGGTCGTCCGGCTGCTGGGCCTCCCTCCCGTGGTCGCGTCGCTGAGAGAGGCCCACTTCCCTGGGAGCGCGGGCGGTTCGCCGGACCCGCGGCCCTGGATCGACCGGACCTCGCCGCACCTGAAGAGGCTCGCGCTCGAGGAGCTTCTCGAGTTCCAGGTGGCCCTCGCCCGGCGGCGGCGGGAGCGCGCACGGCGCCCCGCGCCGAGAATCGAGCCGGACGCCGCCATGAGGCGCCGGCTCGCGGCGATCCTGCCGTTCCCGCTGACGGACGCGCAGAAGCAGGTGATCCGGGAGATCGGCGCCGACCTCAGGTCCGGACACCCGATGGCCCGCCTCCTCCAGGGGGACGTCGGGAGCGGAAAGACGATCGTCGCGGTCCTGACGGCGGTCCTGGCCGCGGGGCGGGGCTTCCAGACCGCGCTGATGGCCCCGACGACGATTCTCGCCGAGCAGCACGCGGAGACGGTCTTCCGCCTCCTCGCCGGCTCGGGCGTGACGCCGGCCCTCCTGACGGCGAGGGTCACGGGCCGGCCGAGAGCCGCCCTGCTGGCGGCCCTGGCGGAGGGGGAGATCGCACTCCTCGTCGGGACGCACGCTCTCATCGAGAAGCCGGTCGCGTTTCAGAGGCTCGGGCTGGTGGTCGTGGACGAACAGCACCGGTTCGGGGTCGCACAGCGGGCCGCGCTCCCGGCACGCGTCGCGCCGAACGGCCTTCACCCCCATGTCCTCGTCCTCTCGGCGACGCCGATCCCGCGCTCCCTCGCGCTCGCGCTCCACGGCGACCTCGACGTCTCCACCCTCACCCAGAAGCCGCCCGGGAGGACTCCCATCCTCACGAAAGTCTTCGGAGAGGAGGGACGCGAGGAGGCGTACCGGGCGCTCGCGGGCGAGCTGGAGTCGGGAGGACGGGGCTACGTCGTCGTGCCCCTCGTCGAGGACTCGGAGACGATCGATGCCCGGGCCGTCGCCTCCTGGACCGACGAGGTGGCCCGGCGCCTCCCGGGCCGCCGCGTGGGAGCGGTTCACGGAAAGATGCGCGCGGAGGCTCGCGAGAAGGCGATGCGTCAATTCGCCGCGGGTGAACTGGACGTCCTCGTCGCGACGACGGTCGTCGAAGTCGGGATCGACGTGCCGGAGGCCTCGTTTCTCCTCGTCGAGAACGCCGACCGGTTCGGCCTCGCCCAGCTCCACCAGCTTCGAGGCAGGATCGGCAGGGGAGCCCGGCCCTCGACGTGCATCCTGCTCCAGGGAGAGGGGGCCTCCACCGCGGCGCTCTCGCGCCTCTCCATCCTCGTCCGGACCGACGACGGATTCGCCGTGGCGGAGGAGGATCTCCGCCTGCGGGGCCCCGGAGAAGCCCTCGGCACCAGGCAGAGCGGTCTCCCGGAGTTCCGCGTCGCCGACCCGTTCTCCGATCTGGACCTCCTCGCGAAAGCGCGGGAGCTGGCTCTGCGGCTCGAGGACGAGGGAACGACAGGGCCCTTCGAGAAGGCGCTCTTTCTCCGGTCCGCCCGCCGCTGACCGCGTCCCTGTGGCATCCTCGGCGCGTGGAGGTTTCCCTCGAGACCGACGGGGCGATCGCGGCGCTCAGGGTGCGCGGAGACGTGACGCTGACGGAAGCGTCGACGATCACCGAGTACCTGCGCGTGGCGCGCGAGAACGGCGCGCTCCGCTGCGTCGTCGACCTCTCGGCCTGCACGTCCCTCCCAACGACGATCGTCGCCGTCCTGATGCGGGAACAAGGTCGCTTCGCGACCGCCGGGGGGACGCTCACGTTGTCCGGTGTCGGCGACCAGAACCCGTTCCTCGCGCAGAGCGTGGCGTCCGGCCGGTTCGGCCACTACCGTTCGGCGGAAGAGGGT
Source organism: Holophagales bacterium (assembly GCA_016719485.1). Classification (NCBI taxonomy): domain Bacteria; kingdom Pseudomonadati; phylum Acidobacteriota; class Holophagae; order Holophagales; species Holophagales bacterium. The sequence continues at coordinate 278,208 of JADJZB010000002.1, forward strand.
ATCGCCGCAGAGCGCCGTGCGATCGAAGCGTCGATTGACGCCCCCGGGGGCGGCACGTAGCATCGGGCGTTTTCGGAAATCCCTGCCGTGCCCGACGCACCCATCTCCCCCGACAAGGTCCTCGAGATCGTCATCCAGGTGGCCGTCCTCCTGTTCGCGGTCTCCGTGCACGAATCCGCCCACGGCTGGGTGGCGCTGCGCTGCGGGGACACGACGGCCCGGGACCTCGGGCGGATCACGCTCAACCCGGTGAAGCACCTCGACCCGTTCGGAAGTCTCCTGGTGCCGGCGCTGCTCGCCTTCTCGGGCGCCCCGATCTTCGGGTGGGCCAAGCCGGTTCCCGTCTCCCTCCGGGGTGTACCGAACCCGCGCCGGGCGAACCTCCTCGTGTCGGCCGCGGGCCCCGTCTCGAACTTCGCCGTCGCCATCCTCGGCGGAGTCGCCTTCTTCGTCCTGCGGGCGATCGCGCCGGCCGGTCCCGGGCTACGCGACTCCTTCTTCTACCCGCTTCTCCTCGTGGCGCTCTACACCGTCGCGGTGAACGTCTCCCTCGGCCTCTTCAACCTGCTCCCGATCCCCCCGCTCGACGGCTTCGGCGTCGTGGAGAGCTTCGCTCCCGCCCGGTGGATCCGCGGGGTGATGTTCGTGCGGCGTTACGGTTTCATCCTCCTCGTCGTGGCGATCTTCACCGGAGGCCTTTCGGCCGTCCTGGGGCCGCCGCAGAGGTTCCTGTTCCAGCTCCTTCTCGGAGGTCCCTCGTGAGCGAACCGGCGAAGAAGATCGTCCTCTCGGGCCTGCGCCCGACGGGCCGGGTCCACCTCGGCAACTACTGGGGCGCGGTGAAGAACTGGGTCGACCTTCAGGACCAGTACGACTGCCGGTACTTCGTGGCCGACCTGCACGCCCTGACGACCGACTACGCCGACACGTCGGCGATCCGCGAGTCGACGATCGAGGCCGTGACGGACTGGCTCTCGGTGGGCCTCGACCCGGAGAAGGCCGTGGTCTTCGTGCAGTCGCAGGTGCCGCAGACGGCGGAGCTGGCGCTCATCTTCGGGATGATCACGCCGCTCGGCTGGCTGGAGCGGGTGCCCACCTACAAGGAGCAGCTCCAGGAGCTGCGGGAGAAGGAGCTCGGGACTTTCGGGTTCCTCGGCTACCCGGTCCTCATGACGGCGGACATCGCCCTCTACCGCGGCCACTACGTCCCGGTCGGGAAGGACCAGGAGAGCCACCTCGAGATCTGCCGCGAGATCGTCCGCCGCTTCAACGGGATGTACGGAGAGGTATTCCCCGAGCCTCAGGCGCTCTTCACGGCGACCCCGAAGGTCCCGGGCCTGGACGGTCGGAAGATGTCGAAGAGCTACGGGAACACGATCGCCCTCTCCGATTCGGCCGAAGACGTGAAGACGAAGGTCATGTCGATGGTCACCGACCCGAAGCGTGCACGCCGCACGGATGCCGGGGACCCCGCCACCTGCAATCTCTTCCCGTTCCACCTCCTCTATTCGCCGAAGGAGGAGATCGCCCAGGTGGACGAAGAGTGCCGCGCCGCGACCCGTGGCTGCGTCGACTGCAAGAAGCACCTCATCCGGAACATGAACACGGCGCTCGAGCCCGTTCGCGCGAAGCGGGAAGAGATCACCGCGAAGCCGGGATTCGTCCGTGAGGTCCTCCAGGAGGGCGGCGCGAGGGCGCGGGCCCTCGCCTCCTCCACGATGCAGGACGTCGCCGACGCCATGAAGCTCCTCTGATGACGTCCCTTCGCTCGGCGCACGCGCACCATCGGAAGCCGCGCGCCGCGGCGTGCTGCTGAGGGGCGGCGTGGCCGAAGGCATCCGAATCCCGATCCCGCCCGGCGCGGACCTCGTCCAGCCCTACCCGGTGCACGTGCCGCAGTTCGACGGTCCGCTCGACCTGCTGCTCCACCTGATCCGCAAGCAGGAGATAGACCTCCGCGACATCCCCGTCGCCGAGATATGCCGCCAGTACCACGCCTACCTCGTCCTCATGGTGGAGCTCGACCTCGAGGTGGCGGGCGAGTTCCTCTACGTCGAGGCGCTCCTCGTCCAGATCAAGAGCCAGCTCGTCCTTCCGCGGACCCCGGCCGCGGACGGAACCGAGGCGCCCGACCCGCGGGATGAGCTCGTCGCCCGGCTCCTGCAGTACCGGAGGTTCAAGGGGGTCGCCGAGACGCTGCACGTCTACGAGGTGGAGCGGATCGGCATGTACCCGCGCCCGTCCTTCCGGCCCGAGACGGAGCCGGAAGAGGAGGAGACCGACCTTTCCGAGGTCTCGCTCTTCGACCTCCTGACTCTCTTCAAGGGCGCCGTGGACCGTTACCGGTCACTCAACCCTCCGGAGATGTCCATCGCGCACCAGCAGTTCTCCATCCGGGAGAAGATGCAGGACATGGCGGGGCGCATCCGTGAGTCGGGGCGCGTGGCGCTGTCGGAGGTCTTCGGGACCCTCTCGGGACGGGCCGAGGCGATCGCGGTCTTCCTGGCCGTCCTCGAGCTCCTCCGGCTCCTTCTGGTGCGCGCCCTCCAGACCGAGGAATTCGGGGAGATCTACCTCGAGCCGACGGGAGAGAATCTGACTCTCGAAGGCTACGAAGAGGAATACCGCTGAAACGATGACCGAAGACAGAGACGACACCCGTACGGAGGCCGCGGCGGAAGGGATCGAAGAGACGGTGCTGGAAACGGTCCCGGAAGAAACAGCGCAACCCCCGGAAGATCCTCTCGCGGAGGCCCTTCCGCTCGTGGAGGCGCTCCTTTTCGCCGCCTCCAAGCCGGTCTCCCTCGACAAGCTGGCCGAGGCGGCGGAGCTTCCGGAGGAGGTCGTTTCGGCGGCGGTCGCCGCCCTGGAGGACGCCTGCGCCGCTGCGGGCCGCGGCGTGCGTCTCGACCGGGTCGCCGGAGGCGTGAGGCTCGTGACACGTCCCGAGTACGATTACCCCGTCCGCCGGCTTCTGGGCCTCGATGGAAGGACGAAGCTCTCGATGGCCGCGCTGGAGACTCTCGCGATCGTCGCCTACCGTCAGCCCGTCACCGGCCCCGAGATCGCCGAGCTCCGGAGCGTCAACTCGTCGTCGTCCATCCGGACGCTCCTGGACCGGAAGCTGATCACGACGGCCGGGCGGAAGGAGGTCGTCGGGACCCCCTTCCTCTACAAGACCACGAAGGAGTTCATGGTTCACTTCGGCCTGCAGGGCCTCGGCGACCTGCCGAAACCCGAAGAGCTCGAGGCGATCTACGGCCTCGATGCGCCGAAGACGGATCCGGCTCAGACGGAGCTCTTCCGCGTGGACGAGGCGACGGGCGAGGTCGAAGACGCGGGCGACCTCGAATCTCCGGAGGCCGACATCGCCGGAGGATCCGATGCGCCACCCCGGACGGCCGCCCCGGACGACGGTGAAGAGACGATAGAGAACACCAACGAGAACGACGCCGCGACCTCCGCGGCTCCGGAGGAGGAACGCCATGACGGCTGAACGCCTGCAGAAGATCCTCGCCGCCGCGGGCGTCGCCTCGCGCCGGGCGGCCGAGGAGATGATCCTCGAAGGCCGCGTGACGGTGAACGGTCAGGTCGTCACCGAGCTCGGTACCAAGGCCGACCCCGCGGTCGACCACGTCAAGGTCGACGGCAAACGGCTCCGCGCAGCGGCGGCGCTCCGTTACATCCTCATGAACAAGCCCCGGGGCGTCGTCGTGACGCGCGACGACCCGCAGCGCAGGCCCACCGTCTACGTGCTCCTGGGAACCCGCGTCTCCGAGCCCGTCGTCCCCGTCGGGCGCCTCGACTTCGACTCCGAAGGCCTCATTCTCCTGACGAACGACGGGCCGCTCGCGTACAGGATCGCGCACCCTTCCGGCGGCTGCCGGAAGGAGTACGAGGTCAAGGTGTCCGGCGTCCCGACCCCCGCGAAAATCGCGAAGCTCGCCCGCGGCATCCTCATCGACGGGGTGAGAACCCATCCGGCGACCGTGGAGCTGATCGACACGACCCCGGAGAAGAACGGCGTCGGCGGGAACGCCTGGCTCCGGGTCATCCTGGGCGAAGGGCGTTCGCGGCAGGTTCGCAAGATGATGGAGGCCGTCGGGCACAAGGTCTCCAAGCTGCGGCGTGTCGCCATCGGCCCCCTTCGCGACAAGAGCCTGCGACCGGGCGGTTTCCGCGACCTCGTTCCTGCCGAAGTGGAGGCGCTGCGCGCGCTCGAGCCCGCGCCGAAACGGACTGCGAAGCCGGCGATGAGGCTCACTCACGTGAAGGCGAAGGCGAGTCCGGCCGGAAGGACGAGGCCGGAACCGGCTCCGAGGACCGGGACGACGCCCGGAAAGGCCACGCCGACCCATCGGCGCCGCGAGACGAAGAGGTGAAGAGTTGAAGCCCTCCCCGCGCCCGTCGGTACAGAAGCTCGCCCCGTACGTCCCGGGACGTCCGATCGAGGACGTGGAGCGTGAGTTCGGGATCGCCGGCGCCGTGAAGCTCGCCTCCAACGAGAACCCGCTGGGACCCTCGCCGAAGGCGGTGGCCGCGGCCCTCGCGGTCACGCCCTCCGTGCACCTCTACCCGGACGGATCTGCCACGTTCCTCCGCCGCGCGCTCTCGGAGCGCCACAGGCATTCCCGCGGAGCAGATCGTCATCGGAAGCGGGTCCTGCGAGCTCATCGACATCTGCACCCGCACCTTCGTCGACCCGGGAGAAGAGGTCGTGGTGCCTGCCGGGATCTTCCGGATGTTCCCGGTCGCGGCCGGGCGCGCCGGAGCGACGTTCGTCGAGGTCCCGACGCAGCCCGGGTACGTTCCCGACGTCGACGCCCTCCTGCGGCGCATCGGCCCCGCCACGAAGCTCGTCGCCCTCGCCAACCCCAACAATCCGACCGGCGCGTACGTGGCCAGGCGCGACCTCGATCGCCTCTTCGCCGGGCTGCCCGGGCACGTCGTCGCCGTGGTCGACGAGGCCTACTTCGAGTTCGCTCGCGAGAGGGCCGACTATCCGGACGCGCTCGACGACGTGCGCGCCGGACACAACGTCGTCGTCCTGCGCACCTTCTCGAAGATCTACGGCCTCGCCGGCCTGCGGATCGGCTACGCCTTCGCAGCCCCGGAGATCGCGGCCGCGATGAACAAGGTCCGGGAACCTTTCAACACGACGACCGTCGCGCAGGCCGCGGCGATCGCCGCTCTCTCCGACGACGAGCATCGCGAGAAGACGATCACGCTCGTTCGCGAGGAGCGGGCGTTCCTGGCGAGGGAGCTCGGAAAGCGGGGGGCCGCCGTGAGCCCATCCCTCGGAAACTTCCTCCTCGTGGAGCTGCCGATCCCGTTCGGGCCGCTGGAGCCCGAGTTCGCCCGGAGGGGAGTCATCCTGCGACCGATGGGCGGATGGGGCTTTCCCCTCGCGTTCCGCCTCTCGGTCGGGCTGCACCACGAGAACCTCCGCTTCCTGTCCGCATTCGACGAGCTGCTCGGAGCCGGCCGGCTCGGCCTCGACGCCGGGGCAGCCACCGCGGCGGGATGATCGTCGTCGCGATCGACGGCCCGTCGGGGGTGGGCAAGTCCACCGTCGGCAGGGCCCTCGCCGCAAGCCTCGGCGTTCCCTATCTCGATACCGGAGCGATGTACCGGGCCATCGGGCTCCTCGCGAGGCGGAACGGGGTCCCGCTGCCCATCGCCGATCCGGATCGGGTGGGGGAGCTCTCGGAGCGCGCCGAGGTCCGGGTGACGGGGACCGGCGGGAACGTCCGGACGCTCCTCGATGGCGAGGACGTGTCCGAGGAGATTCGCGAGCCCGAGGTCTCCCTGTACGCCTCGGCGGTCGCAGCCATCCCGCGCGTCCGTCGGCGGCTCGCGGCCCGCCAGCGGGAGCTGGCCCTGTCCGGGGGAGGGGTCCTCGAGGGGCGCGACATCGGGACGAAGGTCGTTCCCGAGGCGACCGCGAAGTTCTTCCTGACGGCGCGGCCGGAGATCCGGGCCCGCCGGAGGTTCGAGGAGCTCGTCCGGAAGGGAAGACCCCAGGACCTCGCGTCCGTGCGGACGGAGATGGAGGCCCGGGACGAGGCGGATTCGACCCGCGCCGACTCGCCCCTGGCCTGCGACGAGACGTACGTCGTCGTCGACACGTCCGACCTGGAAGCGGAAGAGGTCGCGGAGCGGCTGCGGGAGTGGATTGCCGCCCGTCAGGCTGTTGACCTCCCGAGGCCGGGCGTCTAACATTCCCGGTTCGGGCCGCTAACTCAAGTACGTTGAGTCTTCTCCGCGAGCCCCTTAGAAGGTGGAATTCATGCCGTCGGAGGACCAGAAGATCACGCCCATTCGGAAGGCGGACGAGGCTGCCGAAGCGAACGGGGAGTTCGCGAGGCTGCTCGCGGAGAGCGAGCGCTCCCTCGCTGAGGGAGAGCTGATCCGCGGGCGTGTCATCCAGGTCACGAACGACGAGATCCTCGTCGACATCGGCTACAAGTCGGAAGGGATGATCCCGCGTTCGGAGTTCGCTCATGCTCCGGACCGGCTTCCGGTGGCCGGCCAGGAGATCGACGCCATCGTCGATCGTCGCGAGGATTCCTCGGGGTACGTCATCCTCTCCCACGAGAAGGCCCGGCGCATTCGCGCCTGGGACGCCATCGAGGTCGCGTTCAAGGAGAACCAGCCCGCCAAGGGCAAGGTCCTCGAGCGCGTCAAGGGCGGCCTTTCCGTCGACATCGGGGTCCGGGCGTTCCTCCCCGGGTCGCTGGCCGACATCCGGCCGCTGAAGAACCTCGACGTCCTCCGGGGCCGCGAGCTCGAGTTCCGGATCGTCAGCTTCGACAAGAAGCGCGGCAACATCGTCCTCTCGCGCAAGGCGCTGATGGAAGAGGTCGCCGAGGCCAAGAAGAACGATGCCGCGCAGGCGCTCGCCGACGGCCGCACGCTCCAGGGCACCGTGAAGAACCTCACCGAGTACGGCGCCTTCGTCGACCTCGGCGGGATCGACGGCCTCCTCCACGTGACCGACATCTCCTGGGGCCGCCTCGGCCATCCGTCCGAAGCGCTGCACGTCGGCCAGGACGTCGAGGTCAAGGTCCTCAAGTTCGACTCCGACTCGGGCCGCATCTCGCTGGGCATGAAGCAGCTCAAGCCGGACCCGTGGCAGGATCTGCCCGCGCACTACCCGGTCGGTGCCAGGGTCCGCGGCAAGGTCGTCTCTCTCACCGACTACGGCGCCTTCGTCGAGCTCGAGGAGGGCGTCGAGGGCCTGATCCACGTCAGCGAGATGTCGTGGACGAAGAAGGTCAAGAACCCGGCGAAGCTGCTCTCCGTGGGCGACACGGTCGAGGCGGTGATCGCCGACGTGAACCCCGAGACGCGCCGCCTCTCGCTGTCTCTCCGCGCGACCGAGCCGAACCCGTGGGAGATGCTCGCCGAGAAGTTCCACATCGGCGACCGGATCCAGGGCGTCGTCCGCAACCTCACCGATTTCGGCGCTTTCGTCGAGATCGAGGAAGGGATCGACGGCCTGGTCCACATCTCCGACATGTCCTGGGGCCGTCGCGTCAAGCACCCGTCCGAGGTCGTCAAGAAGGGCGATCAGATCCAGGCCGTCCTCACGGCCATCGACGTCGAGAACCGGCGGATCAGCCTTTCGATCAAGGAATTCCGCCCGAACGAGTGGGAAGAGTTTTCCCGGGAGCACAAGCCCGGCGACGTCGTCGACGGCCAGGTCGCCAAGGTGGCGGACTTCGGAGTCTTCGTACGCCTGCCCCTCGGTCTCGAGGGCTTGATGCACGTCTCGGAAACCGACGTCCTGCGCGGCCAGAAGCTCTCGGACGAGTTCAGCGAGGGAGATCCCATCCGCGTGAGGATCCTTCGGATCGAGGTCGACGAGCAGCGGATCGGCCTCTCGATGCGCGACGTTCCACAGCCTGACCCGTCAGAGGCTCGACCGGAGCCCGTCGCCGAGGTGACGGACGCTGGCGAACAGGAAGGCGGCGCCGAGCCGGACGTCGCAGCGGCACCCGAGGCCGTGACCGACGACGACGCGTCGACGCAGCCTGCGGACGAGCCTTCGCCGGCCGTTGAAGCCGAGGCCCGGGTCGAGGATGTGGCGGAGCCGATGACGGAGCCCGAGGCCGAGAATTCTGTCGAGGCCGTGAAGTCGGGCGACTGACGTTCGCGACGCCTGCGAGGAGGCGTCGCGGGGAGCGCTGCCCGAATGCGGCGCTTCCCCCGGGGGAGGAGATGGAACGCGACACCCAGGGCGTCAGCCGGGCTGAGGGGACGACCACGAAGGCCGACCTCGTGGAGAACGTCGCCCGCGCCGCCGAGCTGACGAAGAAGCAGGCGGAAGCGGTCGTCGAATCGGTCTTCCAGGGGATCATCGCCTCGCTGCGCGCCGGTCAGAAAATCGAGCTTCGCGGTTTCGGGAGCTTCAAGCTCCGGCAGCGCGGCGCCCGCGTCGCGCGCAATCCGAAGAAGAGCGGCGTGAAGGTCCACGTGCCGCCGAAGCTCGTCCCCTACTTCAAGCCGGGGAAGAAGCTCAAGGAGCTCATCAACGAGGAGGCGCCGGTGCCCGAGGTGGCCTCGAGGGCGTCCTCGGCGCTCCCGGAGGAATGAGCGACGTCCTCTTCACGCCCTGGCGGATGACGTACCTGACGAACGCCGTGCCCTCCGGACCCTCGACGTGCCTCTTCTGTGACCTGCAGGGCCTCGGCGACGCCGAGGCCCTGATCGTCCTGAGGGGCCGGCACGTCTTCGCGCTCCTGAACCGCTACCCCTACTCGAACGGGCACGTCATGGTCGCGCCGTACGCGCACCGGGGCACGCTCCCGGAGCTCACGCCGGACGAGAGAGTGGAGATCATGGACGTCGCCGCGAGGCTCGAGGAGACCCTGCGGGCCGAGTATTCGCCGCACGGCCTGAACGCGGGCCTCAATCTCGGACGGTGTGCGGGGGCGGGAGTGCCGGGCCACCTCCACCTCCACCTCGTCCCTCGATGGGACGGCGACACGAACTTCATGACGGTCCTTTCCGGGACGCGCATCGTCCCGGAGGATCTCGGCGTGACGTATGGCCGGCTCCGCGCGCGCCTCGGCACGCCGGAGGGGGGCTCCTGACCGGCGCGCGCCGCTCCGCCTCGTCCCGCCTGTTCGCCGTGCTGCTCGCGCTCCTCGTTCCGGGCCTCGGGCACGTCTGGGCCGGGCGCCGTGCGAGGGGCGCCGCGTACTTCCTGCTCGTCGGGGTTGCGTTCCTGGCGGGTCTGGGTCTCGGCGGCTCGGTGGGCTCGCTTCCCGTCCGGAGCTTCGGCGGCTTTCTCACGACGGTCGCCACGCACGCCGTCGTGGCTCCCGGGCTCCTGGTCCACTCTGCCGGACTTGCCGCCGGCGATCCAGGATCGCCCTCGTTCGAGGTCGCGATGACGTACCTCATCGTCGCGGGCGTCATGAACGTCCTGCTCGCGTTCGACGCCTGGGACGTCGCCGGGGATCGAAAACCGTGACGACGGCCCCGCTGGCGGACCACGTCCTCCACCTCGTCCTCCTCGCGACGATCGTGTCCGCCTTCTTCGCGCTGCTCTGGCGCGACGAGGGTCCCGAGCGGCGCCGGTTCTTCGCCCGGATGTGGACGGCGATCGTCGGCGGCTCCTTCGCCCTCGCGTGGGCGATGTCCTTCGTCGGGGGGCGGTGAGCGGTGCGGCTCCTCCTCTCGGCAGGCGAGGTCTCCGGGGACCAGCACGGCGCGGCCCTTCTCGCGGCGCTGAAGGAGCGCGTCCCGGGTCTCGAGGCCTTCGGCATGGCCGGCGACCGGTGCGCGGCGGAGGGCATGCGCCTCCTCGCACACCAGAAGGACCTCGCCATCATCGGCGTGGTGGAGGCCCTCTCGAAGATCCGGTTCGCGCGCCGGCTGATCCGCGACCTGACGAACGCCGCGACGCATGAGCCCGTCGACGCCGCCGTCCTCATCGACTCGCCCGACTTCCACCTGCCGCTCGCACGGCGTCTCGCGAGGGCCGGAATCCCGGTCGTCTTCTACGTTTCGCCGCAGGTCTGGGCGTGGCGAAGCGGACGGGCGAGGACGCTGGCACGCCTCGGACGTGGCATCCTGACCCTCTTCCGCTTCGAGAAGCGCTGGTACGACGCTCGAGGGCTCGGCGAATCCGTGAGGTGGGTCGGTCACCCGCTCGTCGACGAAGCGGCACGGGAGCTCGCGGAGCCCGCGTCCCCGCCACCCGACGGCCGCCGCCGTGTCGTGCTGATGCCCGGCTCGCGCGCGGGCGAGATCCGCAAGATCCTCCCTCTCATGCGGGAGGCCGTTTCCCTCCTCGCCGCCCGGCGGAACGACCTCGACGTGGTCCTCGTGAAGGCCGATTCGGTTTCCGAAGCCCTTCTCGAGGAGACGGGGGGGCCGGCGCTTGCCGGCTGGACGATCGTCTCGGGACCGCACCTGGCGCTCCTCGCGGCGTCGGACGTTCTGGTGGTGGCCTCCGGCACGGCGACCGTGGAAGGCCTGCTGGCCGGCATCCCGATGGTCGTCGTCTACCGGGTCGCCACGATCAGCTACCTCCTCGGCAAGCTCCTCGTCAGGGTTCCGAACGTGGCGATGGCGAACATCCTCTCCGACCCCGGAGACGGCTCGCAGACCGTTCCCGAGCTGATTCAGGGCGCCGCGACTCCGGAGCGAATTGCCGCCGAGGTCGAGCGGTTTCTCTCGGGCCCGGCGCACGCCGCCGAGGCCCGGCGCCGGCTCGCCCTCGGGCGGGAGGACCTCGGGCCGCCGGGAGCGCCTGCCCGGACGGCGGATGCCGTCCTCTCCCTCGTCGGAACGGGACGCGCGTGAAGGACTTCGCCCGCCTCGCGCGCCTCTTCCGTCCGCACGCGAGGGCCGCGCTCGTCGCGGTCCTCGCGATGATCGGCGTCGCCCTCTTCACCACGCTCGTCGCCTACCTCTTCGGCCCGCTCTTCGACCAGGTCCTGTCGCCCGGGCAGGGAGAGGTGGTGAAGCAGGGGCTCGCGGCCGATCCCGCGGCGCGAGGGCTCGGGAAAGCGCTCGCCGCGACCGAGGAGGCGAGGAAGACCACCGTCATCCGCTGGCTGGACGACGGCCTCCTCGACCTCCAGAGAGCCGCCGGAGTCACGGAGGAGAACAGGGGCGTCGCCCTGCCGCTGCTTCTCCTCGTGGCGTTCCTGCTGAAGAACCTCTGTGCCTTCGCGGCGGAGTACCGTTTCAACGCCGTCGGGCTCGCGTTCGTGAGGGACGTCCGCCGACTCGTCTACGAGCGCCTCCTCGGGCAGTCGGGCGCCTTCCACGCGAAGAACCCGTCGGGGGACCTGATATCGCGGGTGACGGGAGACGTGGACCGGATTCAGGGCCTGTTCGGTACGGACCTCGCGGACCTCGTCCAGTCCGTTGCGACGCTCGGCGGCCTCTCGGTTCTCGTCGTCTCCCGCTCCCCGGAGCTGACGCTCATCGCCCTCGTCGTCGCCCCCGCGATCGTCGTGCCGGTCGTCCTGATCGCGAATCGTCTCCGGCGGATATCGAAAGCGGGTCGTGAACGAATGGGCGACCTGACGGGCGTCCTCTCGGAGACTCTCCGCGGCCACAGGGTCGTCCAGGCCTATGGCGCCGAGCGGTACGAGGCCGACCGGTTCGGCGAGGTGAACGAGCGGACGTTCCGCCTCCTCCGGAAGGGCGCGGGGGTGATGGCGCTCTCCTCGCCCCTCGTCGAGACCGCGTCGGTCCTCGCATTCATCGTCCTCCTCGGCTACGCCGGGAAGCGGATCGAGGCCGGGACGATGACGCTCGGCGCGTTCATCTCTTTCGGGGTCGGGCTGGTGATGATGTACCAGCCGTTCAAGCGGGCCACCCGGATCAACCTCGCGCTCCAGCAGGCGCTCGCCTCGGCGCGGCGCCTCTTCGAGGTCCTCGACGCGCCCGTCCTGGTCGTCGACCGGACGGGCGCGACTCCGCTGGCGCCGTTCGAGAGCGGAATCCGTTTCGAAGGCGTGTCGTTCTCCTACCCGGGAGGCCCCGACGTTCTCTCGGACGTCGACCTCGACGTCCCGCGCGGTTCGGTCACCGCGCTCGTCGGCCCTTCGGGAGCGGGAAAGACCACCCTGGCGAACCTCCTGCCCCGTTTCATGGACGTGACCGCGGGGAGGATCGCCATCGACGGCGTCGACATCCGCGACGTGACGCTCGTCTCGCTACGCGGAGCAATGGCCCTCGTGACGCAGGACGTCGTTCTCTTCGACGACACGGTGCGCAGGAACGTCGCGTATGGACGGGAAGGCGTGCCGGAGGAGCGGATACGGGCGGCTCTCGCCGCCGCGAACGCGGAGGAGTTCGTCGACGCCCTGCCGGATGGGCTCGACACGCGGGTCGGCGAAGCGGGCGGACGCCTCTCGGGGGGACAGCGGCAGCGCCTCGCCATCGCACGGGCGCTCCTGAAGGACCCGCCGATCCTGATTCTCGACGAGGCCACCTCCGCCCTCGACACCGAGAGCGAGCGCGCGGTGCAGGACGCCCTCGAGCGGCTCATGGCGGGGCGTACGACGCTCGTCATCGCCCACCGTCTCTCGACGGTGCGGCGCGCCGACCAGATCGTCGTTCTCGAACGCGGCCGGCTCGTCGAGCGCGGCCGGCACGCCGAGCTCCTGGCGCTCGGAGGCGTCTACCGGAGGCTCCACGACCTGGCGGCCTTCGAAGAGGAGAAACCCACGTGAAGTCGATGACCGGTTTCGGGCGCGCGCAGGCGGCCCTCCCCGACGGGACGCAGATCTCGATCACCGTCCGCGGCGTCAACCACCGCTTTCTCGACCTGTCGCTGAAGATGCGCGACGACCTCGGCGCGCTCGAGGCGCCCTTGCGCAAGCTCGTCTCCACGGCCGTCGTCAGGGGTCACGTCGACCTCTCCGTCCGGGTCTTCCGGCCGGCGGGTGGAGCGGTCAGCATCGACGGGACGACGGCGGGGCGGTACGCCCAGGAGTGGAGGCGGCTCGCGGAAGAGAACGGCCTTCCCGCGGATCTGTCGGCGCGCGACATCCTCTCGCTGCCGGGCGTCGTCCGCGTCGCCGAGGACGAGGCGGGGGAGTCTCTCGGAGCCGCGATCCTCGAGGCGACTCGCACCGCGCTCGAGGACTTCGACGCATCCCGCCGCCGCGAGGGCGCGGCGACCGCGGCGGCCCTCGGCGTGGTGCTCGAGCGGCTCGAGGCCGGCATCGCGAGCGTGGCCGAAGCGCGAGAGGGACTGTCCGAGAGGCTCCTGGCGCAGCTGCGCGAGAGGGTCGCAAGGCTCGCCGCCGGCATCCCGCTGGACGAGACGCGCCTGGCGCAGGAAGTGGCCCTCCTGGCCGACCGCGCCGACATCACCGAGGAGATCGACCGGTTCCGCGCGCACCTCGTGGAAGCGAGGCGCCTGATGGACGGCGCTCCTGCCGCGGGAAAGCGGCTCGACGTCCTCGCCCAGGAGCTCCATCGCGAGGCGAACACGAGCAGCCAGAAGGCGCGGGAGCTCCCTCTCACGCGCGTCCTCCTCGACCTGAAGTCGGACGTGGAGGCGCTCAAGGAACAGATCCAGAACGTGGAGTGAGCGTGAGACCCGCAGGAGACCTCTTCATCGTCTCGTCCCCCTCGGGAGCCGGAAAGACGACGCTCATCCGGCGGATCCTGGCCGACCCCGCCTTCGCCGGATCGATCCACTTCTCCGTCTCCCACACGACGCGCGCGCCGAGACCCGGCGAGGTCCACGGCCGCGAATACCACTTCGTTTCGCCGGAGGAGTTCGAATCGCTCGTCTTGCGGGACGGGTTCCTCGAGCACGCCGTCTACGACGGACACCGCTACGGCACGTCGCGCGGAGAGGTCGAACCCCGCCTGGCCGCCGGCATCGACGTCCTCCTCGACATCGACGTCCAGGGGGCGCGCCAGGTCCGCTCCCGCATGCCGGAGGTCGTCAAGGTCTTCGTCTTTCCGCCGTCGCGGCAGGTGCTCGAAGCGCGACTCGAGGCCCGGGGCCACAACTCGCCCGACTCCATCGTCCGGCGCCTGGAGGCGGCCGCCCGGGAGATGGGGGAGTTCGGCGAATACGACTATGCGATAATCAACGATGTCCTCGACGCGGCCGTGGACGAACTGCGGTCCATAGTCGTGGCGCGCCGGTCGAGCCGCCGGAGACGGCAGGAACGCCTCGAGGCGATCCTGAGAACCTTTCCCGCGTGATGCGAACGACCTGCGAACGGGAGACCTGATGACGAACGAAGAGCCCGGAGCCGACACGATGACCGAATCCGCCGAGACGACCCCGAGCACGCCCCTGATCGAGTCGAAGTTCCGGCTCGTTCACATCGCCTCGCGGCGCGCCGAGCAGCTGATGCTGGGCGCCCGCCCGAAGCTCGAGACGAAGCACACGAAGTTCTCGCGCATCGCGCTCGCCGAGGTCGCAGGGGGTCTCGTGAAGTGGCAGATGGGCCAGCGACCCGTCGAGTCCGACGTCGACGTGGAGGGCGTGCCGGCCGAGATGGTCGACCCGCTCCCCCTCATCACGCCGTAGCGCAGCGGCGTGAGCGGAGGCGCCTCACCGGCCCCGCGCGTCCTGCTCGGCGTCAGCGGTGGCATCGCGGCCTACAAGGCCGCCGAGATCGTCCGTCTCCTGGTAGACCGGGGGGCGGGCGTTCGTGTCCTGATGACGCCTGCCGCCCAGCGTTTCATCACACCTCTCACGCTCTCGGTCCTCTCCAAAGCGCCCGTCGTCGCCGATCTCTGGGACCCGGCCTCCGGCGCCGTGGACCACATCGAGCTGGCGCGCTGGGGGGAGGTCCTCGCGGTGGCGCCCGCGACGGCGGATGTCCTCGCGAAGATGGCCCGCGGGATCGGTGACGAGGCACTCTCGACCTACGCCCTGGCCCATCGCAAGGCGATCGTCGTCGCGCCCGCGATGAACACCTGGATGCTGGCCCATCCCGCGACGCAGGAGAACCTCCGGATCCTCCGGGGGCGCGGCGCGGTCGTCGTGGACCCGGAATCGGGAGACCTCGCCTGTGGCGACGTCGGTCCGGGCAGGATGGCGGCCCCGCCCAGAATCGTCGAGGCCGTCCTGGGCGCTTCGAGGGTCTCGCGGAGCCTCGCCGGACGCCGGATCGTCGTCACCGCCGGCCCGACGCGAGAGCCGATCGACCCGGTCCGGTTCCTGACGAACCGCAGCTCCGGGCGGATGGGCTTCGCCCTCGCGCGCGAGGCCGAGAAGCGGGGCGCCGAAGTCGTACTCGTCTCGGGTCCCGTCTCGATCGATCCACCGCCGAACGTGCGGCTCGTGCGGGTCGAAAGGACGGCGGAGATGCTCGAAGCGGTCCTCGCCGAGATGCCGTCCGCGGACGCCCTCGTCATGGCCGCCGCGCCCGCCGACTTCCAGGCCGAGGCGTTCGCGCCCAGGAAGATCAAGAGGGCCGGCGGGATCCCGGAGATCCGCCTGGTGCTGGCCCCCGACATCCTCGCCGCCGTGCGGCAGGTCCGGACCGCCCGACAGGTGGTCGTGGCCTTCGCGGCCGAAACGGACGACCTTGCCGGGAACGCCCGCCGCAAGCTCCTCGACAAGGGGGCCGACCTCCTCGTCGCCAACGACGTCTCCCGTCCCGGGATCGGGTTCGACAGCGAGGAGAACGAGGTTCTCCTCCTGGCCCCCGGCGAATCGGACCCGGTTCCCGTCCCCCGCGCGGCCAAGGCCGTCGTCTCCGCGCGCATACTCGAGCGCCTCGCCGCGCTCCTCGACGAACGATGCCCACACGTACCCGCCGACCACGCCGAAACGACGCCCTGAGCGCTGCCCTCGGGTACTTCAGGGACCTGGGCGTACGGGAGATCCACCTTCCGGGTCATCCTGAGGCACGAGTGCGAGACGACGGGGGCTCGCGCGCCGCGGCCGGTCCGCCGCGGGAACCTCGTGGGGTGGCGCCGCGCCCTGCCGTCGATGCGGGCGGCTCGCAGGACGGCCCCTCCTTCGCGAGCCTCACATCGATTCAGACCGCCGTCGCCGCGTGCCAGCTTTGTGGGCTCTGCCGGACCCGAACGCAGACCGTCTTCGCGGACGGAACGGGACGGAGCCGGCTGATGTTCGTGGGCGAAGCTCCCGGCGCCGACGAAGACGCCACCGGTGTCCCGTTCGTCGGCCGGGCCGGGCAGCTCCTGACGAAGATGATCGAGTCCGGCATGGGGCTCTCGCGGAGCGACGTCTACATCGCGAACGTGCTGAAGTGCCGGCCGCCCGGGAACCGGAATCCGGAGCCTGCGGAGATCGCGAGCTGCCGGCCATACCTCGAGGCGCAGATCGAGCTCGTGAAGCCGTCGGTGCTGGTGGCACTGGGGAAGTTCGCTTCCCAGTTCCTGCTCGCGACCGATGAGCCGATCAGCAGGCTTCGGGGGCGATGGGGCAGCCGGGGTGGAATTCCCGTGATGCCGACCTACCACCCGTCCTTCCTCCTGCGCCAGCCGGAGAAGAAGAAGGAAGCGTGGGAAGACCTGCAGCAGGTCCTGCGCAAGCTGGGCCTCCCGATTCCCGGAAAACGGGGAGAACCGGGCGCGTGAGCGCCCGCGGCTTTCTCGGCCCGCTGATCGTCGGCGCTTTTGCCGCTTTCGGCACCGTCCTCGCCATCGCGCCCCCGCCCGGTTCGAGGGCCGTTGCCGCACTTCCCGCGGAACCGACGGCAGGCCCCGTCGGTTCCGGACGGACATCCGCCGAGGAGCGGGCCGTGTCGGCAGCGCTCGGCTCCGGGCTGCGCCCCGCGACCGACGACGACGCGACGGATTCGGAGAGCCGGGAGGAGCTGCGGATCCTGTACGGCGACTACCGTCCGTACTTCGTCCGGGGTGATTTCGACTCCGACGGACGTCTCGACTTCGCACAGGCTTTCGTCCGCCGGGATGGCCCCGAGCCGCTCTTCGACATCGCGGTGTTCTTCGGCAACGCCGAGGGGTTCTCGGCCCCCGCCTGGGTCGAGCGCGGGCTCCTGCTCTCGGATGGCGACCTGACGGTCGACCGATCCGTTCTCGTCGTGACGGAAGACGTCGAACGCGAGGTGTCCCGGCGCTGGCGGTGGCAGGCCTCCGAAGGCCGATTCCTCGACGTCGACGCCGGAAGCGAAGGCGAAGAAGGCGAACCCTGGACCGAGCCGGACAACCGGCTGGGCACGACGGCCTGACGCCGT
Organism: Holophagales bacterium; assembly: GCA_016719485.1. Taxonomy (NCBI): domain Bacteria; kingdom Pseudomonadati; phylum Acidobacteriota; class Holophagae; order Holophagales; species Holophagales bacterium. The sequence goes on from JADJZB010000002.1 coordinate 295,385, forward strand.
GGCTCCGGACGAGACCGCCCGGCGCGTCGCGGTCCTCCTTCCGACCGGGTTCCCCCAGCTCGCAACGTACCGGATTCCCGCGGACCTCGAGCGGCCCGCGCCCGGTACCCGCGTCGCAGTGCCGTTCGGTACGCGCATCCTGACGGGGCTCGTCGCGCCCGGCGAGGCGGTCCCGGCGCCGGACGGAACGACCGAGAGGGACGTGCTGTCGATCCTCGACGAACGGCCTTTCCTGCCGGCGTCGTTCGTCGGCCTCCTGCTGCGGGCCTCGGCCTACTACTTCGCCCCTCCGGGAGAGCTCCTGCGGGCGGCCGTCCCCTCCCGGCTCCTCGACCTCGGGGAGGCCTCGTACGTCCCGACGAGCCGATCGGTCGGTGCCCGGCCCCGGGAGGGCAGGTCCGCAGAGATTCTGGATGCCATCGTGGAGCTCGGCCGGGCCACGCAGCAAGAGCTCTCGGACCGGCTCGGAAGCCGCGGTCTCGCCCGGGCGCTCCGGGCTCTCCTGGACGAGGGCCTCGTCAGGGTCCCGTCAGAGGAGATGCGGGCTGCGAGACCTCCCCTCACGAAGAGCTGGCTCGCGCGGGGGGCCGTCTCAGATCCGCGCCTCGCGCGCCGGCCGAAGCAGAGGAACGCCCTCGCGCATCTCGTCGCGCTCGGCCGGCCGGCATCCGCCGCCGAGCTTCGCGCCGCCGGCGCGACCCCCTCGGTCCTGACGGCCCTCGTGAAGGAAGGCCTCGTCGCGGTCGTCGAAGAGGAGCGATCCGCCGACGCTTCCGTCCACGCGCTTCCTCCGCGGGCGTCCGTCCCCGTCGTTCCGACCGTCGCGCAGAGAGATGCCGTCGAAGCGGTGAGGGCGGCGCTGGCGAGCGGCGTGGAGGCCCGGTTCCTCCTCGACGGAATCACGGGAAGCGGAAAAACGGAGGTCTACCTCGCCGCGCTCGAGGCGTCGATCGCCCTCGGACGGCAGGGAATCCTCCTCGTCCCTGAGATCGCCCTCGCGCCCGGGCTCATCCGGAGGGTCGTGGCCCGCTTCGGCGAGCGGGTCGCCCTCCTCCACAGCGGCCTTTCCGACGGCGAACGCTCCGCGGCCTGGGAACGCACCCGCCGCGGAGAGGTCGACGCCGTGGTCGGGCCGCGCTCGGCCGTCTTCGCGCCCCTCCCGCACCTCGGACTCATCGTGATCGACGAGTCCCACGACGCGTCGTACAAGCAGGCCGAAGCGCCCAGGTACGACGCGCGGACGGTCGCCCGCGTCCGGTCCCACGGCGAGTCGGCCGTCCTCCTCCTCGGGTCGGCAACACCCTCCATGGAGCAGGAACAAGCGGCTCGCGACGGGGGCCTCGTCCGGCTCGTCCTTCCCGGGCGTCCCACCGCGCGAGGCCGCGCAGACGTCGAAGTCGTCGACCTTCGCGGCGAGCCGGCCCGTCCCGGGGACCACGGCCGCGTCCTCTTCGCCCTGCGCACGATCGAGCTGTTGCAGGGGGCCTTCGACAGGGGAGAGCAGGGGATCGTCCTCCTGAACCGCCGCGGCTTCTCCCCGTCGCTGCTCTGCCGGGCCTGCGGGCACGACTTCCGCTGCGGCTCGTGCTCGGTGGCGCGGACGTACCACCGCCGCGGAGAGAGGCTCCTCTGCCACTACTGCGGCGACTTCGTCCCGCGCCCCAGGGCCTGCCCGGCGTGCGGCTCCGAGGTCCTGATGCCGGTCGGCTTCGGAACCGAGCGCCTGGCGGAGCGATTCGAGGAGGTCTTCCCCGGCATTCCCTACGCCGTTCTCGACCGCGACGCCGCGGCGCGACGCGGTGGAGCGGCCCGGGTCCTCGCCGATTTCGAATCGGGATCGGCCCAGGCACTCCTCGGGACGCAGATGGTGGCGAAGGGCCACGACTTCCCGAACGCGACGGTTCTGGCGGTCCTCGACGCGGACGCGCTTCTCTCGTTTCCCGACTTCCGCTCGGCCGAACGTACGTTCCAGCTCGTCACCCAGGCGGCCGGTCGCGTCGGTCGAGGAGACAGGCCCGGAATCGTCGCGGTCCAGACGGCGCGCCCGGAGCACGAGGCCATCGCGGCGGCCGTGGCGCAGGACCACGCCCGTTTCGCGGAGGGGGAGCTTCGCTTCCGCCGGACCTTCGGCTACCCGCCTTTCTCCCACCTCCTGCTCGCGCTCTGGACGGCCAGGGAGCTTCCCGAGGCGGAAGCGGCCGCCCGGACGGGACGGACGGCCATCGGTCTGCTGCCCCGTCTGCGTCTCCTCGGGCCCGCGCCGGCGCCGCTGGAGAGGCTCAAAGGCCTCTATCGCGTCCAGCTCCTGATCAAGTCCGACTCGCGCGAGGCGCTCGCCGAGGCGGGGGAAAGGCTCCGTGAGCTCGACGCCCCACCTCGCCTGGATCGCGACCCGCAGAGTCTCCTGTGAGTGCCGGAGTCCCCCGGTCTGGTACATTCCGGGGGTGAGCGTCGAGAACCGCTTCGAGGAGCCGCTGGAGCGGCTGAGGACGCGCATCGCCGGCCTTGAACGGAATCCCGAGAGTCCTGCGCGGGACAAGGCGATCCGCAAGCTCACGGAACGGCTCGACAAGCTCTCGGGCGAGATCTACGCCAACCTGACGCCCTGGCAGAAGACACTCGTGGCGCGCCACCCGGCACGTCCCTTCACGCTCGACTACGTCCGGATTCTGCTGAGGGACTTCGTCGAGCTCCATGGAGACCGCGCCTACGCCGACGACCCGGCGATCGTCGCCGGCTTCGGTGTCCTCGGCGAGAGAACGGTCGCCGTCGTCGGACACCAGAAGGGGCGCGACACGAAGGAGAAGATCCGCCGGAACTTCGGGATGCCGCGGCCCGAGGGCTATCGGAAGGCCCTTCGCGTCATGAAGCTCGCGGAGAAGTTCCGCCGCCCCGTCCTCACCTTCATCGACACCCCAGGCGCGTATCCCGGCATCGAGAGCGAGGAGCGCGGTGTCTCGGAAGCGATCGCCGTGAACCTCCTCGAGATGTCCCGCCTCGGGGTCCCGATCGTCGCTACGGTGACCGGGGAAGGGGGCTCGGGTGGTGCTCTCGGGATCGGCGTGACCGACGTCATCCTGATGCTGGAGCACTCGGTCTACTCGGTCATCTCTCCCGAGGGCTGTGCCGCGATCCTCTGGAAGGATCAGGCTCGGGCACGCGAAGCGGCGGAGGCGATGCGCATGACCGCTGCCGACTGCAAGGCACTGGGCGTTGCCGACGAGGTGATCCCGGAGCCGGCCGGCGGCGCCCACTCGAACCCCGTCGCAACGATCGACGCGGTCGGACGCGCCCTCGTGCGCCACCTCGACCGCCTCTCGTCGCTCCCGATCGACGCCCTCCTCGAAGCCCGCTACGCGAAGTTTCGCCGCATGGGGGCCTGGGAGGGGACCGCGGCCACCCGGTGACCCCGGCCTTCCCGCCGCCCCGAGTCTCACGCTCCCTTCGGACGCACTCCGCGGACGTGGCGGAGCGCCTCGTGCGGGCGCTGGGGATCCCGGACGCCCTCGCGCGCGTTCTCGCGGCGCGCGGCATCGCGTCGGCGGACGAGGCCCGGGCGTGGCTCGAGCCCGGTATCGAGACCCTTCACGATCCGTTCGGAATGGGCGGCATGCCGGAGGCCGTGGAGCTCCTCGTTCGGGCTGCAAAGCGCGGAGGCCGCGTCGTCGTCTTCGGCGATTACGACTGCGACGGCATCGGCGCCCTCGCCATCCTCACGACGACTCTCAAACGGCTCGGAGCCGACGCGGTCCCGTTCGTGCCGCACCGTCTCCTGGACGGCTACGGCCTGAGGGCCGAGACCCTGCGCCGGGTTCTCGACGAGCACGCTCCCGAGGGCATCGTCACTGTCGACTGCGGCATCACGGCCGTCGATCCGATTCGCGAGGCCGTGGACCGCGGCGTTTTCGTGGTGGTGACCGACCATCACCTCCCTTCCGAGGAGCTGCCGAAGGGCGCCGTCCTCCTCAACCCGAGGATCCCCGGCTGTCCCTACCCGTTCAAGGAGCTCGCGGGTGCTGGCATCGCCTGGAAGCTGTCCGAGGCGCTGCTGCGCACGGATGGAGCCCGGGTCGGGATCAGCGACGGTTCCGTCCGGTCCTGGATGGCCTCCCTCGCCAAGGTGGCGGCGCTCTCGACGATCGCCGACATGGTGCCGCTCACGGGAGAGAACCGGGTCCTGACGTCGTGGGGCCTCACCGGCCTGGCCGAGCCCCGGTCACCCGGCCTGACGGCTCTCCTCGCGCGCTGTTCCGTGAGGGCCGGCAAGAGCCCCTCGGTTCACGACGTGGCCTTCCGGATCGCGCCGCGCCTGAACGCGTCGGGCCGCATCGATCACGCCTTTCGCGCCCTCGAACTCCTGACGACGACCGACCCCGCCAGGGCCAACGTCCTCGCCGACGAGATCGAAGCCGCGAACACCGAGCGGCGGCGCATGCAGGAGAGAGTCGTCGCGGCCGCCTTCGGGAGGCTCGAGAAGACGTTCGACCCCTCCCGGGACGCGCTCGTGGTTGAAGCCGGAACGCCGGAAGAGGGGTGGCATCGTGGCGTCCTCGGGATCGCCGCGTCGAGAGTCGCCCAGGCGCTCCATCGCCCGGTCCTTCTCCTCTCGCGGGACAACGGCCGTGTCGGCGGCAGCGGAAGGACCTGCGGGCGAACGCCCCTCTTCGATCGCCTCGCTCCCGTCGCGCGGAGGCACGCGGCCGACTTCGGAGGCCACCACGCCGCGATCGGTCTCTCCGTCCCGGCGGCGGGGTTCGAGGCCTTTCGCGACGAGGCACAGGCCGCGTTCGCCCAGGCCCGCGACGACGAAGAATGGAGCGTCGTCTACGAGGCCGATACGGTGCTCGCACCCGTGGAGGTGACTCCGGCGCTCGTCGAGGCTCTCACGAGGCTGGAGCCTCACGGAATGGGCAATCCGCGGCCTCTTTTCCTCCTGCCGTCCCTCCGGTGGGACGGACGCGGAAGGCCGGTCGGGGAACGTGGCCTGCGCGTGACGTTCGAGCGCGACGGCCTCCGTCTCGAAGCGGTCGGCTGGTCGCTCGGCACGATTCCCGGGCCGGACCGGAGGGGGGCCTGGGACATCCTCGCGAACGTGTCCCACGACGCGTTCCTCGGCCGGCCGGGACTGACGGTCCTCGACGCAGTCCGGGTGGAGAGCGCATGACGGGCAGGACCCGACGCGTCCTCCGGCGCGCGCTCGCTTTCCTGGCGCTCGGAGGCTTCCCGCTCCTCGTCGTCTTTTCGTACCAGCCCTCGGGTGCCCGGACGCTGGAAGCGCGGGACGAGGTCGCCGAGACCCTCCTGCGCGAGTCGCAGGGAGAGCGCGACCGGCTTCGGTTCGAGGACTTCGACTATTCCGAGAGCGAGGGTGGAGGGGCGGAGGTCTACCGGCTCCGGGCGGCCGAGGCGATCGCGTTCGCCGAGGGCGCCGACAGGATGTTCCGGCTGAAGGACGTCACCTTCCAGAGCCGCGACGCGGCGACGGGCCGAACCGCGATCGTCGCCGCTCCCCGTGCGGAGTTCGTCCCCTCGACCAAGGCGTTCCGGGTCTTCGAGGGAGTACGCATCGATGGGGAAGGGGTCGGCGTTCGAAGCGTGTCCTTCCGGTACGACCCACTCCTCAAGCTCCTCGTCTCGGAGGGCCCCGTCACGGCCCTGCGGGACGGGCTCTTCGCGACGGCCCTCGAAGGTTCCGTCGAGACGGCCGCGGGAGTCGTCCGATTCCGAAAGCAGGTACGCATGAGGGGGGCAGACGAGAGGGGGCGGCGAGTCGCGCTCTCCGCGGACGAGGTCGACCTGAGGCGAGGCGGCGGGTTCTCGGCCCGCGGAGCGGTGGTCCTGAGGACCGACGAGCTTCTCCTGCGGGGCGACGAGGCCGAGCGGGAGCCCGTCGGCGAGGCGGAAGACCTGCGGGCGCACGGCTCCGTCGTCGCAGTGCTCCTTCCCGTTCGTGGACAGGCTCTCACGAGCCTGGTCCGGGCGGAAGGGGATCGCCTGGAGCTAAGGCGCGACGCGACCGGCGCGGCCTCGAGACTGCTGCTTTCGGGCGCCCCTGCGAGACTCGACATCCCTCCCGATGGCCCGTCGGGCGCTCGAAATGCGGTTTCGCCCGACTTCGAGGCATCGCTCGCCGGTGGGACCCTGACGCGCGTGACGGTCCCCGGAAGGCTCTCCATGGCCGAGTCGGCGCCGGAGGCGCGTCACGGCGCGAAGTCACCCCCGGCGGCGCGACTCCTCACGGCGGGCAGCGGGCAGCTCTCCTTCGGACCCGACGGGAGGACGATCGAGACCGCGATTCTGGACGGCGGCGTGACGCTGGCCGAGGGACCGAGGACGTCCGTCAGCGCCCCTCGCGCCACGCTTCGGGCGACGGACGAGAGCGCGGTCTTCGCCGGGACCGTCGACGCCCCGGCGCGCTACGAGGACGAGAAGACCCGCGTCCTTGCGACCGTCCTCACCTGGTTCCGCCGGGACGAGCGGATCGAAGGGGCGGGAAGCGTGAAGACGACCTTTCGGGGCCGCGAGGGGACCGAGATCCTCGGCGCCACGTCGGATGCGCCCGTCTCTTCCGAGTCGGACTTCCTCCGCGTCACCTCGGCGGACCGGAGAGTCCTCCTCACCGGAAACGTCACGGCCTGGCAGGAGGAGAACGTACTTCGGGCGCAGTCCCTCCTTCTCGACGACCGGGACCGATCGCTCCGTGCCGAAGGAAACGTCCGGGCAACCCTCCGGCGGAGAAGGGTCGATCCGGAGACGAGCATCGCCGCCGTCGAGACGGTCGCGGCGTCAGGAAGCGTCCTGACGCACCGCGAGGCCGATCGCCTCGTGCGCATCGAAGGCTCTTCCAGCGTCAGCTCCGGGACGTGGGTGATGAAGGCCGACGTCACGGACGTCGTTCTCGGACCGGAACGAACCATAGACCACGCGGAGGCTCGCGGGAACGTCACGGTCGAGGACCGCGCCGACAAGCGCCGTGGCGAGGGCTCCAGGGCCACCTGGCGACCGCAGGCCGAGGCGATCGCACTCGAGGGGACGCCCGCGACCGCCTTCGACGGAAAGGGAAACCGGATGACCGGAGCTCGCCTGACTTTCCAGAAAGGGAGCGGCCGCGTCGACGTGGAAACGGGACCAGGGATCCCCAGCCAGGGGATCCTGCGACCGGAGGGAATTTGAGCGAGACACGCCCGCGCCTCGCGGCAGAGGGGCTCAAGAAGGTCTACAGGGGCCGCACGGTCGTCGACGGAGTGTCCCTGACGGTGGACGGGGGCGAGGTCGTCGGCCTGCTGGGTCCCAACGGTGCGGGAAAGACGACGACCTTCTCGATCGTCGTCGGGCTGGTGGAGCCGGATGCCGGGCACGTTCTCCTCGACGGAGAGGAGATCACGGAGCTCGCGATGTTCCGGCGCGCCAGGCGGGGCGTGGGCTATCTCCCTCAAGAGGCGTCGGTCTTCCGCAAGATGACCGCCCTCGAGAACCTCGTCGCGATCCTCGAGACGCTGCCACTCCTCTCCCGGAACGAGCGGCTCGAGCGGGCCCACGAGCTCCTCGACCGGTTCAAGCTCTCCCATCTCTCGACGTCCGTCGCCGACACGCTCTCCGGGGGCGAGCGGAGGCGCCTCGAAATCGCCCGCGCCCTGACCCTGTCTCCCCGCTTCCTCCTCCTCGACGAGCCCTTCGCCGGAATCGACCCCATCACGGTCCTCGACCTGCAGCACGTCATCCGGGAACTGGCGACGACCGGCATCGGCATCCTCATCACCGATCACAACGTGAGGGATACCCTCGCCATCGTCGACCGCGGCTACATCATCAACGCCGGCGTGATCTTCAGGACCGGTTCGCCGGTCACGCTGTCCGAGGACCCCGAGGTGCGGCGGGTCTACCTCGGAGACCGCTTCCGGCTGGACTAGAATCGCAGAAGAGATCACGCCGTCCGGCGCGCTTCATTCATCGTGGGACTCGAACAGAAACTCTCCCTCAAGCTCTCGCAGCGGCTCGTCATGACGCCGACGCTGCAGCAGGCCATCAAGCTGCTGCAGATGACGCGTCTGGAGCTCCAGGACGTCGTCACCCAGGAGATCGTCGAGAACCCGGTCCTGGAGGAGGACGAGACCCCGGAATCGCCGTCGGCCGAGGCCGAGGAACCGGTCGCCTCGCAGGAGCGGGAGGACGCGGGGACCGCGGACCGCCCGGGCGAGGGCGCGGACGGTCCCGACACCGCCGGCTCGACCTGGGAAGAGGGAAATGCGGTTCCCCAGGAATCGGCGCCTCCCGAGCCCGCGCCGGGAACGGCCGAGGCGGAGATCCCGGCCGAGTCGACCCAGGAGTCGTCCTTCGAAGCGATCGATCTCGAGTCCTACTTCGGCGACTACCTCGAGGGGAGCTCCTCGACCGCCCCGAGGATGAACGAGGAAGGTGAGGAGTTCTCCCTGGAGAACCGGGCCGAAGCCCCTCCCGGCCTCGATGCCCACCTCGCCGAGCAGCTGGGCGTCTCGGAGGCGGTCCCGGTCGTACGGGAAGCATGCGCCTTCATGATCGGGAACGTGGACGCGGACGGGTACCTGCGCATCACGCTCCCGGAGGTCTGCGCCGCGATCCCGTGTACCGAGGAAGAGGCGGACCTCGCGCTCGCCCTCCTCCAGTCGTTCGATCCGGTGGGTGTCGGAGCCCGGAACCTGCCCGAGTGCCTCCTGATCCAGGCGCGGGCCGCGGGCGTCGCGACGCCCCTCCTCGAGGACCTCTTCACGAACCGGCTCGCCGACCTCGCGAGCAAGGCGGTCCCCGTCCTCGCGCGGCAGATGAACGTTCCGGTCGAAGAGCTCCAGCAGGCGATCGAGGTCCTGAAGCACCTCGACCCGAAGCCCGGGCGCTGCTACGACTCCTCGCGAACGATCTACGTCGAGCCCGACGTCCAGGTCGTGAAAGTCGACGACGACTACGTCGTCCTCTTCAACGACGACGGCCTTCCCCGCCTGAAGATCTCTTCCTTCTATCGCCGCCTCCTCGTCTCGAGCAACGGCTCCTCTCGACGGAGAGGGCCGGAGCTACCTGCGCGAGAAGATGCGGGCGGCCCAGTGGCTCATGAAGAGCCTCGACCAGCGTAAGAGGACGATCGTCAGGGTCGCAGAATCGATCGTCCGCAAGCAGCGCGACTACCTCGACTGGGGTGTGGCGCACCTGCGGCCGCTGATCCTGAGGGACGTCGCCGACGACATCGGGATGCACGAATCCACGGTCTCGCGCGTCGTCTCCAACAAGTGGATGGCGACGCCCCGGGGCCTCCTCCCGATGAAGTTCTTCTTCCACTCGGCGATCAGCTCTTCGGCCGGGGAGGACGTCTCGTCCCTCGCCGTCAAGGGGAAGATCCGCGCCCTCGTCGAAGCCGAGGACTCGGCGCACCCCCTGTCCGACGCGCGCCTCGCCGAGCTCCTCGCCCGCGAGGGAATCCGCATCGCCCGGAGGACCGTCGCGAAGTACCGCGAGGAGCTGCACATTCCGTCCAGCTCGATCCGAAAGGTGGAGCGTGGGCCAGCCGGTCCTCCGGCGTGAGGCCCCAACGCAGGAGTAGCAAGGAGGCACGATGAAAGTCGAAATCACGGCCCGGCGTCTCACCGTCGACGCGAAGACGAAGGACACGATCGAGAAGCGCCTCGACAAGCTCTCCAAGGTCCTCCCCAGGGAGGCCGACGCAAAGGTCGTCATCCGCCTCGAGAAGAGGGGCGTGCTCGTCGAGGTCACGATCTCGGCCCGACAGCGGACCTGGGCCGCGGAGGCGGTGGCGGCCGACCAGCTGACGGCTGCGCAGAACGCCCTCGACCGGGTCGCCGCGCAGGCGAAGAAGACGAAGGCGCGGGTCAAGGAAGAGAAGAAGCACACGACCTCCGCCGTGCGCAAGGCCGTCCCGGCCGCCCCGGCCGAACCGCCCGTCCCCGCGCGCGAGAAGCCGCCCCGGAGCGAGACCTACGAGGCTCGACGGATGTTCGACGAGGACGCCCTGCACGCCTTCAGTCACAGCAAGAAGGACGTTTTCGCCTACCGTGACCCGTCCGACGAGGCCCTTCGCGTCCTCTATCGCCGCAAGGACGGGTCGGTCGTGGTCCTGACCCCGGTCTAGGAAATCCTCGATGCTCCCTACGCCCCCCGAGACGAAGCCGCATGTCAGGGCCGCCGACCTCGAGTTGCCCGCCCTGGCGCCGCTCGGGCTGAAGCTCGTCTCGGGGCGCGCCGGGCTGGACCGTCCGATCGAGTGGCCGCGCGTCCAGAAGCCGGGGCTGGCCATCGCCGGGTTCCTGCCCTACGTCCGGGCGAGGCGGGTGCAGATCCTCGGCGAGAGCGAGTTCGACTACCTGCGGACTCTCTCCCCGCGCGTCGTCAAGGAACGGTTCGACGCCTTCACCGCGCTGGGGATGTCGTGCGTCATCGTCACGAAGGGGATCCGTCCGCCCGCCGTTCTCAAGCGCCTGTGTCAGGAGAGGGACGTCCCGCTCTTCGTGACGCCGCGCCTGACGAGCACCGTCATCGAAGGCCTGACGGCCTTCCTGGAGGAATCCCTCGCTCCCCGCGTGACGCTCCACGGCGTGCTCGTGGAGGTCGGCGGGCTCGGGACGCTCCTCCTCGGCGATTCGGGAGTCGGCAAGAGCGAGTGCGCCCTCGCCCTCGTCCAGCGCGGCCACCGCCTCGTCGCCGACGACCTGGTCGTCGTCAAGCGTTTCCACAACGACGCACTGGTCGGCTCGTCGGCGGGTGTCATTCGGCACCACATGGAGCTTCGGGGCCTCGGAATCGTCAACGTGCCGCTCCTGTTCGGCGTGGCGGCGGTCCTCGAACGGCACACCGTCGAGCTCGTCATCCGGCTGTCCCACTGGGTCGAGGGCGTCGAGTACGATCGCCTCGGCCTCGACGAGGAGACCGAGACGATTCTCGGCGTCGCCGTCCCGCTCGTGAGGATGCCGGTCGCGACCGGTCGTGACGTCGCCCTCCTGGTCGAGATTGCGGCCCGCAACCACCTCTTGAAACGCCGCGGCTACAACGCCGCGAAGGAGATGGCGGCCCGGGTGCACGAGGAGATCGCCCGCCGAAGCGCCTCCGACAGGGAACGGAAACGGCCCCCGCGCAGGCGCCGCCGGGCGGTGGACGCGTGAGCGACGCCGCGAGCGAGCACCACCTCCTCGTCGTCACGGGCCTTTCCGGTTCCGGAAAGTCCTACGCGGCGCACGCCCTCGAGGACATCGGCTACAACACGATCGACAACCTCCCTCTGTCGCTCCTCCGGGGGTTCAGCGAAGAAATGGCGTCGGGGCGAGGGCAGAAGGGGAGGACCGCGGTCGTTCTCGACGTCCGAAACCCGGGCTTCGCGGAGGCGTTCCCCACGCTTCTGGACGACCTTCGAGCCCTCCTCCCCGTCACCGTCGTCTTCCTCGAGGCGGACGACCCGACGATCTACCGGCGTTTCTCCGAGACCCGTCGCCCCCACCCTCTCGCCCAGGAACGAACCCTGACCGAGGCCGTCTCGTGGGAGCGCCACCTGCTCGCCGAGGTAAAAGGGAAGGCCGACCTCGTTCTGGACACGACCGCGATGACGGTCCACGAGCTTCGCTCCGTCCTCGCGGAGCACTTTCGCGCGCCGGGAGACCCGGGAGTGCTCGCGGTGTCGATCGTCTCGTTCGGGTTCAAGCACGGCGTGCCGCCGTCGATCGACCTCTGTTTCGACGTGCGGTTCCTCGCGAATCCCCACTTCGTACCGGAACTGAGGCCCAGGACGGGGCGCGACCCCGAAGTGGCCCGATTCATCGAGGAAGGGGTCGCGACGGGCCCGTTTTACAGGCGCCTCCTGGAGTTTCTTCTCTTCTGCCTTCCCAACTATCGCCGAGAGAACCGTGCGTACCTCACGATCGGCGTCGGATGCACCGGGGGGCGTCACCGTTCCGTTTACGTCGCCGAACGTCTCGGACGGGATCTGGCCGCCGCCGGCTACCCCGTCCGGATCGCCCATCGCGACGACACCCGAGAAGGACCATGAAGAAATCCGAAGAAACGCCCGCGGGGCTCGCGGCAAACGTCGGTCTCCTCCTGCTCTCGCACGGCCCGCTCGCGGACGCGTTGAGGGAGACGGTGAACGTGCTGGAGCCCGAGCAGATCGAGCCTCTGGGGGCCCTTTCCCTGGCGTGGGACGAGGCCCCCGAGAACGCTTCCGATCGACTCCAGAAGGCGATCGCGAAAGCCGACCGGGGGCGGGGTGTCGTCCTCCTGACCGACATGTTCGGCGGCACGCCGTCGAACCTCGCGCTCGCCTTCCTGCAGAAGGGGCGGATCGAGATCGTCACGGGGGTCAACCTGCCGATGGTCATGAAGGCGCGAGCCCTCGCGCGCGAGGGCAAGGACCCTTCGGAAATGGCCCGGACGCTCGTGGAGAAGGGGCGCCGCGCGATCGTCGCGGCCGGGGAGCTGATGGAGACGGAGAAGCGGCCCGCGTGATCGAAAAGACCGTCGTCCTCAAGAACCGGCTCGGCCTTCACGCGCGCGCGGCGGCGAAGCTCGTCCATACCGCCGCCCACTACACGGCCCGCGTGACGCTCTCCAAGGATGGCGAGGACGTCGACGGGAAGAGCATCCTCGGCCTGCTCCTCCTGGCCGCGGGGAAAGGGACTCCCATCGTCGTCCGGACGGAGGGGATCGACGAGGCGGAAGCGATGACGGCGCTGGCGGATCTCGTCGAGAGGCGGTTCGACGAGTCGGAGTAATCCCCCGGAAGGCTACAATCTCGGCTCATGAAGCGGTCCCTTTCGCTCTCCGGGATTCCCGTGTCTCCGGGAATCGCCGTCGGCCGGGCCGCCGTCTGGCTGGCACGTGCCGACTCCTCGCCCCGGAGAGACCTCGATGCCGAGGAGGTCCCAACGGAGCTCGAGAGGCTCCGTCTCGCCGTGGAATCGGGAATCCGGGAGATCGGCGAGATGGCGGGGCAGGTCGAGGAGCGCCTCGGCAAGGAGTACGCCGCGATCTTCCAGGCGCACGCTCTCTTCCTGAGGGACCCATCCTTCCTCGGTCCGATCGAGAAGAAGATCCGGGTGGAGAGGGTGAATGCCGAGTGGGCGGTGGAAGTCGTCGCCGACGGTCTCGCCTCGCGGCTGCGAGACCTGCCCGACAAGGACCTCGCCCTCAGGGCCTCCGACCTCGACGACGTCGCCGCGATCCTGAAGCGGAGTCTCGGAGAAGGGGAGGCGGCCGTCGACCGGCTCGCCTCGCTCACGGGCGACGCGTGCGTCATCGTTGCGGACGAGTTGACCCCCTCCGACGCCGTGCGCATTCCGCGCGACAAGGTCGTCGCTTTCGTCACGGAACGCGGAGGCAAGACCTCGCACGCTGCGATCCTCGCCCGCTCGTTCGGGCTGCCCGCCGTCGTCGCGATACCGAAGCTCCTCGCCTCGATCGGGGACGGGGACCGGCTCATCGTGGACGGTCGGGAAGGGGTCGTCTGGCGGGAGCCGTCGGAGGACGTCCTCACCCTCTTTCGCGAACGCCAGGGCCGCGATGCGACCCGGGAGCGGTCCCTCAAGGAGCGAAGTCTCTCCGGCCTCGCGCGGACGCGCGACGGCGAGGATGTGGCGATCCGCGCCAACATCGAGCTCGCCCGCGAGGTTCCGGACGTGTTCGAATACGGTGCCGATGGCGTCGGGCTCTTTCGCTCGGAGTTTCTCTATCTCTCCGGCGACGGTATGGAGTTCCCCGACGAGGCCACCCAGGCGGCCATCTACCGGGCTGTCGTGTCGCAGCTCGCGCCCCGGCCCGTCGTCATCCGAACGTACGACCTCGGCGGCAAGAAGGGCGCCCGCCACCTGTCCGGCGCCGAAGAGAACCCCGTCCTCGGCCTCCGCGGGGTCCGGCTCTGCTTCAGCCACCCGGAAATGTTCCGGACCCAGCTCCGTGCATTGCTCTCGGTTGCCTCGGAGGGGGACCTCAGAATCCTCGTTCCGATGGTCGCCGGCGTCGAGGACGTGCGCAGGGTCAGGACGTTCGTCGAGGAAGCCAGGGAAGAGCTCCTCGAGCGCGGCGTCAACGTCCCTCACAGCGTACCGATCGGCGCGATGATCGAGGTCCCGTCGGCGGCGATCACCGCCGACCTGATCGCTCCGGAAGTCGACTTCCTCTCCCTCGGAACGAACGACCTGACCCAGTACACGCTCGCCGCGGACCGTGCGAATGAAGCCGTGTCGGACATCTTCAGGCCACATCACCCGGCCATCCTCCGCCTCGTGGCCAGGGTGCAGGACGCGGCCCGCGCCGCCGGGAAGCCCCTCGCCGTCTGTGGTGAGATGGCTGCCGACCCCGCCCTCTTCCTTCTTCTCCTGGGCCTCGGCATCCGTGAGTTCTCGATGGGACCTCGATCCGTGCCTCTCCTGAAGGACGTCGCCCGGTGCGCCTCGGCGGCCGACGCGTCGAGGATGGCACGCGCCGCGCTTTCCCTTTCGACGCCCGATGACGTCGCCGCCCTTCTGGCACGGGAGGCCGAGGCCCTGCTGAGCGGCGACCCTGAGACCCGGGCAGCGGTGAACGCATGAAGACGACCGACCGCATCGTGTCGAAACCGTGGGGAAGCGAACGGGTCTTCGCCGCCAACGGAAGATACGCCGGGAAGCTGATCTCCATCCTGTCCGGAGAGACGCTGTCCTTTCAGTACCACCTCGTGAAGGAAGAGACGATACATGTCCTCGCGGGGACGCTCGGGATGGAGACCGAGATCGAAGGCGAGCGGGTTCTCCTCTCCCTCGCTCCGGGAGAGACCTTTCACGTCACCCCTGGAACCCGTCACCGGATGTTCGCGGCCGCAGGCGACGTCCTCGTCGTCGAGGTCTCCAGCCCCGAGCTGGACGATGTCGTCCGGCTCGAAGACCGCTACGGTCGGGAAGGTACGTCGCAGCCATGAAATATCGTGCGTCACTGGCGATGCTGGCTTCCGCCCTTCTGGCATCCCTCGTCGTTGCGGGCGCGGAGCCGACCCCGACTCCATCAGGAAAGCCGGCCAGGAAGCTAGGTGGAGGGAGCTTCGGAGTTCCTCCCGCGACGTCGCCGACCGCCCTCGCCGCAAGGACCGACACCCTGACAGGAGCCGCAGGAAAGACGCAAGTGGAAGGAACGAGCGGAGGGCAGAAATCACCTCGGAGCATCGTGATAACGAACGAGTCCCTGAGGTCCGGACCTGCGACACCGACTCCCGCGTCGATCAGCATCACGGGATCGGGAAAAGCCAGGCCCAAAGTCAAGGTGCCGCCGACACCAACGGTCGGTCCGGTCGTCATTCCCGAGTACCGGGATGCGAGTGGACGTACGGAAGCGGACTGGCGAAGACTCGCGACGATCGCGCGAGAACGCATCGCAAGTGCGGAATCGGGCTTGTCGGCGGTGCAGGAAGAATCGAAACGCCTCGAGAACGACTTCTACGCGTGGAGTGACGGCAACTACAGGGAGCGCGTCATCCGTCCAGCGTGGGATCAAGCGAAAGAGAAGCTGCGCCTCCTGGAATTGGAGGCCGATTCTGCGCGAACGCGTCTCGTGGAGCTCGAGGAAGAGGCGCGGAGAAGCGGGACGCCTCCTGGATGGCTCCGCTGAAAGACGATCCGACGAGCACCGCTCCGGCCAAAGCGCCGGAGCCGGACATACGAAAAGTCTTCGTCGAGACTTGGGGCTGCCAGATGAACGAGCTGGACAGCCGACGGTTCGTCGGACTGATGTCCAGGGAGGGCTACCTTGAAGTCCCCACTGCCGACGAGGCCGACCTCGTCCTGCTGAACACTTGCTCGGTCCGGGACAAGGCCGAACAGAAGGTCTACGACTATCTCGGGCGGATCGCCGCCCGCAAGCGGCTCAGGCCCGGTCTCCTCCTCGGCGTCTGCGGTTGTGTCGCGCAACAGGAAGGGGAGGAGATCCTCCGGCGCTCACCCGCCGTCGACTTCGTGCTCGGGACCGGGAGGATCGAGCTCCTCCCGGCGATCGTCCGAAGGGTCGAGAAGGAAGGCGACCGGCCCGTGGAAGTCGGCTTCGACATGGACGAGGTCGCCTACACGCCCGGGGCGGTCGCGCGAACGGTTGCCCATCGCGCTTCCATCACGATCATCGAAGGGTGCAACAAGAACTGCACCTTCTGTGTGGTTCCCATGACCCGCGGCCGCGAACGCAACCGCCGAATGGCCGAGATCGTCGAGGAATGCCGGCGTCTCGTCGGCGATGGGGTCGTCGAGATCGAGCTGCTTGGTCAGACGGTAAACGCCTATTCAGACCCGGTGACAGGGCAGGGGCTCGCGCCGCTCCTGAGGGCGATCTCCGCCATCAGCGGTCTCCGCAGGCTCCGATTCGTAACGTCGCACCCAAGGAACTTCGACGATGACCTGATCGCCGCGATGGCCGGGAGCGAAGTCGTCTGCCCGGCGCTCCATCTGCCATTCCAGTCGGGCAGCGATCGGATTCTCGGCCGGATGAAACGCCAGTACACGCGGAACGGATACCTCGACCTCGTCGGTAGACTCCGCGCGGCCATCCCGGGAATCGCAATGTCGACGGACATCATCATCGGGTTCCCAGGAGAGACGGAAGAGGACTTCGCGGCGACCATCGGCGTTCTCGATGCGGTCCGCTTCTCATCGGTGTTCTGCTTCACCTACTCGCCCCGGCCCCGCACGGCAGCGGCTCGATGGGAACAGGACGTCCCGGTCCCTGTGGCACAGGAGCGCCTCGCCCGGCTCAACGACTACCAGCAGGCGCTTCAGCTCCAGGCCAACGAGGCGATCGTCGGCGGCGTCCTCGAGGTGCTCGTCGAGGGCAGTGACAGGACCGGTCAGCGGGTTACGGGTCGATCTCCATTCAACCACCTCGTCCACATCGAAGGTATTCCCGGGACTCCCGCCGGGACCTTCGTGCGAGCCGTGGTCGAAAAGGGCCTCTCCAATTCCCTCCTGGCCCGGCCCCTTCGCCTGGTTCGCCCATCCGAAACGAGCGGCACGAGCGCCGCGTCTTGAATCGCGTCCCTGAGCTTTTCAGATTCGGTGGGGAAGGGGTGTCGTCGTGCTCGTAAGAATGAACGTCAAGGCGCTGATCGTCGACCCCGTTGCGAACATGCCCGTCGTCATCCTGCGCGATGCCGACGACAGAAGCTTCCTCCCGATCTGGGTCGGCGTATTCGAGGCGAACGCAATCGCCCTTCAGCTCGAAGGCGTCAAGACGCCCCGGCCACTGACGCACGACTTACTCAAGGAGACGATTTCGTCTCTGGATGCGGTCGTCGATCTTGTCGTCATCACGAGGCTGCACGAGAACACGTTCTTCGCGGAAATCCACCTCGTTGCCGGCGGACGCACCGTCATCGTCGACAGCCGCCCGTCAGATGCCATCGCCCTGGCGCTCCGGACATCCTCGCCCGTTTTCGTCGCGGAGGAGGTCCTGGAGATGAGCCGGGCGCAGGACGCTTCCGAAGAGGCGCAGAGCCATGAGCGCCTTCGGAAGTGGTTCGAAGAAGCCGATCCGGAATCTCTCGGAAAGTACAAGATGTGACGCCTCTCGGGCGCGCGCGGCAGACGGCCCGGTGATGCTGGCGCCAAGCCATTCGCAGAGAAAGAGTTCCTCTTCACCTTGAGAACCGGCGCTCCAGCCCGTATCCTCGCCAGCTCCCATGATTATCGCGGTCACAAACCAGAAGGGCGGAGTGGGCAAGACGACGACAGCGATCAACGTCGCCGCGGCACTCGCCCAGAAGAAGCTCCGCACCCTCCTCGTCGATCTGGATCCTCAGGGTAACTCAACGATGTCCTATATCGATCGCCGGACGATCGGCGCATCGATGTACGAGGTTCTCGTCGACCCCGAAGTTCCCATCTCCTCCGTCATTAGAGAGACGAACTTCCCGGGCCTCTGGGTGGCCCCCGCGAAGATCTCTCTCGCGAAAGTCGAGTCTAAGCTGATAGGGGAGATCGACGGCCACTACCGCCTCAAGGACAAGATGGCCGAGGTTGCGTCAGCCTACGACGCCATTCTCATCGACACACCCCCTACCCTCGGCATGATCACCGTCAATGCGATGGTCGCAGCCAGCCACATCATCATCCCGATTCAGTCCTCCTACTTCGCACTCGAAGGTACCGACGACCTCCTCGAGACCATCGAGAAGATCAAGAGTCGCCCCAATCCAAGCCTCCAGATTCTGGGCGTCGTGATCACGCTTCACGATCGCCGGACGGTCCTCGGCCGAGACATCCAGAAGCAGATAGACACCGTTTTTCAGGGCAAGCTCTTCAAGACGACGGTGTCGAAATCGATTCGCCTGGAGGAGTCGCCGGCGTACCGAGAATCCATCTTCACCTTCGCTCCAAGATCTACCGGCGCTTCCGAGTACTACAGCCTTACTGAGGAGATACTGGAACGTGTCTAAGCGCCGAGGGCTCCCCGAAACATCCCGGATGCGCCACGAGCCCCACTTCGTCGACCAGCTCTTCAGCGGTGAGGAGATCTCGGTCGGGCGTCGGATAGCCATGAACATCATCGAGGCAAATCCGGACCAGCCTCGAAGCATCCTCGGAGACCTGAGCGATCTGAAGGCCTCAATCGAAGCGAAGGGGGTCTTGGAGCCCATTCTCGTCCGGCCCAGGGAAGATGGCCGCTACACGATCATCTCGGGCGAACGGCGCTTTCGGGCCGCCATGGAGGCCGGACTCAGCGATATCCCTTGTATCGTGCTTGACGTCAGCGACGCCGAGGTTCTCGAAATCGCCCTCATCGAGAACCTCCAGAGGAAGGATCTGAGTCCTCTGGAGGAAGCCGACGGGTACCTCACGCTTCAGGAGAAACACGGATACACGCACGAGCAGATCGCTCGCGCCGTCGGGAAGTCGCGCGTTACGATCACGGAGACTCTCTCACTCGCTCGTCTCCCTCTTCGTGTCAAGGATGAATGTCGGCGCGCCGACATTCGCTCCAAGTCGTTCCTCCTCGAGGTGGGCCGCCTGCCAACGGAGCCCGCAATGCTCGACGCCATTCTCGCGTTCGGTAGCGAGGCGGGAGTCGGAAGGGACGCCGTGCGCTCAGCTCGCCGCGACGTGGAGTCCGGCGAACCTAGCCGCTTTCGTAGTCTCAGGAAGGCCTACGAACTGAACTTCCAACCCCCCAACGCCGAGTACGCCGTCAGCCTGGTCTTTCGAGGCAGTGCCACAGACCGGGGTGAGATTCTCGAATCGCTTCGTAGCCTCCTGCGCAAGATCGAGACGGGGGAGTTGAACCTCGAAGACCACGGGCGCTTCCTGAAGACTGCGTCACCGAAGGCAGTCACGGATGGCACCCCGCAAGGTCCGGCCCCGCGCTGAGCCGTCCGTACCGGAGAGTCGAGGAGCGGCCCTTCGTCCGAGTCTCGTTCGGGCTTAGGAAGGGATAAGGGATCCTTCAGTTGACGAGAGGGCCTTCAATAATCCACTAATCGAGAATCGCTGTTCCGAAGGAAATTCGGAAGAGTCTTCGTACTATTTAACATAATATTTCTTATCGGACGTTGCGATAGGGGCCGACCCAGCTAGAATGTGCCGCCAGAGTCGTTCCTTTCAGGAATCGCAGACCCGGTCTCCTCAATGAAACTGACCGACCGCTACATTCTTCGTGAGGTCTTCGCTCCGACGGCGGTGGCCTTCGTGATCTACACCGGCTTCATGCTGATCCGGGGGCTCGTCCAGTTCAGCGACCTTCTGCTTCAGAGCTCGGATCCTTTCTGGGACATGGGACGGGTCCTCGCGTTCTCGACCCCGCACATCGTCGTCCTCACCCTGCCGATCGCATTCCTTCTCGGAATTCTCGTCGGCGTCGGGCGCCTCAGCCAGGATTCCGAGCTCGTCGCTCTCCGTGCGGCAGGTGTGGATCTCTTATCCCTTTACCGCCCGATCGCCGTTCTGGCCGTCGCGTTCACTCTCGTGACCGGGCTCGTGATGACGAGCGTCGTCCCGTGGACGAACCGGATCCTGTACGGAATGAAGCTCCAGCTTTCCACCTTCGCGATCGCCCAACGCATCCAGCCAGGAGTCTTCAGCCCGGAGTTTGCGGGACGCCGGATCTACGTCGAGCGGGCGTCGCCGGACCGCAGGACGCTCGAGGGGCTCATCCTCACGGACAACTCGAATCCGGCGGACGGCGAACGGCTGACTCTCGCGCGTACAGGCTCTCTCGAGCTGGAGGAATCCGAAGGACGTCTCTGGCTCCGGCTCGAGGACGCGGTGACGCACCACACGGCGGTGGATGCACGGGGATACGACCGGGCCAGCTATCGGACCCAGAGAGTCCTTCTCGACGACACGAACCCGAAGGAACGATTCGCCAAGACGAGACCCGACAAGCAGTTGCGGGAAATGACCCTCGGGGAGCTCATCCATCGTGCGAGGACGACCAAGGACGGCGCGCTGGCTCGCCTCTCCTGGGTCGAGGTTCACAAGAAGTTCTCCTTCCCCGCCGCTTGCCTCGTTTTCGGTCTGATCGGCTTGCCGTTGGGGGTCGTGAATCGCCGTGGCGGACGGGCCGCCGGATTCGCGGTCTCGGCGGCGATCGTTCTCGCCTATTACATCCTCTACGCCTCCGGTGAGTCCCGCGCCGTCAAGGGGACGATCTCGCCAGCCGTGGCGATGTGGCTGCCGAACGCTCTCCTCCTGGCGCTGGGCCTCTATTCCATCCGGCGAATCCGGCACGACCGGACCCTTTTCGAGGGGACTGTTTTCGGCGCCCCGAAGGCGCTTCTCGATCGAATCCTCGCCCGCCATTCAACGGATCGGGGAGCAGGAAGCACCCCGTCGATCGGAGGGCCCGAAAGGGGGACTCCGGGCAGTAGAGGTGTCACGCGGGCGTGGCTCGTCGATCGCTACGTCGCTACGCGATTCCTCCAGCTTTTCGCTCTCGTCCTTGCCTCGATCCTCTCTCTCTACATCCTCATCGAGTATCTCGAGATCTCGAACGACATCGCCAGGGTCCGGCCGCCGGTTTCGGCGATCCTCGGGTACTTCCAGGCGAAAATGGCCCCGATCCTCGTCGACGTCGTTCCCCTGGCGTTCGCAGCCGCGGCACTGATCGCGGTGGCCGGGCTCGTCCGATCGTCGGAGTCGACGGCGCTCCTCGCCCACGGTATCTCCCTGCTTCGTTCCACGGCCTCGATACTCCTCCTCGCGATCCTGGTGGGAGGCGGGCTCCTGGCGTTTTCCGAGACCATGGTTCCGAAGGCCGCAGCCGAAGCCGAGCGTCTTCGGAACGTCCTACTCGGTAAGCCGGCGGCCGCGGTTTCCGACGCCTGGCGGTCCTTCCTCCGGGGAGAAGGCGGCCGGTTCTACTCGGCCCAGACGTGGGACACGCGATCCTCCGCCGTTACAGGGGTCACGGTCTTCGAGGTGGATCCGGCTTCCTTTCGCCTCGCTCGGAAGTCCTATGGTGCACGCGGCCGGATCGTTCCCGGCAAGGGCATCGTTCTCGCCGACGGCTGGACTCGCACGTTTGGCGAGGACGGCGAATCCCTCTTTCTGAAGCAGTCCGGCACGTCGTTCGTCGATGCTCCCGAGGCCGCGAGGACGTTCCTGGCGGGACGGGCCGACCCGAGACAGATGAGCAGCCTGGAGCTCGGCCGTTTCATCCGGATTCGCCGAAAGGCGGGCGCCGACGTCTCCGCCATCTCGACCGGCCTCTACCAGAAGAGCTCCGTTACGCTGGCTCCGTTGCTCCTGACGCTCGTCGGGCTCCCCTTCGCTTTTCGACACGGGAAGAAGGGCGCTGTCGCAGGGATCGGAATCGCCCTGCTCCTCGGCCTCGCCTATCTGGTCCTGGGTGCGGCCCTGGTCAAGGGTGGAGAGACTGGCTCCCTTCCTCCGCTCCTCGCGGCATGGGGAGCCAATCTCTTCTTCTCCCTCGGGGCTGGTTGGGGACTGCTCGGAATCCGGACCTGAACCGTCAGGCTCCGGCCGGAACCGCCAAGCCCGCCGCCTTCGCGAGAGGTTCGGCCAGATCGGTCCGCTCCCACGTGAATTCCGGGAGGTTCCGTCCGAAGTGACCGTAGGACGCCGTCTTCCGGAAGATCGGCCGCTTCAGGTCGAGGTACTCGATGATCCCCTTCGGCGTCAGCTTGAAGTGCTCCCGAACGAGCCCCGGAAGGGTCGTCGGATCGACCTTCTCCGTACCGAAGGTCTCGACGAAGACCGAGACGGGGTCCGCGACGCCGATGGCGTAGGCGAGCTGGACCTCGACCCGGTCGGCGAGTCCGGCCGCGACGAGGTTCTTCGCGATGTAGCGGGCCATGTAGGACGCGGAGCGGTCGACTTTCGTCGCGTCCTTCCCGGAGAACGCTCCCCCGCCGTGCCGGCCCATTCCACCGTACGTATCGACGATGATCTTCCGGCCGGTCAGCCCCGTGTCGCCCTGCGGCCCGCCGATGACGAACCGGCCCGTCGGGTTGATGTGGAACTTCGTCCGGTCGTCGAGGAGCTCCGCAGGGACGACCCTCTTGATGACCTCCTCGCGGATGGCCTCTCGCAGCTCGCTGATCGGGACCGTCTCGGCGTGCTGGGTCGAAACGACGACCGCGTCGACCCGAACCGGGCGGCTCCCCTCGTATTCCACGGTCACCTGGCTCTTCCCGTCCGGCCGCAGCCACTCCAGGTCGTGCGACTTCCGCGCCTCGGCGAGACGCATCGTCAGCTTGTGCGCGAGGGTGATCGGGAGGGGCATCAACTCTTCGGTCTCGCGCACCGCGAAGCCGAACATCAGCCCCTGGTCACCCGCGCCGCCCGGGTCGACGCCCATCGCGATGTCGGGCGACTGCTTGTCGATCGAGGAGAGAACGGCGCACGTCTGGTAGTCGAAGCCGTACTTCGCGCGCGTGTAACCGACGTCGCGGATGGTCTCGCGGACGACCTTCGGGATGTCGACGTACGTCCGGGTGGTGATCTCGCCGGCGATGAATGCTGTCCCGGTCGTGACGAGAGTTTCGCAGGCGACACGCCCGTCCGGGTCGTCGGTGAGGATCGCGTCGAGGATCCCGTCGGAGATCTGGTCGGCGATCTTGTCGGGGTGCCCCTCGGTGACGGACTCGGACGTGAAGAGCGTGCGCGGAAGCGCCATATCTCGTTCTCTCCCTGTTTCGCCTCTGTCGCAGAGGCATCGACTCTTTATCTTATGAGCAGCGTACGGTCGGGTCAATGCTGCTCGGGGAGCCTGTCGGCTCCGCGGGTTCGGGCGCGCGATTCCGGTAGATGTGGAGCGCCGTCGTACCGTAAAGCCGGACAGCCGCTTCCACGGGCGATCCCGGCCAGGGATTCTCCGCGCTCCCCCGCTCCACCACGAACGTCCCACCCGGAGCCAGCGTCTTCCAGAGGCCATCCAGCTCGCCGGTGACCGGATCGGCCCAGGGCGGGTCGAAGAAGACGACGTCGAAACATCCCGGGCGATCGAGCCGAAGAAAGCCCGCTACCGTTCGCGCGAAGACCCGAACACCGTCCGTCCGTCCGAGCGCGGAGGCATTCGCCTCGAGGATCGTCGCCGTGCGCCGGTTGGATTCGACGAAGACGACCTCCCTGGCACCTCGCGACAGAGCCTCGAACCCGAGAGCCCCGGAACCGGCGGCCGCGTCCAGGACCCTCGCTCCGCGTACGTCCTCGCCGAGAATGCTGAAGAGGGCCTCCCGCGCCCGTTCCGTCGTGGGCCTCACGCCGGGCCCGACCGCCAGACGCCGGCCCCGAAACTCCCCCGCCACGATCCGAATCATCGCCGCGCGCCGCCTTCGTCCTCGCCAGAGGGGTCCAGGAAGAGCTTCGGCACGTCCTCGCGCAGGATGATCAGACGCTGAAGCGATCGCACGACCTCGACCATCTCGAGGCTTCTCACGAAGGCGTCGTCCCGATCGATCCGGTATCGCATCCCGTCCGTGCGATGTGTCAGGACGTCTCCCCTGCGCAGTCCGGACGGATCCCAGAGGTCGTCCTGGGAGACCGTCGTTTCGTCGAATCGATCGAGCAGACCCTCGAGAGATCCCCGCGCCCGCCCCAGGACCAGCGGGACACGCGCCAGTTCATCGAACTGGAAGACCCGCGGAGGCGCGGAGTTCCGTCCGACCTCGATACGAAAACGGCGTGGCTTGGCGTCCCCCAGGACGTCGACGTGGTATTCGCTGACGTCCAGCGAAAGGGCCTCGCGGCAAACCTTCCGGATGATCCCGATCTCTTCTTCCGAGAGGACCTTCTTCTTCACCTTCCGGACGCCCTCGTAGGTCTTCACGAGGACGAGGGTGCCATCCCGGTAGAGGGAGAGCCTGTCCTTGCCCGCTCCCTGCTCGACGTCGAGAGAGGCCACCAGAGTCTTGTCTTCCGGGCGGGGTGTCGGTATCGGGAGCGCCGTTGCGGTCGAATCCACGAACCCGTTCCGCGGCGCCTCCACGGCGGTGGGTGTCGCCGGGACGGCTCGTTCCGGATCGAGGGCCAGCGCCAGAGCCAGCAGCAGGAACGTCGTCACCGCGGGCACCCCGCGGTACGCCGGAGAGCCCGGGAGAAGTTGAGCCGCACAGCGACCCGCGCCCGCAAGGCCGGATCTGCGGGCGCCAGGAGCCTGGCCCAGGCCTCGTCTGCAGACAAGGCCCCGGGATGATTCCAGGCGCCAGTGAGCGAGGCCCCCCAACCCTCCACGACCACGTCGAGGACGCCGAGGCGCCCGAGGAGCTCAACGGCCACGCCCCGATTCTCCTCCGAGAGGACCTCCTGGAGCGCCCTCCGGAGCCGATCGCCGGATATCCGCTGGAAGGCGCCGCTCTCGACTCCGATGCGAAGGGCCGCAGCGAAGCCCGGGTCGAGCCCGAAGCCGAGTCGCGCCGCGTAGCGCACGGCCCTCAGAGCCCGTGTCGGATCGTCCGCCAGAGAGCCCTCGTGCAGCAGCCGGAGGTTCTTCCGCTCGAGGTCCCTCTCGCCGCCGAAAGGGTCGAGGAGCATCGCTTCGAGCCCCGGGCCGGAGAAACGGTACGCCATCGCGTGAATGGTGAAGTCCCTTCGGGCGAGGTCCCGGGCGATGGGCGCACCGGCCTTCACGACGGGAAGAGCCCCCGGGTACGGATAGTGCTCGTCCCGCGTCGCGGCGACATCGACCCGCCTTCCGTCCGGCCCTTGCAGAGTCGCCGTCCCGAAGCGATCGTGGCGGGCCTCGACGATCCACCCCGCTTCTGCGGTGAGCGCCGCGACGAACCCCGCTGCCGCGCTCACCGGCCCCTCGAGGGCGACATCCACGTCGACGGGCGGCCGTCGCAGCAGGAGGTCGCGGACGGCGCCGCCTACGAGATAGGCTTCGCGTCCCGCCGTCCGGGCGGCACGGGCGAGCGGGCCGAGGAGGGGCGCGATGGATCCGGCATCCCGCTCGCTCACGAGTGGTCGTAGACGAAGCGGACCGAGCCCGGTCCGAGAAGCCTCTCCAGCGCCTTCGTCATCTCCGGTGTCGGTCGAACCGCCAGCCGTCCGGCGGCTCGTACCGTGACTTCCCAGTGGCCGGCTCGACGCACGGCCAGCGACACCGGCACCGAGCCCGGAGACGACTCCAGGATCTCGCGGACCGAAACGAACGTCTCGTCGAGGGTTCCCGGCAGCGGGGTCGTCAGGCGGACCGCGCAGGCCGCGGCCTCGCGCATCCCCTCGAGCGCCTGGATCTCGCGGGCGATGATCTCGACCGGCACGACGCCACCTCCCTCTTCGGGTTCCGCGGCGCCCGGAGCGGACGACGAACGAACGATGCCCGAGACCAGGACGGGTCGCCCCTCGGCCAGCCAGGGACCAGTCCGCTCGAGGAGCGACGCGAAGATCGTGACCGGGACGGAGCCCGTCAGGTCTTCGAGGACGCCCTTGGCCATCATCTTCCCCTCGTTCTGCCCCTTCTTGATCTGCGTCTTCTTGAGCGATGCGAGGAGGGCGACGATCTTCACGTTCTGGTCGACCTTTGCCGCCGCGTTCTCGGCCGTCACGTCGCCGAAGAGACCGATTTCCTCCTCGAAGCGGGCGAGCGGATGCCCGGTGATGTAGAACCCGAGAGTCTCCTTCTCGTACCGGATCCGCTCGTCCGGGGACCACTCGGGGAGGTCCGGGAACCGATCGGCGTGGTCGTGGGAGGCCTCGTCACCGAAGAGCCCTCCCTGACCCGAGTCGTTCGATTTTCGCTCCGCGGTGGCCACGTCCATGGCGGAGTCGACTCCGGCGGTGAGCGATGCACGGCTCTTCCCGAGCGAGTCGAACGAACCCGAACGGATCAGCGCCTCGATGACCTTTCTGTTGTTCAACCGCACGTTGACACGGCAGCAGAAGTCGGTGAGACCGGCGAACGGGCCGTCTGCGGCCCGCGCCTGGAGTACCGAGTTCACGGCCCCCTCGCCGACCCCCTTGACGGCACCCAGCCCGAACCGAATGGCCTCGCCGTCGGGAGTGAACGACAGCTGGGACGTGTTCACGTCGGGCGGGAGGACCGGGATCCTCATCTCGCGGCAGGCGTTGACGTACTTCACGACGTCCTCGGACTTGCCGGAGGCTGCCGTCAGCGTCGCCGCCATGAAATCCACCGGAAAGTGGACCTTCATCCACGCGGTCTGATAGGCGAGAAGGGCGTAGACGACGGAGTGCGACTTGTTGAATCCGTATCGGCCGAAGGGGAGGATCAGCTCCCAGAGCTCCTCGGCCTTCTTCTTCTGGACGCCGTTCGCCACCGACTTCTTGACGAACTTCTCCCCCTCGGCCTTCAGGAGCGCCTCGTCCTTCTTTCCGATCGCCTTTCGAAGCTTGTCCGCCTCTCCCGGGGTATAGCCGGCGACGGCCCGCGCGGCGAGCATCACCTGCTCCTGGTAAACGAGGACGCCGTGCGTCTCCTTCAGCAGGGGTTCGAGCTGCGGAAGCGGGTACTCGTACTTCTTGCCGCGCCGTCTCTCGATGTAGACCTCGACGGTTCCGGCGTCGAGCGCTCCGGGCCTGTAGAGGGCGTTCAGCGCCGCCAGGTCGCTGAAGACGCTCGGCTGGACGCGCCGCAGAAGGTCCCGCATTCCCGACGACTCGAACTGGAAGATGCCGTCGGTCCGTCCTTCCGAGAAGAGGCGGAATGCCTCCGGGTCGTTCAGTGGAATCGTGGAAAGGTCGACTTTTCGCCCGGTCCTTCTCCCGGCCGATTTCACCGCGTCATCGAGGATCGTCAGCGTGATGAGACCGAGGAAGTCCATCTTCAGGAGCCCCATCCTGTCGACGGACTTCATCTCGAACTGGGTGGTGATCTCGTCGTTGTTGTTCTTGTAGAGAGGGAGGTACTCGACGAGGGGCCGTGGCGCGATGAGGACCCCGGCCGCGTGGACTCCCGCGTGTCGTGAGACGCCTTCGAGCCGCTCTCCGAGGTCGAAGAGCTTGCGGTAGGCCTCGTTTCCGGCGAGCGTGTCGGCGAGCTCCTTCACGCTGTGCCGCGCTTCGCTCAGCGTCACCGGCTTGCCCGGGTTCGCCGGAATCATCGCGCAGAGCTTGTTCACCTCGGCGAGCGGCACGTCCAGGGCCCGCCCGACGTCGCGGATCACGGCCCGCGCCTTCATCGAGTTGAACGTGATGATCTGGCCGACGTTGTCCTTGCCGTACTTCTTCCGGACGTACTCGATGACCTCGCCGCGCCGGCGCTCGCAGAGGTCCACGTCGATGTCGGGCATCGAGATCCGGTCGGGGTTGAGGAACCGTTCGAACAGCAGGTCGTAACGAAGCGGGTCGACCTCGGTGATCCCGAGCGTCCAGGCGACGAGGGACCCGGCGGCGCTCCCGCGCCCCGGCCCGACCGGGATCCCCTCGTCCTTGGCGAACTTGATGAAGTCCCAGACGATCAGGAAGTAGGCCGAGAGCCCCATCTTCTTGATGACCGACAGCTCCCACTCGAGCCGGTCGTCGTAGTCCTTGCGCGGGTGCTTCGTCCGGCCCGCGGCGATGAGCTCGGCGATCGGCGCGAGGCGCCGCTCGAGTCCGTCGCCGGCGAGGTTCTCGAGGTACTCGTCGGGACCGCCCGCCTCCTCGGGGAGGGGGAACGTCGGGAGCTTCAGGCTGGTGTCGACGATGACCTTCGGCGCCACCCGGTCCGCGATGGCGGCGGAGTTCTTCACGGCCTCGAGAGACCAGGGCCGGAACGTCTCGGTCATCTCCCCGGGGTTCTTCACGTAGAACTCCGAGTTGTAGAACCTCATCCGCCGGGTGTCGTTGACGGTCTTTCCCATGCCGATGCACAGGAGGACGTCCTGGGCTTCCGCGTCGTCCCTCTGGAGGTAGTGGGCGTCGTTCGTGGCGACGACGGGGATCCCGGTCTCCCGCGAAAGGCGCAGGAGGTCGGGCATGAGCTGCCGCTGCACCGGAAGACCGTGGTCCATCAGCTCGATGAAGTAGCGGTCCTTCCCGAAGAGGGTCTGATATCTGACGGCCGTGTCCTTCGCGCCGGCGAAGTCTCCCGCGAGAAGCCGCTGGGAGACCTCGGACTTC